>NZ_JANPJP010000001.1:0-19233 GCF_031425575.1 Phenylobacterium sp.
GATCGAGAGCGATGTGGTCCACCTGGTGGCCAAGAGCTTCACCGACCTCTCCCACCTCACCGCCCGCCTGCGCGACGAGGGGCCGGCGGCGGATTCCGGACGCAAGGCGGGGGGCCTGATCCACAGCCGCGATTTCCACTAGGTCGTGGTCTTGACCGCGCCCTGCGCCCGGCGAATGGTTCGGCCCGACATTTCAAGATGGCCGACCGCATTTCAGGCCGCCCGGGGACGAAACCCATGAAGCTCGCCGTGTTTTCCACGATCCTGGCGCTCGTCGCCGCCCCGGCCCTGGCGCAGTCGGCCAAGGTGACCGTGGAAGGCGGCGTCGTTGTCGGAACCGAAACCGCGACCGCGGCCATCTACCGGAACATCCCCTATGCCGCCCCGCCCGTCGGGCCCCTTCGCTGGGCGCCGCCCGCCAAGGTGGTTCCCTGGACCGGAGAGCGGGACGGGACCAAGGCCGGGGTTTCCTGCATGCAGACAATGCGCGCCGACGGCGCCCCCAATTCCGGCAGCGCCAACGGGCCGATGAGCGAGGACTGCCTGCAGCTCAACGTCTTCGCGCCCAAGGGGGCCAGGAAGGCGCCGGTGATGGTCTGGCTGCACGGCGGCTCCCACCGCTATGGCGCCGGCTGGATCTATGACGGCTCCAACTTCGCCCGCGACGGGGTGGTGCTGGTGGCCATCAACTACCGCCTGGGCCCGCTCGGCTACTTCGCCCACCCGGCCCTGACCCAGGCGGCCGGCTCCGGCCAGGCGGTCGGAAACTATGGCCTGATGGACCAGATCGGCGCCCTGGAATGGGTGAAGCGCAACATCAGGACCTTCGGCGGCGACCCCGCCAATGTCACCGTGTTCGGCGAGAGCGCCGGCGGCGGCAGCACGCTGGTCCTGCTGGCCACGCCGAAGTCCAAGGGCCTCTACAAGAAGGCGGTCGTGCAATCGGGCGGCGGCTGGGGCGCTCCCACGACCCTGGACGACAAGGAGGCCGAAGGGGTGAAGGCCGCCGCCGCCCTGGGTCTGTCGGCCCCCACCGCCGATCAGCTCCGCGCTGTTCCCGCCGCCGATCTCATCGCCAAGGCCGACGGCGATTTCGGGCCCTTCGTCGATGGCCGGCTGATGACCCAGACCCCGGCCCAGGCCTTCGCCGCGGGCCGCGCCAATGACGTGCCCCTGATCATCGGCTCCAATTCCGGCGAGGACTCGCTGATGAGCGAGTTCGGCCTAAGCGCGGCGGCTGTCGGCAAGGCCCTGCCGCCTGCTGCACGCGCCATCTATGCCGAGGAGTCCGCCCAGAGCGACGAGGCCCTGGGCCGCGCGGTCTTCACCGACCGGGCCTTCGGGGCGCCGGCGCGCTGGACGGCCGCCAAGGCCGCCAAGGGAAAGCCCGTCTGGCTCTACCACTTCTCCTATGTCGGCTCGCGTTTCCGCCCGATGGTGACCCGGGCCTTCCACGCCGCGGAGATCCAGTACGTCTTCGAGTACTGGGGCCGCCGGACCCCGATCAGCATGATCAAGCCCGACGACCAGGCCATGGCCACCCTGATGCACGGATGCTGGGTGGCGTTCGCCAAGACCGGCAAGCCAGACTGCGCCGGCTGGCCCGCCTATGATCCCGCGTCCGACCAGCTTATGGAGTTCGGCGCCCCGAGCGGTGTCCGCACCAACTTCCGCAAGTCTCGCCTGGACGCCCAGGAGGCCGCCGCCCTGCCGACCCTGGAGCTGGCGAAATGACCAGCCGCCAACCCAACTTCATCGTCATCCTGGCCGACGACCTCGGTTATGGCGACCTCGGCTGCGACGGCGGGACCATCATCCGCACACCGCACCTCGATCAGATGGCCGCCGAGGGGGTCAGGTTCACCGACTTCTACGCCTCGGCCAATGTCTGCACCCCGTCGCGGGCCGGCCTGCTCACCGGCCGCTACGCGATCCGCTCGGGGCTGGCCCACGAGGTGATCCAGCCCGCCGACACCACCGGCCTGCCGCTGAGCGAGATCACCATCGCCACGGCGCTCGGCGACGCCTACGCCACCGCCCTGATCGGCAAGTGGCACCTGGGCCATGTAGCGCCCCACTGGCCGCCGACGGTCCATGGTTTCGACCGCTTCTACGGCCTGCCCTACAGCCACGACATGAAGCCGCTGGCGCTCTATGCAGGGGAGGGGGCGACGGTCGAGGTCATCGAGCCCAAGCCCGACTTCGCCAAGCTGACCCAGACCTTCTTTGAACAGACGATCGCGTTTGCGGAGGAGAACCGTGATCGGCCCTTCTTCGCCCTGGTCACCCTGACCGCCCCGCACATCCCGCTGAAGCCCAATCCCGACGACCTCACCGGCTCCCCGGGCGGCGCCTATGGCGAGGTGGTGGAGGAGATAGACCTCAATGTCGGGCGCCTGCTGGCCAGGCTGAAAGAGCTCGGCCTCGACGAAGACACCCTGGTCATCTTCACCTCCGACAATGGTCCCTGGTTCGAGGGGTCTTCCGGCCCGTTCCGCGACCGCAAGGGTGGCTCGGCCTGGGACGGAGGGTTCCGCGTGCCCTTCATCGCCCGTCAGCCGGGAACCCTGCCGGCCGGGGTCGTCACCGACGCGCTCTCCAGCAACCTGGATATCCTGCCCACCCTGCTGGCCATGGCGGGGATCGCGTCCCCCGCCGACCGCGAACTGGACGGCGCAGACCTGAGCGCGGTGATGACCCAAGGCGCGGCCTCGCCAAACGGGCAGATCGTGCTGTTCGACAACACCCATGTCGCGGCCGTCCGCACTGCGCGCTGGAAGTATGTCGTGCGGTCCTACTACCGGACCCATGATGTGCCGCTGGACCGCTATCCCTTGCTGTTCGACATGGGGTCCGACCCCGGCGAGACCTACAGCGTGGCGTCCCTGCATCCGAAGGCGCTCGCCGACATGACCGCCAGGGTGGAGGCGGCGCGTGCGAAGTATGGTCCCATCGGCCAGGCCTTCCCGCCCCACGTCGCGCCCGCCAGCGCGGCCGACCATCCAGACTGAGGCCCGATGCTGAACCTCACCCTGATCCGCCTGCGTCTTCGACAGTATGGCCTGGTGTGGCTGGCGGCGTTCGCGCTGGTCCTGGCCTGCGCCCTCATCGCCTGGAAGCTGGCCAGGATCGACTACATCCGCGCGGCGGACATGCTGCTGACCGGGACTCTCCCGGTGCTGGGTCTGATCCTGGTGGGGTTCGTGATCCACGTGCTGTCGCGCAAGCAGACTCCGCTCACCAAGGCGGTGCTGATCATCTTCGCGCTAGGCCTCGCCTTGCCCCTGCTCTGGGCGCCGGTGCTTGGCGTGATCGCGGGCGCCTGGGTCGCGGACGTATCCATCGAGTATTCCAGCGCCTACGCCGCCTTCCGCATCACGGTCGGAAGGCTGCTCTACGTGGTGACCGAGCAGGTGTTCGGCAGCCCTCTGGTGGACGCCGCCTGGAAGACCATGCAGGCGTTCGCGGGCCTGGTGGGGTTCATCTCCGCCGCAGTCCACAGTTGGCGGGCGGTTGAGCGGGTCTCGGAAAAGCCTAGCGCCTAGCTCGCCAACGCCGTGTGGGTTTCCCGCACGCCGGACAAGGCCCCGACATAGGCGTCGCGCCAGGCGCTGACATCCTCGCGGGTGACGTTCTCGAACATCTGTTCCCAGCGCGCGATCCGTTCTGGCAGCGCCATGGCCAAGGCCCGCTTCAGGGCCTCGGCGATCTCTTCCGGGCTGTTGGGATTGACCATCAGCGCCTGCTTCAACTGGTCGGCGGCGCCGGCGAACCGCGACAGGATCAGCACGCCGGGGTCCTCGGGATTTTGCGCGGCCACGAACTCCTTGGCCACCAGGTTCATGCCGTCCCGCAGCGGCGTCACCAGCGCCACCCGGGCCGCGCGGTAGACCCCCGCCAGCTCGTCGCGGCGGTAGGTCTTGTTCACATATCGGACCGGGTTCCAGTCGATGTCGGCATACTCGCCGTTGATGCGGCCTGACAGAGAATCCAGGCGTGCCCGGATCTCCTGATAAGCCTCGACCCCTTCCCGGCTCACCGGGGCGATCTGCAGGAACAGCACCTCGCGGCGGATGTCGGGGTTGTCAGCCAGGAACTGCTCGAAGCCGGCGAACCGCTCCTCCAGCCCCTTGGAGTAGTCCAGCCTGTCGACGCCGATGATCAGGCTCCGGAACGCGGTGTGGGCCATCATGACATTGTAGGTGCGCCAGGCCCGTTCGCTCTTGGCCATCTCGGCGAACTCGGCGGCGTCGACCCCGATGGGGAAGGCGCCCACCTTCACCGTGCGGCCGAAGGCGCGCAGGTCCGATCCCACCATCACACCCCTGGCCTCGGAGAGCACATACTCCTCGAAGGCCTGGCGATAGTCAGCGGTCTGGAAGCCCACCAGGTCGTAGTCGAACAGGGACTGAACCAGTTTCTGGTGGCCGGGCAGGGTGACCATCAACTGGTGGGCGGGCCAGGGGATGTGCAGGAAAAAGCCGATCCGGTTCTTCACCCCCAGCTTCCGCAGCTCCCGAGCCAGCGGGATCAGGTGATAGTCGTGCACCCAGACCAGGTCGTCGGGCTCGATCAGCGGGGCCAGGGTCTCGGCGAAGCGCTGGTTCACCCGCTCGTAGCCCTCGCCATAGGACCGGTCATAGGCGGTCAGGTCCTGGCGATAGTGGAACAGGGGCCACAGGGTCTTGTTGGCGTAGCCGTTGTAATACTCGTTGAGGTCGGTTTCTTCGAGATCGAGGGTGGCCACCGTCACCCCGTCGCAGCGTTCCACGTTCAGTTCGCCGGTGAACGTGTCGATGGTCTTGCCGCTCCAGCCGAACCAGAGGCCGGAATACTCCCGCAGCGCCGCCGACAGGGCCATGGCCAGGCCCCCGACCGTCTCATCGCCCTTGCCGGTAGGCGGATTGACCCGATTGGAAACGACGATCAGCCGGCTCATCGCGCCGCCTCCAGCCAAGCCAGGGCGGCGTCCACGTCATCCAGGCGCAGGCGCGCGGCGGTGAGACGCGCCGGGCCAACCAACACGCCGAACCCGCCCAGCCGTCGCACGGCCGCGAAGCCGTCCTCGTCGGTGAGATCGTCCCCCAGGAAGATCGGCGTCGCGCCGCTGAAGGGCGCGCGGGTCAGGAAGGTCTCGACGCTATCGCCCTTGGTGGGTCCCGGCGTGCGCAATTCCATCACCATGTCGCCGGGTTGAACGGCGAGGCCCGTGAGGGCGGCGACGCGTTCGGCCTCGGCGCGGGCGGCCTCGCCATGCTCGGGGTCGCCGCGATAGTGCAGCGTCGCCGACAGCAGCTTGTCCTCCACCAGCATGCCCGGATGGTCGGCGGCGAACCGGCGCAAGGCGGCGACGGCCTGGGGAAGGGCGGGGTGTGGTGCGGCCTGGGTGACCGCGCCGTCGGCGCCGCGGAACACCAGACCGTGTACCGCGGCCACGGCCGGCACGCAGCCTTCCAGGATGCGGTCGATGTCGGCGAGGGTGCGGCCGCTGACCACCGCCAGGCGGCCCTCAAGCCTGCCCATCAATTTTTCCAGAATGTCTGTCCGGCGCGGATCGGGCGCCACATCCTGAGGCCGCGCGGCGATCGGAGCCAGGGTGCCGTCAAGATCGAGGAACAGCGCGGCGTTCCGCAGGACAAGGGGTGCGGGCGGCGCGTCAGGTCGGAAATCCAGCTCGGTCACACTCATGAATTACATAACCCCGGTCACGCGAGCAGAAACGCTCACGGTTACGGTTCAATCCTCTGTTGGCTAGAGAGAACGAATGAGCGGGCTTGACGTTGCGGGGGCGAACGCAGCTATGCGCGGTTTGCATCTGAAGGTTCGCGAAAGGTGACGCGATGGCGCAATTCCCCACGGCCGATGTGATCGTGCTGTTCGGCGGCACGGGCGACCTCGCCCAGAGGATGCTCTTCGCGTCGCTCTACTTCCTCGACGCCGACGGATTTCTCGCCGACGACTTCCGCGTCATCGCTACGGCTCGGGCCGATATGACCACCCAGGCCTTCGCCGATCAGGTGCATGACGCGGTGAAGATCCGCGCCGGCGCCGTGGACGCCAAGGTCTGGAAGCGGTTCGCCGCCCGGCTGGACTATGTCGGCGGCGACGCCACCAAGCCGGCCGGCGTGGCCGCGCTGAAAAAGGCGCTGGGGTCCGCCAAGACGCCGATCTTCTTCCTGGCCCTCTCCCCCAGCCTGTTCGCCCCGGTGTGTGCGGCCCTGGGAGCCGCGGGGCTCGGGGGGCCGAACTCCCGGATCGTGCTCGAAAAGCCCATTGGGCGGGACCTGCAGAGCTCAATCGTCATCAACGACGCGGTGGGTGCGGTCTTCCCGGAACAGAGCGTGTTCCGCATCGACCACTATCTGGGCAAGGAGACGGTGCAGAACCTGATCGCCCTGCGCTTCGCCAACACCCTGTTCGAGCCCCTGTGGAACAACCTCACCATCGACCACGTGCAGATCACCGTGGCGGAGACCGAAGGGGTCGGCGACCGCTGGCCCTATTACGACGAGTACGGCGCCCTGCGCGACATGGTGCAGAACCACATGCTCCAGCTCCTCTGCCTGGTGGCCATGGAGCCGCCCTCCGACATGGCGCCGGAGTCCCTGCGCAACGAGAAGGTCAAGGTGCTGAGATCCCTGCGGCCGTTCACCCGGGCCGATGTGCAGTCGATCAGCGTGCGCGGCCAGTACACGCCGGGCGTGGTGGGGGGCTCCTCCGCGGCCGGCTACGAGGCCGAACGCGGCCAAGCCAGCAACACCGAGACCTTCGTCGCCCTGCGGGCCGATATCGACAACTGGCGCTGGGCGGGCGTGCCCTTCTTCCTGCGAACCGGCAAGCGCCTGCCCGAGCGCCGCACCCAGATCGCCATCCAATTCAAACCCGTGCCCCACTCGATCTTCGGCGACCACGCCAAGGCCGACCTGGTGGCCAACCGCCTGGTGATCGACCTTCAGCCCGACGAGGACATCGAGCTGACCCTGATGAACCAGGCGCCGGGCCTGACCCAGGGGGGCATGCGGCTGCAGTCCCTGCCGCTGTCCCTTTCGCTGCTGCGCGCCTATTCGGGCCCCAACGCGCGCCGGCGTATCGCCTATGAGCGGCTGCTGCTGGACGTCATGCACGGCAACGGCACGCTGTTTGTGCGCCGCGACGAGGTGGAGCAGGCCTGGACCTGGATCGACGGCATCGAGGCCGCCTGGGCCGACAGCGGCATGGCGCCCAAGCCCTACGCCGCCGGCAGCTGGGGTCCGGCCGGCGCCTTCGCCCTCATCGAGCGGTCCGAGCGCGCTTGGTACGACTAGGTCTCTAGCCGCAGGCCTCGGCTTCGCCAGACCCTAGGTCGATGCGGAAGCAATGGCGCTCGCCGGTCTCGGTGTCGGTGACCACCACCTCGACGTCACCGTCCTCGTCGGGCTGGGGGTGCCAGCGGTCGACGAACTCCAAGGCGGCGGTCTCGAAGTCGGGGCCCATCACGTCATAGGCGCGCTGCTGGCCCTCCGTTACGGCGCGGGCGGAGAAATGGCGGTGGTTCATGGGGCGCTCCTGTGAGGACGAAACGCCCCCACCCCAAAAAGGATTCACCGGACACTGGTCCAGGGGCGGCTGAGCATGTTGGCGCAGTTGATCAGCCCCACCAGGGAGTAGGTCTGCGGATAGTTGCCCCAAAGTTCGGCCCCATCCAGGGTGATGTCCTCCGACAGCAGGCCCGCCGCCGTGCGCCGGCCGAGCATCTCCTCGAACAGCTGGCGCGCCTCCTCGGTGCGGCCCGACATGTGCAGCACCTCGATCAGCCAGAAGGTGCAGATGTTGAAGGCGGTCTTGGGCTCGCCGAAGTCGTCTGGAACGGCGTAGCGCAGCATGTAGGGGCCGCGCCGCAGGCCGTCCTCCACCGCCTTGATGGTGGCGGCCATGCGCGGGTCCTCGGGCGACACGAAGCGCAGGTCCACCAGCTGCAACAGCGAGGCGTCCAGCTCATCGCCGCCGAAGGTGGCGGCGAAGCGGCCCAGCGTCTCGTTGTAGGCGCCCGCCTCGATGGTCTCGCGCACCTTGGCCGCGCGGCCGTTCCAGAAGTCGGCGCGCTCCATCAGGCCCAGCTGCCGGGCCGCATTGCCCAGCCGGTCGCAGGCCGCCCAGCACATCACCGCCGAATAGGTGTGGACGTTCTCCCGGCCGCGGAACTCCCAGAGCGAGGCGTCGGGCTGGTCGTGCAGTTCGAAGGCCCGGTCGCCCACCGGCTCCAGGGCGCGGAAGTCTTCCACGGTCGCCGGCCGGAACAGGCGCTGGTCGAAGAAGGCCTGGACGGTGGACAACACGATCTGGCCGTACACATCGTGCTGCAGATGCTCGTGCGCCTGGTTGCCCACTCGCACGGGCCCCATGCCGCGATAGCCGGGTAGGTGGTCGGCGAACCGCTCCACCAGGGAGGGTTCCAGACCCACCCCGTAGAGCGGCTGCACGTGGCCCCCCTTCGCCGAGTCGATGACGTTGCGCAGATAGACCAGGTAGTTTTCCAGCAGGTCCGCCGCGCCCAGCCTGTTCAAGGCCTGGACCACATAATAGGCGTCCCGCAGCCAGCAGTAGCGATAGTCCCAGTTGCGCTCGCTGCCCTCGTGCTCGGGGATCGAGGTGGTCAGGGCCGCGACGATGGCCCCGGTCTCCTCATGGGCGCAGAGCTTCAGGGTGATGGCGGCCCGGATCACCGCCTCCTGCCACTCCAGGGGCACCGACAGGGTCCTCACCCAGGCGCGCCAATAGTGGGTGGTCTCGGTCAACATCCGCTCGGTGGTGGCGGCCACGTCGGCGTCGAACCCCTCGTCGGGGCCGAGGAACATGGAGAACGGCTCCTCCAGCCGGAACAGCCGCTCTTCGCGGATGTGCGACACCGACGCCTCGGTGGTCAGCCGCAGGGTCATTTCGCCGCCCACATAGCGCAGGTGGTTGGAGCCCGTGGTGATCGTGGCCGGCGCCTCGCCCCAGTTCACCATCGCCCGCATGCGCACACGGATGCGGGGCGTGCCGCTGATCGGACGGATCTTCCGCACGAAGGCCATGGGCCGGTAGACCCGCCCGAACTGCCGGTAGCGCGGGGCGAAGTCGATGATCTCCACCACCGCGCCGGACTTGTCGGTGATCTCGGTGATCAGGATCGGGGTGTTGCGGACATAGTGCTGGCGGACGCTGGCCATGTCGTCGACTTCGATCGACCAGAAGCCCTGCTCCTCTGACTTCTCCCCCGACAGCAGGGCGCAGAAGGTCGGATCGCCGTCCACACGTGGCGTGCAGGCCCAGACGAATCGCCCGGAACGGTCGATAAGGGCGCTGGCCGCACAGTTGCCGATGGGAAAGAGGTCGAGAGTCTGGGTCATGTGCTCCGAATCCTCGACCTGTGTGTTTGGTTCATGACGCACGTGCGGCAGATGCGCCCTGACCGCAGGGTGGTCTTTTGATAAGCATCGAACCGTTCGACGCAACGCGATTTGGCAGGGAGACCAGATGATCCGCGCTAGACGCGCCCGCATTGTGGCGACCCTGGGTCCCGCTAGCCGAGAGGTGGCGCAGATCCGCGCCCTGGCCGAGGCCGGCGCCGACGTGTTCCGTGTGAATTTCAGCCACGGCGGCCACAAGGACCACGCCCGCACCATCGCCAATGTCCGCGCCGTGGAGGCCCTGGTGGGCCGTCCCCTGGCCGTGCTGGCCGATCTGCAGGGGCCGAAGCTCAGGCTGGGTGAGTTCGCTGACGGCCGGGTGCGGCTGAAGGTGGGACAGGATTTCCGCCTGGACCGCAAGACCACCGAAGGCGACGCCTCCCGCGTCTGTGTCCCCCATGCCGAGATCTTCGCGGCTCTGAAGCCCGGCGCCGACATCCTGCTGGACGACGGCAAGGTGCGGCTGAAGGTGGGCAAGTGCGGCCCTGATTTCGCCGACACCGTCGTTGTGGCGGGCGAGGCGCTCTCCGACCACAAGGGCCTGAACCTGCCGGGCCTGGCCATCCCGATCCCGGCCCTGACCCCCAAGGACCTGGAGGACCTCAACTTCGCGCTCTCTCAGGGCGTCGACTGGGTGGCCCTCTCCTTCGTGCAGCGCGCCTCAGACATGGCCGAGTTGCGGCAGATTGTGCAGGGCCGGGCCGGCGTCCTGGCCAAGATCGAGAAGCCCGCCGCCCTGGAGGCCCTCGACGAGATCCTGGACCTCTGCGAGGCGGTCATGGTGGCGCGCGGGGACCTGGGCGTCGAGCTGAACCCCGAGGACGTGCCGGTGGTGCAGAAATCCCTGATCCGCGCAGCGCGGACCCGGGGCATCCCGGTGATCGTCGCCACCCAGATGCTGGAGAGCATGATCTCGGCCCCCACCCCCACCCGCGCCGAGGCCTCCGATGTGGCCGGCGCGGTCTATGAGGGCGCCGATGCTGTCATGCTGTCGGCTGAGACCGCGGCCGGCCAGTATCCGGTGGAGGCGGTGACCATCATGGACCGCATCATCACCCGGGTGGAGCGCGACCCGCGCTGGCCCGAGTTGATGCGCGCCGAATATCCGGTGGAGGACGCAGACGCCGACGCCCTGGTGGCCGCCGCCCGTCGCGCCGCCGAGGCCGCCTCCACCGCCTGCCTGGTGGCCTTCACCACCACCGGCCAGACGGCCCTGCGCCTGTCACGGGAACGGCCGCTTCAGCCGACCCTGGCCCTGACCACGCGCCTGACCACCGCGCGCCGGCTGGCCCTGGCCTGGGGCGTGGAATCCCGGGTCGTCGACGATATCTCCGATCCCGAGGACCTGGCCCGGGTGGCGGTCGCCGTTGTCACAGAGATGGGCCTGGCGCCCCCCGGCCATCGGGTCCTGATCCTGGCCGGCCTGCCTATGGGCTCCCCCGGCGCGGCCAATATCCTGCGGCTGGCCCATACGCCGATGAAGCGGTGAAAATTCGTTCAAGGTTGAACGAATTTCGTTTCAGGAGATTTTGACCGGCGCCGAGCTGTGGCCGCGGGCCTGGACGACGATCTTGCCGCCGACCCGCTCGAACAGCAGGTCCACCTTCTCATCCCCCACCCGCAGACCGTCCACCGCCAGGACATCGATGCCGATGGGCAGGCGCGGATCGGTGATCTCGACGCCCCCACCCGCGCCGTTCACCCATATCCCCAGGCAGGCCTGCAGCATCATGAACACCGACCCCGCCGCCCAGGCCTGCGGCAGGCAGGCCACCGGATAGTTCACAGGCGGCTCGCCGGCATTGCGACCGAAGCCGCAGAATAGCTCAGGCAACCGCATCTCGAAGCTGGCGGCGGTCTCGAACAGGCCCGAGGTCAGGTTCACCACGCCATCCCGCTCGCCATAGCGCGACAGGCCCATGGCGCAGACCGCAGTGTCGTGCGGCCAGACCGACCCATTGTGATAGCTCATCGGATTGTAGCGGGACTCGCCCGTCGCCAGGGTCCGCAGGCCCCAGCCCGAATTGAACCGCGCCGACAGCAGCTGCTCGGTGACCTTCTTCGCGCGCTCCGGTGACGGCAGGCCGCAGAACAGCAGGTGGCCCGGATTGGAGGTCCGAGTGCGGCAGAGCGCGCCGTCGCCGTCGATGGCGATGCCGTAGAACTGCTGGTCCTCCATCCAGAACCGGTTCTCCACTGTCTCGCGGATGTGTTCGGCCTTCTCGCTCCATCGCTTCTGGCTGGCGAGATCCTCCCGCTGCCCGGCGAAGTGGGCCATGGCCTTGTAGGCGGCGAAGGCGTAGCCCTGCACCTCCACCAGCGCGATCGGCCCGTCGGGGAACCGACCGTCGGCGTGAAACACGCTGTCCTGGCTGTCCTTCCAGCCTTGGTTGGCCAGGCCGCTTTCCTGGCCGCGAGCGTAGTCGATCAGCCCGTCGCCATTGGTGTCGCCAAAGTGTTCCATCCAGGCCGTCGCGGCCTTGAGCGCGGGCCACAGGTCTTCGATCAGCGCCATGTCGCCGGTCCGCTCGGCATAGGCGCCGGCCAGGGCGACAAACAGCGGCGTGGTGTCGACCCCGCCGTAGTAACGGCCGAAGGGCACCTCCCCCAGGGCCGGCATCTCGCCTTTGCGGGTCTCGTGCATGATCTTGCCGGGCGCGGAGTCGCGGAACGCTGAAACCTCCTCGGCCTGGTGGGCGGCGAGGTAGGTCAAGACCCCCTTGGCCAGGGAGGGCTCGAACCAAAGAATCTGCCAGGCGGTGATGATGGCGTCACGGCCAAAGGCGGTGGAGAACCAGGGGATGCCAGCATAGGGATAGGGCCCGGTCTCCATGCGGGTGGTGAGCAGGGCAAGGTCGGCCCGAGATTTCTCCAGCCACTCGTTGAACAGGCGCCCCGAACTGCGCAGCCGCGCGCCATGGCGACGTCTTGCCCGCATGTCCCAGCGCGCGCGGGCCGCGCCGTCGCGGAACCGCTCGCGGTTGGGGGGGAGGCCCTCGACGGCCCCGATCTCAAGATAGAGCTCCAGCTTTCCCTCGGGCGCCAGGGAGTACATGAAGTCGGCCCGGCTTGAGGTCAGCCGTCCTGGCGGATCGGAGAAGGCGATGACGCTGGTTCGCTCCACCTGATCCAGGCCCACATAGGTGAACCGCACCCGGCGCCCGTCGATGGCCGGCGGCAGCGTGTAGCCGCGCTGGGCGCGCTTCATGCCGCGCACCTCGAACATGTCGTGAAAGTCGGCGCCGAACTCGATGGAGAGCGGCAAAAGCACCACGTCGCGGCTGTAGTTGGTGCAGGTGATCCGTTCGTAAAGCCGCTCCTCCCACAGGAAGCGCTTGCGCTCCAGGTGCAGCACGCCCGGCGGTCCCATAGGCCCGCCCGGATAGGGGAGGGCCTGGTTGGCGCCATTGAAGGTGAAGAACACATTGTCCTGCGCGATGGCAGCCGACAGCAGCGACGGAGGCTTGTCGCCAAGCAGGACGCGGAACCGCGACAGGATGCGCGTATCGTTGTGGAACAGGCCGTCCCCGGCCCCCAGGATGTCGCCATAGGAGTCGGCCACCACGAAGGTGTCCTTGTCCTTCAGGGCATGCAGGCGGTGAGGCGTGCGCGGCTCGACCGACTCGCCCTGCTCGACCGGGGCCTCAGGCGCCGGCGCCAGATCGTCCATATGCTCTGCCTCAGGCGTTTGCAGCGAAGGCGAGGCTGACGGGTGCGCCCAGCCCGGCGTAGAGGTCAAGATACCGCCGCGCCATGGCGGTGGCCGAGTACTTCAGCTCGAACTGCTGGCGCACCTTTCGGCGGTCCAGGGTGACGACCCGCCGCGTCGCCTCGACGGCTTCCTCGTCGTCGTGGACGATGAAGCCGGTGACCCCGTTCTCGATCACCTCGGGCACAGAGCCGCAGGCATAGGCCACCACCGGCGTGCCGCAGGCCATGGCCTCGATCATCACCAGGCCGAAGGGCTCGGGCCAGTCGATGGGGAAGAGCAGGGCGTCGGCTCCGCCCAGGAAGGCGGACTTCTGGTCATCGCCGATCTCGCCGATGAACTGGATCAGCGGATCGCCGAGAATCAAGGGTTCGATCTTGTCCTGGAAGTAGCGCTGGTCGGCGGCGTCCACCTTGGCGGCGATCTTCAGCGTCTTGCCCAGCCGCTTGGCGATGGCGATGGCGCGGTCGGGTCGTTTCTCCGGCGAAATCCGTCCCAGGAAGGCGAGGTAGCCCTCCGACTGTTCGTGGAACTCGTAGGTGTCGGTGGTCATGCCGTGGTGGACGGTGCCCGCCCAGCTGGCCGAGGCCAGGGGACGGCGTTGGTCATCACTGATGGAGACCAGAGGATACTGCGGCCAGCGATCATAGACCCCCTGCAGGTCTTTCAGGTCCAGCCGCCCGTGCAGGGTGGTGACGGTCTTGCCGGCCATGTCCTCGAAAAACGGGAAGTGGATCATGTCGGTGTGGAAGTGGATGACGTCGAACTCATCGGCCCGCCGGCGCACCTCCGACAGCATCGACATATGGGCGGCCAGGTCGCTCTTGAGTTGGGCCGGATCCAGGCGGATCGCCTGATCGCGCACCGTGACGAGCCTGGCCTTGGTCCTTGCATCGGCGCTGGCGAACAGAGTCACGTCGTGGCCCAGTTCCACGAGCGCATCGGTGAGGTGGGACACTACCCGCTCGGTGCCGCCGTAGAACCGCGGCGGCACAGCTTCATACAGAGGCGGAACCTGGGCGATCCTCATGGCGGCAATCCCTGGACTGTGGCGAGTCTCATCGCTCGGCGGCGCGACCGCGACCGCGAAGGCATAGCTCCCGAGATCGCGCGAAAGTTCCGGGACGGAACGCAGATTTACTGATCCGTCCGGGCCGCGCCGCGTTATGGGCGGGAGATGATTGAATCCTTCGCAGACGAGGCCGCCCTGGCCGCCGCCGCGGCCGCCGCGACGGCCGACGTCCTGAGGGCGGGCCTGGCCCTCCGCGGCCACGCCACCCTGATCGGCACCGGCGGCCGGTCCCCGGCGCCGGTCTATGACGCCCTGCGGGAGGTCGACCTCGATTGGGGCCGGGTCACGGTCAGCCTTTCCGATGACCGGTTCCTGCCGATGACGTCGCCAGACTCCAATGAGCGCCTGGTCCGCGAGCGCCTGCTGCAGGGGAAAGCCGCCGCCGCGACCTTCCTGCCCCTCTACGCCAATACCCCCAGCCCCGAGGCGGCGGCCGACATCGCCGAACCCCAGCTTCGCGCCCTGGCCCCCTTCGACATGCTGTTCCTGGGGATGGGCGAGGATGGCCACGTCGCCTCGCTGATTCCCGGCAGTCCGGTGATGGAAGCCGGTCTGGACCCGGCCGGTGGGCGCTTCGTCATCGGCGTTCCGGCCGGCGTCGGATCGCCGCCGGTGGCCCGGATCAGCCTCACCTTGCCGGCCTTGCTGGCGGCCCGCTCGGCCCTGCTGCTGATCCGAGGCGCCGTGAAGCGCGAGATCGTCGAGCACGGCTCGGGACTGCCCGTGCACGCCTTCCTCAAACAGTCTAAAGCGCCCGTGCGCGTCCTCTGGGCGCCGTGAGTTCTCAGGAGCACTCCCCCATGCATCCGGTCACCGCCGCCGTCACCGCGCGCATCATCGAGCGCAGCCGCGAGGCCCGCGCCGACTACCTGGCGCGAATGGAGGCTGCGCGCCACGCCGGCCCCGGCCGCGCCAAGCTGTCCTGCGCCAACTGGGCCCATGCCTTCGCCGCCTCCCCAGAGGGCGACAAGCAGCGGATGCGCAACCCCAGTGCGCCGAACCTCGCCATCGTCTCGGCCTATAACGACATGCTCTCGGCCCACCAGCCGCTGGAGCGCTTCCCCGAGATCATCAAGGCCTCGGCGGAGACGGTGGGCGCCACGGCCCAGTTCGCCGGTGGGGTGCCCGCCATGTGCGACGGGGTCACCCAGGGACGTCCGGGCATGGAACTGTCGCTGTTCAGCCGCGACGTCATCGCCATGTCCACCGCCGTGGCCCTCACCCACGACGCCTTCGACGCGGCCCTGATGCTGGGGGTCTGCGACAAGATCGTGCCCGGCCTGACCATCGGCGCCCTGGCTTTCGGCCACCTGCCGGTGATCTTTGTCCCCGGCGGACCCATGACCACAGGGGCCTCAAACGCCGACAAGGCCCGGGTCCGTGGCCTCTACGCCGAGGGCAAGGCCACCCGCGACGAGCTGCTGGACATGGAGATGAGATCCTATCACGGGCCCGGCACCTGCACCTTCTACGGCACCGCCAACTCCAACCAGATGATGATGGAGATGATGGGCCTGCACCTGCCGGGCGCAGCCTTCGTCACCCCCAACACGCCCCTGCGCGATGCGCTCACCGCCCAGGCCCCCCTGCGCGCCATCGAGATCGCCGACGGGACCAAAGCCTATGCGCCGATGTCGGCGGTGGTGGACGAGAAGTCCATCGTCAACGCCATCGTCGGCCTCCTGGCCACCGGCGGCTCCACCAACCACACCCTGCACATCGTCGCCATGGCGAGGGCCGCCGGGATCATCGTCGACTGGACCGATTTCGACGAGCTGTCGCGGGTCACCCCGCTGATGGCGCGGGTCTATCCCAATGGCAGCGAGGACGTGAACGCCTTCCACGCCGCCGGCGGCATGGCCTATGTGGTCCGCGAGCTACTGGACGCGGGGTTGGCTCACGAGGACGTGGTCACCGTCGCCGGCGAGGGCCTGCGCCGCTATCATCAGGAGCCCTTCCTGCAGGACGGCAAGCTGGTCTGGCGCGAAGGTCCCACGACGTCCCTCAACCTCGACATCCTGCGGCCGGCCAATGACCCGTTCCAGCCCGAGGGCGGCATGCGCCTGCTGGCCGGCGGGCTTGGCCGCGCGGTCATCAAGACCTCGGCGGTGAAGGACGAGCACCTGATCATCGAGGCCCCGGCTATCGTCTTCGACGATCAGGACGACCTGCTGGAGGCCCACAAGAACGGCGAACTGAACCGCGACTTCGTCGCCGTGGTCCGCTTCCAGGGGCCTCAGGCCAACGGCATGCCCGAGCTGCACAGCCTGACCCCGGTGCTCGGTGTCCTGCTGGACAAGGGGTTCAAGGTGGCCCTGGTCACCGACGGACGCATGTCCGGCGCCTCGGGCAAGGTGCCCGCCGCCATCCACGTCTCCCCGGAGGCAGGGCTCGGCGGCCCCCTGGCCTATGTGCGCACCGGGGACAGGGTTCGCCTCGACGCCCATGCGGGCGTGCTTGAAGTCCTGGTCGATCCTGCCGAGCTCATCGCTCGGCCTCGGGCCCCCAAGCCCGCCGCCGGCTTCGGCTATGGTCGAGAGCTCTTTGGCGCCATGCGCCGCGCCGCTGGACCTGCCGAGGCTGGCGCCTGCACCCTGTTCGGGGACATCGCGTGAAGACCAATTACACAGGCCTCGTCGGCGACGTCGGCGGCACGAACGCGCGTCTCGCCCTGGTGGACGACGCCGGTCACATACGCCATCCCAAGACCTACCCCGCCGCCGACTTCGGTTCCCTGGGCGAGGTGATCGGCCAGTATCTGGAAACCACGGTCGGCCGCCGCTGCCCGTCGCGCGCGGTCCTTGCGGTGGCCGGGCCGGTGGTGGACGGCGAGATCGAGTTCACAAACCTCGCCTGGCGGATTTCCGAGGGCGAGCTGGTGGGGACCTTCGCCTTCGAGGCGGCCCGGCTGATCAACGACTTCGCCGCTCAGGCCATGGCCGCCCCGGCGCTGAGCGCCGACGATCTCAAGCCTCTGGGGCCTGTGATGAAGGGCGCCGAGGGGGAGCCTAGCGTGGTCCTGGGGGCCGGGACCGGGTTCGGGGTGGCGGGGCTCGCCCGCTCGGGACGGGGCGACGTGCCCATCGCCACCGAAGGCGGCCACGCCGCCTTCGCCCCCTATGACGAATTGGAAGCCCAGGTGCTGGAGCGCCTGCGCAAGATTCATGGGCGGGTCTCCATCGAGCGGGTCCTGTCCGGCCGCGGCATGTTCCAGCTCTACAAGGCGCTGGGCGATATCCGTGGCGTCGAGACTGGCCTGGGGGACGAAAAGGCGGTGTTCGCCGCCGGCCAGGCCGGTGACCCGCTCTGCTCTGAGACCCTCGACCGCTTCTGCGGCATCCTCGGCTCAGTGGCCGGCGACCTGGCCCTGACCTTCGGCGCACGCGCCGGGATCTATGTGTCGGGCGGCATCGCGCCGCGCATGGTTGACCGGCTGAACAGCGGTGAGTTCCGCCGCCGGTTCGAAGACAAGGGCCGGCTTTCCGACTATACCCGCGAGATTCCCACCTCGCTGATCGTCCATCCCTATGCGGCCCTGGTGGGCTCGGCCCGGGCGCTGAAACAGTTGGAAGGAAACCGGCTTTGACCCTGCAGGACATCCTCAAGCTCGCCCCAGTCGTCCCGGTGCTGATCATCGAGGAAGAGGCCCATGCCATTCCCCTGGCCAAGGCCCTGGTGGCGGGGGGGCTCTACGCCCTGGAGGTCACCTTGCGCACTCCGGCCGCCCTGGAGTCCATCCGCCGCATCGCCGGCGAGGTCGAAGGCGCGGTGGTGGGCGCCGGCACCATCACAACCGCCTCGGCCCGCCAGTCGGTGGCCGACGCCGGGGCCAAGTTCGGCGTCAGCCCCGGCCTGATCGAGGGCGAGGGCTTTGACGGCCCCGTGCCCCTGCTGCCAGGGATCGCCACCGCCACCGAACTCATGTGGGGCCTGCGCGCCGGCTACACCCACTTCAAGTTGTTCCCCGCCAACATCGTCGGCGGCGTGGGCGCGCTCAAGGCGTTCGCCAGCCCCTTCCCCCAGGCCACCTTCTGCCCCACCGGCGGCGTCAGCCTGGAGAACGCCAACGACTACCTGGCCCAGCCCAACGTCATCTGCGTCGGCGGCTCTTGGGTCGCGCCGATGGACGCCGTGCGCGAGGGCGACTGGGGCCGGATCACCGAGCTGGCCCGCGCGGCGTCGCAGTTGGGCAAGGCCGCCTAGGCTTTCGCCAGGACAGTCGCCGTCACCTCGCGGCGGATGGCGAACCCCAGCGACTCATAGAGGCGGATCGCGCCCAGATTGCTGGCGTAGGAGTGCAGGAACGGGGTCTCGCCGCGCGCTGTGATTCGCCCGGCCACCACCTGCATCAGCCGCCCGGCGTAACCGCGCCCGCGATGGTCAGGATGGGTGCAAACGCCGCTGACCTCGGTGAAGCCCTCGGGGCGCATCCGCTCGCCGGCCATGGCCACCAGGCGCCCGTCCTGCTTGATCCCGACGAAGGCGCCCAGCCGGTGGGTGGCCTCCAAGAACGGCCCTGGCTCGGTGAGGGTGGCTAGGGCCAGCATCTGCGCCGCATCGGCCTCGGTCAGGTCCTCATAGGCGAAGGCGGGCTCACCCGGCTTGGGGGATTCCGCCACCATCTGGGCGCAGACTGCCGCCTTCACCGCCACCACACCCGGCGGCGGGATGAAGGGCTCGGCCTCCACCACCCACAGGGTCCCGTCGGCCGGAATGAGCTCGGCCAGGGCCGCGAGGTTCTCACGTGACCCGTCCGCCGCCGCCCCGAACACGTTGTAGCGCGGCTGGAAACGCAGCGCCCCGCCGTCGCCCAGAGCCAGGTCCCTCTGGCGAGTGCTCAGCGTGCTCCAAACCGGCCGGTCCAGCGGGTGGACCATGCCTTTAGCGGCCGGTGAAGACGCCGACCCGGCGTTCGGACACCGCCTTTACGCCCTCGGCATAGTCGTCGGTGGCGCGCAGGAGGGTCTGCTGCTCGTGCTCATGGAAGGTCTGGGCGCGGACGGAGGCGGCGAGATCGGCGCGCA
>NZ_JANPJP010000002.1:0-8280 GCF_031425575.1 Phenylobacterium sp.
TCGCGTTCGAAGGCCTCGCCCTCGATCCAGTCGAACTTCACCCGCACGTTCTGGGCGACGCCGCCGTGGATCAGGGCCTCCACCAGGGATTTGTAGGCGTCAGTGAGGCCTGTGTACTTGCCGACGATGGCGATGTTCACCTCGCCGTCGGGGTTGGTCAGGGTGTCGGAGATCGACTGCCAGCGCGACAGGTCCGGCGCCGGCGCGGTCTCGGCCATGCCGAAGACGTCGAGCACTTCGCGGTCCAGACCCTGGGCATGGTAGTCCAGGGGCACGTGGTAGATGTTGGCGCTGTCCATCGCCTGGATGACGGCGCTCTCACGGACGTTGCAGAACTGGCCGATCTTGCGCCGTTCGCCGGCCGGGATCGGCATCTCGCAGCGGCAGAGCAGGATGTCGGGCTGGATGCCGATGGACCGCAGCTCCTTGACGGAGTGCTGGGTCGGCTTGGTCTTCATCTCCCCGGCGGTCTTGATGTAGGGCAGCAGGGTCAGGTGGATGTAGCAGGCGTGGCCGCGGGGCAGCTCCTGGCCCAGCTGGCGGATCGCCTCGAAGAACGGCAGGCCCTCGATGTCGCCCACCGTGCCGCCGATCTCCACCAGGACGAAGTCGACGCCCTCGCCGGGGTCCGACAGCACGAACTCGCGGATCTGGTCGGTGACGTGGGGGATCACCTGGACGGTGGCGCCGTTGTAGTCGCCGCGCCGCTCCTTCTCGATGATGGTCTTGTAGATCTGGCCGGTGGTGATGTTGTCGGCCTTGGTGGCGTTCACCCCGGTGAAGCGCTCGTAGTGGCCCAGGTCCAGGTCGGTCTCGGCGCCGTCGTCGGTCACGAAGACCTCGCCGTGCTGATAGGGGCTCATCGTCCCCGGATCGACGTTAAGATAGGGGTCGAGCTTGCGCAGGCGGACCTTGTAGCCCCGCGCCTGCAGGAGCGCGCCGAGCGCGGCGGAGGCGAGACCTTTTCCCAAGGAGGAGACCACGCCGCCGGTGATGAAAATGTACCGGGTCATGGGCGTTCAGAGTAGCGGTGATTCGGGGCCTTGGCGCTCAGGTGATTCGCGAAAACCTGTTGAGGGGCGCAAAGGCCGCACCCGGCAAGCCATGGGAGATCGCGCCGCAGATGCGGCGATGAGGTCGGCTTGCCCATGAAAACCTTAGATCAGGGGTTGGTCGGCGCGGGGGCGGCCGGGGCGCCCTCGGCGTCGCCGGTGAACGGATTGCGAACCTGCGGGGTCGGGGCCGACAGCGGCGGCGGGGCCGCGCCCGGGCTGGAGGGCGCCGGCTGGGCGGGCTGGTTCAGCTTGCTGGGGTCGATGGCCTCGATCTTCATCCGGTCGACGACGGAATCCGAAGCGCCCTGACGGCCCGACAGCAGGGTGAGCGCCAGGCTGATGACGAAGAAGATCGATCCCAGGATCCAGGTGATGCGGGTGAGCAGGTCCCCGGCGCCTCGCGCGCTCATGAGACCGGTCGGGCCGCCGCCCATGCCGAGCGCGCCACCTTCGGACCGCTGCATCAGCACCACGGCGATGAGGCAGATGCAGACGATGATGTGGATGGTGAGCAGGATGCCAAGCAGCATGGGTACGTCCGGTAGCCTCGGCCGAAGGAACGGAGCCGAAATGAAGCGCGCGCTCTACCACTGAGACGGACGCAAGGCCATAGCTAGGGCGTTGCGCGCGTCGAGCAAGCCTATGATTCTCGAAACCGAACGCCTGAGCCTCCGTCCGCTTGAGGTTTCCGACGCCGCCCTGCTGTTTCCGATGATGAGCGACGCCGAGGTCATGGCCCACTGGGACGTGCCCGAGATCGACGATCCCGACCTGATCGCCGCCATCGTCGCCGGCCAGGTGGAGGACATGGCGGCCGGGCGCGCGTTGTACTGGGCCCTACGCGCCCTGGACGGCGAGGAATTCCTGGGGATCTGCGACCTGTCGGATATCGACCGCTGGCACAAGCGGGCCGAGGTGGGCTTCATGCTGGGGCGCGGCGCCTGGGGCCAGGGCTACGGCCTGGAGGCCATGCGCGCGGTGATCGCCCACGCCGCCTCGAGCGGCCTCCGGCGCCTGACGGCGCGGACCCACCTGGGCAACCGACGCTCCGACGCCTTGCTGGAGAAGCTGGGGTTCACCGAGGAAGGCCTGCTGCGCGGCCACGTCCTGCGCGACGGGGATCGCCGCGACTGCCGGCTGTTCGGCTTGCTGCTTTAGCGCGGCGAATTATGTGAGAGCCATGACCAACCATCCGATCCAACTCGCCGGCTTTGACCACATCGTCCTGCGCGTCCGCGACAAGGCCGAGATGATCGCCTTCTACACCGACGTCCTGGGCTGTTCGGTGGACTGGGACCGACCGGAACTGGGCCTGACCCACCTGCGCGCCGGCGTGAACCTGATCGACCTGGTGACCCTCGAGGGCCCGCTGGGCGCAATGGGCGGCGCCGGGCCGGGCGCCGAGGGCCGAAACCTGGACCACTTCTGCCTCACCGTCGCGCCCTTCGACGCGGCGGCGATCCGCGCGCACCTGGCGGCGCAAGGCGTGACGATCAGCGACGAGGGCGCCCGCTACGGCGCCCACGGCGACGGGCTGTCGCTGTACCTGCAGGATCCCGAAGGCAACACCGTGGAGTTGAAGGGCCCCTAGCCCGCCGCTTCCGGCACGCCGGCCGACGAAGACGCCGGGCGCGCGGCTAGCAGGCGTTCCTGCGTGCCGCGGCTGAGATAGAGGAAGTTGGCTGGCAGGCCGAGACGCTTGCTGGCCTCGCAAGGCGCGGAGCCCGGGACCGGGATGCGGTCGGCGAGCTTGCCGGCGGCCTTCAGCGCGAGGCGGTCGGTCGCGGTCAGGTCGTAGTCCGACCCCAGCGCCAGCTTCTGGCGCACGACAGGCGGCAGCAGGGAGACCGAGGCCCGCGCCAGGGCCCGGTGCAGGAACTTCGGCGCGGCCGGCGCCGCCTGACCCGACTGGATGATGTCGAGGAATTCGGTGACGATAGGGTGGGGCTCAAAGCGAGGCGCCAAAGTCTGCATCATCCCCAGGACGTCTGCGGTGGATTTTGGCGAGGACTGCACGCCGTAGAGCCGGGCGATGGGACCGGCCTCCTCGTAGAACCGGGTCTTCTCGGCCTCGCTCAGCGGGGAGACGAAGCGGTCATAGGCGTTCAGGAACCCGTATCCGGCCGTCGCCGCTGACCCAGTTCAGCAGTTCGACGTCGAGGGCCTTGTAGGCCTCGCCGGACGGGGTGTTCCCGGCCACGCGGCCATGCATGTTGGTGACGCCCTGGATGACCCGTCGCGCCGCGCTCTGCGGACCATAGACCCCGACCATGGCGGCGACGCCGGTACGCCTGGAGCGTCCGATAGGGTCGGTCTTGAACGTTGAATGGTCCCAGACGCCGGAACGGATGCGGGGGTCGGCGAATTCCAGCAGCACGGCGGCCACCCCGCCAACCGCGAGCGCAATGGGGTTCTTGTACACTCGCCAATGGACGGAACCCGGATCCAGAAACGCTGGCTCCCCCAAGGGCTGGCCGTGGTCGATCTTCCAGCCGAGATAGGAGGTCATATCGGTCATGGCCGAACTCCGGAGGGGATGTGCATAACGGTCCGCAGGATCGTCGCGATGCACGCCCCGCCATCAAGCTACCCAATTCGACAGGTTCGGAAGGCTTCATATGCCCTCGCCCCGCTTCACAGTCGAACGGCTCGCCTGGCAGGACCAGCCGCTGGGCGAAGTCGCCCTGCCCTCCGGCGTGTTGCGCGCCACCCTGGGCCTGGGTTCGGGGCTGACGCGGCGCCCGGGCGACCCGCCGGGGCGGCTATGGGCCCTGGGAGACCGGGGGCCGAACCTCAAGATCAAGCAGGCGGAGGAGGACTACGGCGTCGAGGGCCTGGACCATCTACGCGAGGTGGAGGGGGCCAAGATTCTGCCGATGCCGCAGATCGGGCCGAGCCTCTCGGAGCTGCAGATCACCGGCGACCGGATCGAGCGCCTTCGGACCCTGCCCTTGCGCGCGGCCTCGGGCGCCCCGGTGACGGGCCTCCCCCTGCCCGGTGGCGGCGAGGGGTCTATGGAGCCGCTGTTCGACGTGGAAGGGCGGCCGCTGGCTGCGGACGTGAACGGGGCGGACTCCGAAGCGGTCGCGGCCCTGGCGGACGGCTCGTTCTGGGTGGCGGAGGAGTATGGGCCCTCGCTGATGAAGGTCAGCGCGCAGGGCGTGGTGGAGACCCGCTGGACGCCGCAGGGCCTGGCCTGGCCCGGGGCCGAGGACCTGCTCCCCGCCATCGCGGGCCGGCGGCGGCTCAATCGCGGCTTCGAGGGGCTGGCGGTCTCGGCCGACGAGACCCGCCTCTATGCGGGGTTCCAGAGCGCCTTCGAGGGGGACGCGGCCGGGGCCGTGCGGATCTGGACCCTGGACGCGGCGTCCGGCGTCCTGCTGGCGGAGCACAGCTACCCCTTCGACCGGCCAGACAGCTTTCTCCGGGACGTCGAGGCCGGGCCGGTGGGGCCCGCCGACCTGAAGATCGGAGAACTGCTGTGCGTGGGCGAGGGCCGGCTGCTGGTGTTGGAGCGGATTTCCCACACCAGCAAGATCTATGTGGTCGACCTGAGGGGCGCTGGCGGGGTCCTGCGTAAGGAGCTGATCTTCAGCAGCGACGATGCACCGGAGATCGCGCCGGACCTGGAGGGCATGATCCTGCTGTCGGACCGGGAAATCCTTCTGGTGAACGATAACGATTTTGGGATCGAGGGCGTGGAGACGCGGTTCTTCAAGGTCACCCTGGAACGGCCCCTTCAAAGCCCGGACGGCGGCCCCATCTAGGGGGCGTCCCCTTTCCTTCCCATGAGGTCGTCCTGACCACCCGCCGCGCCCTGCTCGGACAAATCGCCTTCCTGGGCGCCGGCGCGGCCGGCATCGTCTTTGTGCGCAACGGGGGGCAATTCGGCGCGCCCCGGGTGATCTTTCCGGGCGACGTCTCGGGAAGCGGTTGGATCGACCTGCCGCGCGCCGGGGGATTCATCATGCTGCAGGGCGCCGTGGCCGGTTCCCCAATCCGGGTGTTGGTCGATTCCGGCGCCCAGTCCTCGGCCATCGACGCCGGATTCGCCAGCCGCCTGGGTCTGGCGGCGGGCCTGCCCCTGCCGGTTCTGGCCTACGGCGTCGGCGGTGGGCCCAGCGTCACCCATACGGTCGGCGTGGACCTGGATCTCGGGGCGCTGAGGGTCGAGCGGATCCGCGCCGCGGTTCTGAATCTGGCGGCCATCTCGGCCTTCACCAATCAACCCTTCGACATGCTGCTCGGTCGCGATGTCCTGCGTTCGATCATCCTGGAGGTCGACTATCCGCGCCGCCGCGCCGCCTTCCTGCGGCACGAGGCCTATGCGCCGCCCAGCAATTCGGTGCTCGCCCCGGTGACCCGGAAGACCGGCGGACTGCTTACCGAGGTCAGGGTTGAGTCCGGGGCGCCGATCTCGGCCCTGGTGGACACCGGGGCCTCAGGCGCCCTGGCACTGTCGGATCAGGCCGCCGCCGCTGCGGGCCTGCTCGATCAGGCCCGCAAGCTGACCTCCGTGCGGTCCATCGGGATCGGCGGGGCCAGCGTGGATCGTATGGTCACCGCCCACGAGGTTCGGTTCGCGGGCTTCACCCTGCGCGATGTGAAGGTGAGCATCTTCGCGGCGCAGCCGGGAAGTCCCCTGCCGGACGGCCTGATCGGCGCCGGCCTGCTGAAAGGGTTCCGCGTGGGCCTGGACCACAGGGAGGGCGCCCTGCACCTCAGCGATGCTGGAACAGCGGCCTGAGGCGTTCGTTGAGTGCGCAGCAACTCTCGAGGAACAGCCGATGCCCGCCCGCCCCCAGATCGGCAACGCCGCCGGCGAAGCCACCAAGGAATCCGACATCACCGGCAAGCCTGATGCGCCCGATCCCGGCGCCGAACGCGACCTGGCGGAGGCTGCGGGCGGTGGCGGCAACGCCCTCGGCGACGGACTGTCCGGATCGAAGAGCACCCTGGCCGGCGCCGACGCCAAGGGTCACGAGGGCGATGAAGATTTGGGCCGCGGCGGCGACTAGAGCATGTCAGGCGCAAGTGGGCGCCGGTTCGCCGCCCGGACATGCTCTAGATTCAAGAAGATAGACCCTTTTGATCCGATCAGGTTGATTCAACCTGATCCGGAAAGGGTCTAGACCGCTGCGATAATCCCCAGGAAGTCGGCGGCCTTCAGCGAAGCGCCGCCCACCAGGGCGCCGCCCACCTCGTCGGCATGCAGGATCTCGGCGGCGTTGGCGGGCTTCACCGAGCCGCCGTAGAGGATGGCCACGGTCGCGCCATGGGCGCCGAAGATCGCGGTCAGGGTCTCACGGATGGCGCGGTGGACCTCGACGATCTCCTCGGTGGAAGGGGTCAGGCCGGTGCCGATGGCCCAGACGGGCTCATAGGCCACGGAGAAGGCCTTGCCGGCCAGTTCGGCGGGCAGCGACGCTCTCACCTGCCCGGTGACGATCTCCAGGGCCTTGCCGGCCTTGCGTTCGTCCAGGGTCTCGCCGACGCAGACGATGGGTTCCAGGCCCGCACGCAGGGCCGCCTGGGTCTTGGCGGCCACCAGCGCGTCGGTCTCGCCGTAGCCGGCGCGGCGTTCGGAGTGCCCAAGGATCACCAGCTCAGCGCCGGCGTCCGCCAGCTGCTCGGCCGCCACATCGCCGGTATAGGCGCCGGAAACCTCGGCGCGGCAGTCCTGGCCGCCCACCAGAAGATTGGTGGCCTTCAGCGCGTCCGCCATCCGGGACACCAGGGTCGCCGATGGACAGATGGCCACCCGCGCCCGGGTCGATCCGAGGCCCGCGGCGGTGGCCAGGGCCTCCCCGAGGGACGCGGAATCCCCGTTCATTTTCCAGTTTCCGGCGATCAAGGGGACGGGGGCGGTCATCAAGGCCTCGCTTTTGTCGTGTTCCTTGGGCGAGTAAGGCGCCTTGAGAATTCTGTCACGCGCTTGCGGGGTCCAAGCGGCCTCCACTATACCGCCCGTTCCGATGCTCGCCCCGCGGGGCCAGGAAGACCGCCAAATGCTCGCCGCCATCCGCCAGTTCGCAAAATCCTGGGTCGCCCTCGTCTTGATCGGCCTGCTTGTCGTGAGCTTCGCCCTGTTCGGGATCAACGACGTGTTCACGGGGAGCACGTCCAACGCCGTGGTGACGGCGGGCTCGCGCAAGGTTTCGACCGCCGACTTCAAGCGGGAGTTCGACAGCTTCCGCAAAGGCGCCGAGCAGCAGGTGGGTCAGCCCATCACCAACGAGATGGCCGCAGCTAATGGCCTGGACACCCGCGTCCTGAACGAGGTGGCGAGCCGGGAGGCCTTTGGCGAGATGCTGGCCAAGATCGGCATCAAGCCTTCCGACACCCTGATCACCCGCGAACTGCAGAAGATCCCGGCCTTCTTCGACCAGGTCTCAGGCCGCTTCGACAAGAACCTCTACGCCCAGCGCCTCAATGAGAATGGCCTGACGCCGCCCGCCTTTGAGCTGATCATGCGCGACCAGGTCGCCGGCAGCCACCTGGTCTCCGCCCTGGCCAACGGCCTGCGGGTGCCGCGGGCCTATACCGCGCTCGGGGCGATCTACGCGATGGAGAGCCGCGATGTCGGCTACTTCACCATCGATCCGCGCAATGTCACCGCCCCCGCCCTGCCCACCGACGCCCAGCTCACCGAGCTGATGAAGGAAAACGCCGCGGCCCTGACCCGGCCCGAATTCCGCACGCTGACCGTCGTGCATTTCAGCCCGGCGATGGTGGGCGCCAACCTGCCCATCGATCCGGCCGAGCTGCAGAAGCGCTTCGAATTCCGCCGTGACACCCTCTCACGGCCCGAGACCCGCAGCCTCGTACAGATTCCGGCCAAGGACGCCGCCGCGGCCCAGGCCGTGGCCGCACGGCTGGCCAAGGGCGAGGATCCGGGCGCCATCGCCAAGTCCCTGGGCGTCGACGCCATCACCTATGCCGACAAGCCGCGCACCGCCATCGCCGACCCCAAGGTGGGTCAAGCCGCCTTCACCCTGCCGGTCGGCCAGATCGCGCCGGTGAAGGGTGACCTCGGCTTCGCGGTCATCCGGGTGAGCAAGGTCACCCCGGGCCAGGCCGTAACCCTGGCGCAGATCCGGCCCCAGCTTGAGGCCGAGCTGCGCAAGGACGCCGCCGCCGAGAAGGTCTATGAGATGACCCAGGCCTATGACGACGCCCACGGCGGCGGCGCCAACCTGGCCGAGTCCGCCAAGAAGGCCAACGT
>NZ_JANPJP010000003.1:0-5105 GCF_031425575.1 Phenylobacterium sp.
CGGAATCGGCAGGACACCTTCGACGGAGACTATGGTGAGCGACCGGATCGAACGACCCTGGGCCCTGATGCGTCACCATGCGGGCTGGGCCGACGTCTTCCACATCGACAGCGAGACGCCCGACTCCATCACCGGCTTCTATCCGGACCGTGAGACCGTGGGTCCGCCCGTCAACTATTCCACCCGCGCGGTTCTGGCCCGCTATCCGACCCTGGAGGCCGCCCGCTCGGCCCGCGAGGGCGCGGTTTCCGAATGGCGCAAACACGACGCCGCCGTCCGCGACGCCGAAACCCACCTGCACGCCGCGGAAAAGCTGCGCGAAGACTCCTGGCTCAACTCACTGCGCGATGCAGCCGAGCGAGGCTAGCGGATAGACCCTGTCAGGGCGTCCCTTTGCGGACGGGTTGGAAACGATCCGCTTCTGGCCCGAATTGAACGGGGAGTAACGACCCTTAGCGGACCTGAGTTGTCCCCCAATACTCGCGGGACTAATCGGCCTTGCCCAGCTTCGCCAGAGCCGAGCACACCAGCCGCACCACTTCGCCTCGACTGAGCTGCGTCAGCCGGGCATTCTTGTACACTTTAATCCGACCCTCTCCTGAGACCCTGTAGCGTCAAAACCACAGCTTCCCCGGTGTTGGTCGGATGGACAACCTGTTGAGAGCTCGCAGCTAGGCAATCCTCCTCCTAAGCCTGCTGATTTGGCGGGAAGCATGGCCGTGATCGCTGTCACGCCATTGAAAACCTCAGCGTGCGATGTAATCAGTTTGTTGCTTGGGTTGTCGTGCTGACGGGGTCGACAGGGATATGCGTCCGGAAGAGTATCTGCGCGCGGCGGAGGCGTTTGCCCAAGCCACCATCGACAACGATGCGTGGCTTCCGGCGCTCTCTGCGCTCGCTTCGGCTACGCGATCATCACACGGCGAGTTGATCGCCATGAGGGGAACAGACCTCATGTTCGGCATCTCAGAACTCCCCGAGGAGGCCTATCGCGATTTCCGAGCCGTCGGCGGGCACCTCCCCTGGGTCAGCCCTCGTGTGGCGGCGGCAAAGGTGGCTGCACCGATGCAGGTGATCGGGGATCGGGAATACGATGCCGTAGCTCGCCTGCTGCAGACCGACGACTATATGGACGTCGTGCGGAAGTTCGACATTCAGCACGGTTGCCAGACGACGCTGCATCAAGACGACAACGTGTTGATCGGCCTGACGGTGCTGCGGACCCACAAGCAAGGCCGCATCGACGCCGATGCCACAGCCGTATTTGCCGCCTTGGCCCCGCATGCCCTGGCCGCCGTTCGCACGCGGATGGCGTTGGGCGACCAGAGCCTGCGCGATATAGCCAATGGACTGGAGTATGCGGGCGTCGCCGCCTTCCTTTGTGGCCTGGACGGCGCGGTGCTGGCCATGACCGGACGCGCCGAGTCAATGGTCACTGAAGGCGGGTTGTGGAGCCTCCGCCGAAGCCGGCTGTCGGCCATCCAGCCCCACGATGACCTTGAGCTGCGCCGCGCCTTGGCCCGCGCCGCGGCCTCAGGACCCTCTGGCGGCGCGGCCGAGGCGCTGGTGATCGGGCTCGACGGTCGCCGCGCCGCCGTCCACGTCCGCGCCCTGCAGGCGACGAACTGGGATCTGGTGTTTCAGCCGCGCTTTCTGGTCATCGTCCGCGAGGGGCCACGGACACCGTCGGCGCAGCTGCTGCGCATAGCCTTCGGACTCACCACGGCCGAGGGCGAGATCGCCTTGGCCCTCGCGTCGGGTCGCCCCCGCGAGGCCATCGCCATTCAGCGCGGCGTGACGATCAATACCCTGCGCCAACAAATCAAGACCATCCTGGCCAAGGTCGGCGTCAACCGCGAAGCGGAGCTGGTGCTGGCGGTGCAGAGGCTGGGTTAGGGTTTCATATACCATCTGGGAGATGCGGGCCGCCGGGGAATACCTCACTCTCGAGCGGTGTCGGCGACCAAAGTCCGCCGTCCGCAGTGCCGTCGAATGTGGCGGATTTTCGTTGGGGGTATTTGAATGTTCGAACCGAAACGGGCGCTAGCTGCTAGCCTTGCCGCTCTGGCCCTGGTTGCCGGGGTGCCGGCCAGCGCAGCCATCTACGACATCGCCGCGACCGACGGGCTCGGGACCGCCTTGACGCTCGCCGCCGGCAGCTATCGCATCGAATTCATCGGGATCGCCGATGGTGGAGCCTATGACTCCGCCAATGTGCTCTGCCCGACTGGATCCTGCTCGACGGGCTGGACCAATAGCTTCAGCCTTCGGGACAGCGACTTCGCCGGCGCCTTCCTCCCTGGCGGCTCGACGACGGTCGATGTGTTCCGCGTTGGAAGTCTCACCGGCAGCTATGCCTCTGCGCTGGCGTCGCTCGCCGCCTACAAGGCCGGTCCGGTCGACCACTACGGCGTCGACATCAACTCCGGCGTGATCAGCCCGCCGGTTTTCTTCACGACTTACCCGACATCGCCGTTTCGCGTGACGCTCGACGCCGACATCGCCTCTCGGCTGGTCGTGACGGATCTCGACAACACCCGCACCAATAACCAGGGCGGTGTCTCGCTGCGGATCACCGCGGTTCCGGAGCCCGGGACCTGGGCGCTGATGATCGGCGGTTTTGGCTTGGCGGGCCTGGCGCTACGGCGGCGGCGTCTGCCAGCCACACGGAGGTCCGCCAATGGCGCGGGCCAACTGTAGGACGCAGGTTTCGCGTCAGGATGGGCAGTCCCGAATTGGTTGGCATCTACCAGTTGGGAGATGCGCGCTCGGCAGTCTCGACCGACCTTGAAGGCAGTTGGCTGGTCCTGACGCGATGCCGTCATGCCGAGGCTGGTGAGTAGATTGTAGTGGGGGCAGCGATGCGTTTTCGTTTGACATTTTTCGGTGGGGTCGCGGGAGTGATGCTGGCGATGATCGCCGGAGCTGCTGGGGCGGCGCAGTACGTGTTTACCGATCTGGGGGATCTCCCGGGGGGCTTCGACCAGAGTGAGGCTCGGGGCAACAACAACTCGGGGCAGGTGGCTGGAGGCTCGTATGCCGCGACCGGCAGTCGCGCGTTCTTGTGGTCAGGCGGCGTGATGCAGAACCTGGGCGACCTGCCGGGTGGAACTGACTCCAGTTTCGCAACTGGCGTCAACGACACGGGCCAGGTTGTTGGATACGCGGAGGCCGCGACCGGCGCTCGCGCCTTTCTGTGGTCAGGCGGCGTGATGCAGGACCTCGGCGATCTGCCAGGAGGATCCAATTTCAGTGTCGCATCTGGCGTCAATAACACGAGCCAGGTGGTTGGGACGTCGTATGCCGCAACCGGCCCACGCGCCTTCCTGTGGTCAAGCGGCGTGATGCAGGACCTCGGCGATCTTCCGGGTGGATCCAACGGCAGCCAAGCACGCGGTATCAACGAGACGGGGCAGGTGGTCGGCCTCTCCGGCGCCGCGACTGGCATTCGCGCTTTTCTGTGGTCAAGCGGCGTGATGCAGGACCTCGGCGATCTTCCGGGCGGATCCAACGTCAGCGAAGCTCTCGGCATCAGCAACGCGGGCCAGGTGGTTGGATACTCAGGGGCAACGACCGGCAATCGCGCGTTTCTGTGGTCTGGCGGCGTGATGCAAGACCTCGGCGATCTAGCTGGAGGCGTGGACGGCAGCTTCGCATATGGTGCGAATGACGCGGGCCAGGTGGTTGGACTGTCGTACGTCGCGACCGGCGCTCACGCGTTTCTTTGGTCCGGCGGCCTTATACAAGACCTCAATGACCTGGTAGACGCGCCAGACTGGACCCTCATCTCCGCCAGTGGCGTCAACAGTAGCGGGCAAATCGCGGGCTACGGCTTCAACAACCGCTTCGGCACTACCCACGCCTTCCTGCTTACGCCCGTCACAACGGCGGCGGTCCCCGAACCCGCCACCTGGGCGCTGATGATCCTGGGCTTCGGCGGCGTCGGCGCGGCCTTGCGCCGCCGCCGTCTGTCGGTCGCGGCCTGAACCTGTTCCAACCAGCGAAAGCCGAAACCATGACCCGGATCATCGCGGCCGTAGCCACCGCCGCCCTGCTTCTCACCTCGACGAGCGCATTCGCCCAGGCCGCGTTCCCCACCCGGCCGAACACCCTTCAGGGCCAGGCTGCGTGCGCGGGGTATACGGTGGACAACTACAAGGAACGGTTCGCCGCCAATTCGGGCGGGCCAGACGTTCAGCTGCACTCCCTCTGCGCGGGGGCCTACAACTATTACTGGATGTACCTCAACGCGATCCGCAAGGGGTTCAGCGAGTCTGACTGCAACGTCACCTATGACGCCTTCGACAAGGCGGCGCGGGTCGTCACAAATTTCTGGGCAGAGACCCATTAGGACCGGCAGCGGAGAGAGCCGTAGCCCAACTCCCCGGCCGCCACCGCCTTGTTCCGGTCCGGCCCATTGGGGGAGTTTAGCGACGCGCCGGTCTGCATCCCGGCCTTGAGCGCTGCCGCCGCGCCTTCGTGCGATATGATCAGTGGCGGGTACCATACTGCGGCGGCGCAAGGCTGTGGCCGCCTGACCAATATTGTCTGACAGACACGCGCCGCCGGTCGCAGGATCGGCGGCGTTTCTGTGTCTGAGTGAGTCCCGGCGCTATGTCAGCAATCCCCCCCTCTCAGAAGTTTGGAGGGTCTGCTGCCGGGCATGTCTCTGCCGCCGTCTCGGCGGCCCAGGGAACGTTCACAGACGGGCGCAACGCGTCAGAATCGTCCACTAGGAGCTTTTCATATGCTTAGAGCGTGACGGGCGCTTCAACCGGCATCGCTGTCACCCTCTAGAACCGCAGGCCCCTGGAGAGCGCAAAGGCGAGCGCGGAGGCCAGCACCACGCCCAGCGCGAGACGCCACAGCGGCGCGCGCGTCAGGCCAGGATTGCTGGGCAACACCCTCACCCCGGTGATCATCGGGCGGATCAGGTCCGTGCGCTTCCAGACCAGGTAGAACAGCACCGCAGCCACATGCAGGACCACCAGCGCCTGCAACGCCCGGAAACTGAGTTCGTGCAGTTCGGCGATCTGGCGGCCGGTCTCGAAACTGACGCGATCCGACAGTGGGCCGCCCTGGAAGGCGTCCACGTCCACGGCAAA
>NZ_JANPJP010000004.1:0-3157 GCF_031425575.1 Phenylobacterium sp.
TCTTGCCCGTGCCCCCGGCGGTGAGGTTTCCGACGCAGATCACCGGCACGCCGGGGTCGATGGGCGTGGTCTTGGCGATCCGCCGGGCCGTCACCGCCGCCCAGATCCAGGACACCGGTGTCAGCAGGGCGCGGGTGACCGGCGCCGGGGCGCTGCTGCGGACGTACCACCAACGGGGCGTGGACAACTTCATGCTGGCAGCAGGGGTTCGAGCAGGGCCATGGCCCGGTCCAGCGCTCCGCCCTGGCGGTCGGCATAGGCTAGCGCCGCCTCGCCCATCCGTCGGCCGATGTGTGGGTAGGTGGCGAGGCCCTTCAGATGTCGGGCCAGTTGCGTGCTGTCCGAGGCCTCGATGGCGGCGGCCTGAGCAAACAGGTCGACGTAGAGGGATGTGGCGTTGAAGGTATGGGGCCCGGTGAGAATCGGCTTTTCTAGACGGGCTGGCTCCAGGGGGTTGTGACCGCCGATCCCCGGCAGGAAGCCGCCGCCCATCACCACGACATCGGCCAGGCTGTAGAGCAGGCCCATCTCGCCGAGGGTGTCGGCCACATAGGCGGTGGTCTGGGCCATCAAGGGCTCGCCCGCCGCCCGCCGGGCCACCTCGAAGCCGGCCAGCAGACCCGCGATCGCCTCGCCCCGTGCGGGGTGACGAGGCGCGATCACCAGCAGGGTGTCGGAGAGGTCAGCCTTCCGGAACGCCTCGATGACGATCTCGTCCTCGCCGGGATGGGTGTTGGCGGCCAGGACCACGCGGCGATCACCGGCCGCTGCCTTCAGGCGCGCCAGTTCGGCGCCGTCCACCGGCAGGGCCTCGCCCACCGTCTTGAGGTTCAGCAACGGGCCTGTGCGCGCGCCAAGGCGCCGGAGCCGCTCCTGCGTCTCCGCCTCCTGCGGCGCGATGAGATCGAAGGCGTCGAGCACGACCTTGGCGGCCGCGGGGACCCTGGCCCAGCCCTTGGCGCTGCCCTCTGTCATCCGGGCCGAGAGCAGGGCCAGCTTCACCCCGCGCTCATGGGCGCCGAGGATCAGGTTGGGCCAGAGCTCGCTCTCCACCAGGACGCCAAGGTCGGGTTCCCAATGGTCGAGGAAGCGGGTCACGGCGCGCGGCGCATCCAGGGGGATATACTGGTGGATCACTTCAGCCGGCAGCCGTTGGGCCAGCAGCTCGGCGGAGGTCCGCGTGCCGGAGGTGACCAGCAGGGCGAGGTCGGGGCGCCTGACCCTCAGGGCGCTGACCAAGGGCAGCAGGGACATGCTCTCGCCAACACTGACCCCGTGAAGCCAGACCAAACGGCCTTGGGGGCGGGCCACGGTCGAATGTCCCAGCCGCTCCCCCAGCCGCGCGGCGTCTTCCTTGCCGGCCTTTACCCGCCGGGCCAGCAGGGGCCGGGCGAGCGGTTCCAAAAGACCCAGGATGGCGGCGTAGAGCTGGAGGGAGAGCGGGCGTCTCACACGGCTTCCGCGGGTGAGAGCCGGCAGACCTCGGCCCCGCCGGTCTCCACCTGCAGGGTGCAGTGGCCGATCTTGAACCTCTTCTCGAGGCCTTCGCAGGCGGCGTGCAGGAAGGCGTCACAGTCGAGGTTGTCGGGCCGCGTCAGGTGGGCGGTCATCGCCGTCTCGGTGGTGCTCATCGCCCAGACGTGCAGGTCGTGGACGCCGGTGACGCCGGGCAGGGCGTTGAGCCAGCCGCGCACCTCGGCCACATCGATCCCCTTCGGCGCGGCGTCGAGGGCCAGGTTCACCGAGTCCTTCAGCAGCCCCCAGGTTCCCAGGACGATGACTCCGGCGATGACCAGGCTGAGCGCCGGGTCGATCCAGCCGAGGCTGGTCAGAGCCATCACCCCCGCGCCGATCACCACCGCCAGGCTGACGGCGGCGTCGCTGGCGATGTGCAGGAAGGCGCCGCGGACATTGAGGTCGTCATGGCCCCGCATGAACATCAGGGCCGTCGCCGTGTTGATCACCACCCCGATGGCCGCGACAATCATCACCGGCGCGGTGGCCACATCGGCGGGCTCGGCGAAGCGGCGCACGGCCTCCGAGACGATGACCCCCACAGCCACCAGCAGCAGGACGGCGTTGGCCAGGGAGGCCAGGATGGTGGCCTTGCGCAGGCCGTAGGTGCGGTTGGCGCTGGGCGCCCGGCGGGCCAGGACGGTCGCGCCCCAGGCCAGCAGCAGGCTCAGCACGTCGGAGAGATTGTGGCCGGCGTCGGCCAGCAGGGCCAGCGACCCTGACCACAGGCCCGCGGCCACCTCGGCCAGGACGAAGGCGAAATTCAACCCCACCCCGATGGCGAAAGCGCGGCCGAAGTCCTTGGGCGCATGGCTATGGCCGTGGCTGCCATGGGCATGGCTATGCCCGCCGTGATCATGATGATCATGGTCGTGGTGAGCGTGATCGTGGTGCTCGTGGGCCATGCCCCTATGTCTCACCCCGCGTGCGCCGGATCAATCCGCCGACACCCGCGCCTCGGCCTGGCGGGTGGCCGCCGACAGCCTGGCCGCCCAGTCGGCGGTGAGCGCCTCGATAGCCGCGTCGTCGGCGTCGGCGGGAACGTAGTAGGGCCCTTCCCAGATCGCCGAGCCCCGGCCGAAGGGGGCGGCGACCATGGCGGTGTCCCAGCTCCCAAGCCGTTTGGCGGGAGAGGCGGCCAGGCCCACCAGCAGAACCGGAGCGCCGGTGCGCCGGGCGATCTGCAGGGCGCCGGGCGCCATCACCTCGTTGGGACCACGCGGGCCATCGGGGGTGACGATCAGCACCCCGCCGCCCTTCACCCAGGCCATGGCCTCGCGGAAGGCGGCCACCACGGCGCGGGCCTTGGCCGAATCGCCCTTCTTGGCGCTGGAGGCGCGGATGGAGGGGAAGCCGTTGTGCGCCATGGCCTGGGCGAAGAACTCTCCGTCGGCCGACGGCGACACCAGGCAGTGGGCCAGCTTGGCTTGCTTCAGCACCGGGGCGACGGTCAGGGCCACTGGGATACGGCCATGCCAGAGCAGGGCGATGACCCCAGGCTCGGCGGTGAGTACGGGGTTAGCCCTCTCCAGCCCCTCATGGCGCCAGCGCACGCTGTGGCGGATCAGGCTCATATAGCCGGCCAGGACCCAGCCCAGGAAGGCCTGCACGGCCGGACGGCGGATGAACTTCTTCACGCGGC
>NZ_JANPJP010000005.1:0-2108 GCF_031425575.1 Phenylobacterium sp.
CGTCCAAGGTCACGACGCCGCGGGTCTCACCGATTCCCCGGTCCAGATAGAGTTTCCGCACGCTCATGGCCGCACGTATCCCAGGCCGGTCAGCAGGTTGAGCGTCTCATAGAGCGGCAGGCCGACCACCGCCGGATAGGAACCTTGCAGGGACATGACGAAGGCGCCGGCCCGGCCCTGGATGGCATAGCCGCCGGCCTTGCCGATCCCCTCGCCGGACGCGAGATAGGCGGTGATATCGGCGGTGTTCAGGCGCTTGAAGTGCAGGCGGCTCTCCACCAGCCGACTGATGGCGCGGCCATCGGGAGCCTGCAGAGCCACGGCGGTCAGCACCTTGTGGGCCCGGCCCGACAGCAGTTTGAGGCACCTGCGGCCCTCGGCTTCGGTTTCCACCTTGGGCAGGACACGGCGCCCCACGGCCACCACCGTGTCGGCGGCCAGCACATAGGCGTCCGGCTGCTCGGCGGCGACCTTGGCCGCCTTGGCCACGGCCAGCCGCAGCGCCAGCAGGCGCGGCGTCTCGTTGGGAAGGGGGGTTTCGTCGATCTCGGCGGCCACCACGGCGTCCGGTCTGAGATCGATCTGGGCCAGGAGATCGAGCCGCCTGGGGCTCGCGGAGGCCAGCACCAGGCGCGGCGTCGTCATCGGGGGCGAACGCCCGCTAGCGGACGCGGAAGGTGATGCGGCCCTTGGACAGGTCGTATGGGGTCATCTCCACCAGGACCTTGTCGCCGGCCGAGACCCGGATGCGGTTCTTGCGCATCTTGCCGGCGGTGTGGGCGATGATCTCGTGATCGTTCTCGAGCTTCACGCGGAAGGTCGCGTTGGGCAGGACTTCACTCACCGTGCCCGGAAACTCTAAAAGTTCTTCTTTAGCCATGCAGGCTCCAAATAGACGCCGATAAAAGTCGAACGGCCCACGCCTGAATCGAAGGGCGCGAGCCGTGGGAGAGGCCTCTATCATAACGCGGAGCCCGCCGCACGGTCGAATGCCACGGCCGGAAAGTGAGAGAATTGAGCGATCACGCCACTGAACGCCCCCGATACTTCGAACTTCTGGAGCTGGCGGAGACCCAGTCCGAAGTCCTGGCCTTCTGGCTGACCGGCTCGCGTGGCAAGGCGCGGGAGACCGCGGCGTCGGACTACGACTGTGTGCTGATCGTCCGCGACGAAGCCTTCGAGACCTGGCGCACGCGTCACGCAAAACGGGCCCACGGGTTGACCGACTGCTCGGTGATGACCATGGATGGCCTTCGCGCCCATGCCGCCTGGGGCGGGGCGGACGCCTGGGACCGCTACAGCTTTACCCATGTACGAGTGCTGGTGGATCGGACGGAGGGCCTGTGCCAGCAGATCATCGATGAAAAGGCCCGCGTCCCCGATCTGGAAATCGCGGGTTTCGTCGATCGGTCGTTGGATCACTATCTCAACCAGACCTATCGCGCCCTGAAGTGTCTGCGCGACGGCTTGCCCCTCGCCGCGCGCCTGGAGGCGGCGGAAGCGATCGCGCCCATGCTGGACGCCCTCTTCGCCCTCAATGGCGGTCGGCTGCGGCCGTTCTACAAGTATCTGGCATGGGAACTGACCGAGCACCCGCTCAGCTCAGGCCAGGCCTTGGCCCTCCAGGCCCCTGCCCTGCTGGACCCAGACCCGAAAACCCTCGGGCGCCTGCTTCGTGACACCGAGCTCCTGTTCCGAGCCGCCAGCCACGGGCCGGTCTTCGACGCCTGGGGCGATGATCTCGCCTGGATGCGCGGCTAGCGCGGAAACCGCTGGGCGATGTGGGCCGCGAGCGTGTCGCGCACTTCGCGGTAGGCCGCCAGCCTCGCCTCCCGCGACCCTTCCACCAGGGTGGGGTCAAAGGTCGGCCAGTACTCGATCTCGGCAGCCCGGCCCCGGGTCATCTCCACGGCCCGATGCTGCGACTCCGGCGTCAGCGAAACCACCAGGTCGAAGGAGGAGTCGTCCAGGTCGTCGAAGGTCTTGGGCCGATGATCGGTCAGGTCGACGCTGAGTTCGGCCATCACCGCCTCGACGAAGGGATCGGCGCCGTCGGCCGCGTCCCGCTTGAGGCCGCAGCTGTCCACATAGACCCGGTCGCCCAGGGC
>NZ_JANPJP010000006.1:0-8053 GCF_031425575.1 Phenylobacterium sp.
CAGCGCATTGACCGTCTGGGGTGTCATGTACCACTCGCCGCGGTCCACGGGGCCGCCCAGCTTGGCCAGGTTGCGCCGGTACTCGAAGAGCTCGCCCCGCCGCCAATTGCCATAGGCGTCGCCGGCCACGATGCTCAGGCCCGAATAGTCTCGCCACCTGTCAGGGTAGCCCACGCCCACCTGGAAGTTGGCCAGCTTCTCATGGGCCTTGGCCTTGGTGGCCGGGTCCATCCAGTCCAGGCGGTCGATGCGCTTGCCGAAGGCGGCCAGGATGTCCTTCACCATCGCCTGAACCTCCGCCTTCGAGTCCGGCGGGAAGTACTTGGCGGTGTAGAGTTTTCCGATGGCCTCCCCCAGGGCGTTCCCGGTGAAGTCCACGCCCCGCTTCCAGCGTTCCGCCTGCTGCGGCGTGCCCGACAAGGCGGTGGCGTTGAAGGCGAAGCTCTCGTCCACGAAGGCCTTGGACAGGTAGGGCGAGCCCCGCTCCACGGCGTGGAAGGCCAGGTAGTCCTGCCAGGCCGCGATGGGCTCGGACCCCACCAGCCTGGCCTCGCCGCTGATGGCCGAGGATTGCCAGGCGCCGAACACTGGCTGGTCGGCCAGGCCCGCAGCGGTCAGGAACGCGTCCCAGTCCATGCCAGGCGCCTTACGGGCCAGCTCAGCGCGGGTCCACTGGACGTTGTTCTTCTTGATCTCGAAGGTGTCGGCCACGGTCCAGTGCGTCGCGGCGATCTTGGTCTCCAGGGCCACGACCCGGGCGGCGCGGGCGTCCACGTCGCTGAAGCCCGCCAGGCGCAGCTGGTTGGCCACGTGGGTCCTGTACTTGGCGCGCAGGTCCACATACTTCGCGCCCGCGTCGAGGTAGTAGGCGCGGTCAGGCATGCCGAGGCCGCCCTGGACGATGTAGGGCAGGTAGCGGCTGGTGTCGTTCAGGTCCTCCACGACCCACAGGCCGAAGAGACGCTCGGTCTTGGTGGTGGTGGCGTTCAGGATGTCCACGTCGGCGCGGATCGTGGCGCCCAGCTGGGCCGACAGATCCTTGCGGGTCTTGATCGCCGCGATCGCCGCCAGTTCCGGGGCCAGCGGGCGCGCCCCGCTCGCCTCGATAGCCGCCTCGTCCATGAAGCTGGCGTAGTAGTCGCCGATCATGCGGGCTTCGGACCCGGCCGGCCCCTGGGTCTTGGCCGCCGTCTCGATCAGCTCGACCGTGCGCTTGGAGGCGACCTCCCGCAGGACGGCGAAGGTGTTGTAGCTGGACCGGTCGGCGGGGATCTGTGTGGTGGCGGCCCAGGTCCCGTTGGCGTAGGCGAAGAAGTCGTCACCGGGCTTCACTGACCGGTCCATGCCGGCCGTGTCGAACCCGAAGGTCCCATAGACCGGCTTGGCCCTGGGCGCCTCAGCGACAGGCCCGGGCGGGGGGAGCTGGGCCGGCGGAGCCGCCCCCAGGCTCGCGCAGGCCGAGAGGATCACCGGCGCGCAGGCGGCCAGCAGCAGGACTTTCAGGTTGGTCATCGACGAAGGCTCCCAGGGGACCGGGCGCGTCACGGCGCGCTCTCAGCGTTTGAACCTTCATACACCGCAGCGGTGGTGGCGCCTCTGCGGGCGGATTAATCTTCTGTCATGAGGGCGCTGCGCCCTACCGCCGGACATCCAGGCTGTGGCTTGAGCGGACCGCCTCGACGTCGGCCACGGTGGCCAGGTTGAAGTCCCCCGGCGTCGCGTGTTTCAGCACCGCGGCGGCCACCGCGAATTCCAGCAGGTCGGCCTCGCCCATCCCGGTCAGCAGACCGTGGATCACGCCGGCGGCGAAGGCGTCGCCGCCGCCGATCCGGTCGATAATGGGGTTCAGGGGCCGGCTTTCCGTGCGCCAGGCGCCCTCGCGCGAGAACAGGAAGCCCGCCAGGTCGTGGTGGTTCACGGTGTGCTGCACCCGGTCGGTGCAGGCCAGGCGCTGGAGGTTCGGCCAGGCCTGGAAGGCCATGTCGGCGGCCCAGCGCCGCAGGCCATCGGCCTCCCCCCGCCCCCCGAAGGCCGCGTTGAGCACCAGGGCGATGTCGCGGTGATCGCCGAACACCAGGTCGGCCTGGCAGAGCATCTCCCCGAGGATCGCCGGCGCGTCGCCGTTCCAGGTCTGCCACAGGGTCGCGCGGTAATTGCAGTCAACCGAGACGGTCAGGCCAAGGCGCCGCGCGGCCTTCACCGCATCCACGGCAGCCTTGGCGGTGTCGGGACCGATGGCGGCGGTGACGCCAGAGACGTGCAGCCAGCCGGCGCCGGCCAATTCAGCGTCCCAGTCGACGCCCGAGGCGGCTCGGCTGAAGGCGCTGTCGGCCCGGTCATAGAGCACCTGTGACGATCGCTGGGCCGCGCCCGGCGTCAGGAAATAGAGCCCCATCCGCCCCGCCGCGAACCGGACGCCGGAGGTGTCCACGCCATAGCGGCGAAGCTCGTCCACGGCGGCATGACCCAGGCCGTTGTCAGGCAGGACGCTGAGCATCCGCGCGGCGTGGCCGAAGCGGGCCAGGGAGACGGCCACATTGGCCTCCGCCCCGCCGAAACTGACCTTGAGGGTCGGCGACTGCAGCAGCAGTTCGTTGTCGGGCGCGGCCAGGCGGACCAGGACCTCGCCGAAACAGACCACATCAGCCGCCACATTCGTCTCCCGTTCGAGCAACGGCCTACCCTAGACAAAGCGGCGCGCCGGGGAACCGGCGCGCCGTAGGTCTGCCCTCGGGGGATCTAGGCCTAGTAGGTGTAGCGCACGCCGATCAGGTATTCCCGGCCGGTGTGGTGGTAGAAGTTCATCAGGTCCTGGGTCCCGTTGAACTGGTCCTGGAACTCGTCGGTGAGGTTCACGCCTTCGAGGGTGAACTTCAGGTTGTCGTTCCAGGTGTAGGTGAACGAGGCGTCCACGTTCATGGTCTCGTTGACGCCATCATAGGCCATGCCGGCCTCCTGGCCGGGGACCCGGGTCAGGTAGTTGTCGCGGTGGCTGGCCGAGACGCGGGCGCTGATCTTGTCGTCCTCATAGTAGAGCGTGAGGTTGTAGGCCTTGCGTGACAGGCCGGTCAGGTCGTTGGTGGCCACCTTGGTCGTGACCCCTCCCACCGTCGCATAGTAGTCGATGGACGACTTCACGCTGGTGTAGTTGGCGATGATCCCGGTGTTGGCGAGCGGCCCCGGCAGGAAGCTGAAGGGCTGCTGGAAGCTGACCTCGAAACCGGTGAGATCGCCGCCGGGGGTGTTGATCGGCGTCGAGAAATTCCAGGTCGCCGACGGGCTGCAGCCGACGGTGGCCCCGCAGGCGGCGGTGGCGACGCTGTCGGGCAGGCCGAAGGGATTGCCGGTGAAGGTCGTCTGGGTGGACAGCGTCTGCACGAAGCTGTCGATCTCCTTCTTGAAGAAGGCGACGCTAAGCAGGGCTTCGGGCTGATAGTACCACTCGAAGGACAGGTCGTAGGCCTTGGCCCGGAAGGGATCGAGGTTCGGGTTACCGGCGGTCACGGTCCGCGACGAGCCCGAGACGCTGACGCTGGCGCCAGGGGTCAGGCTGCCCAGGTTCGGCCGCGACATGGTCTGGGCCGCGCTGAAGCGGACCAGGAAGTTCTCGACGGGTTCGATCACCATGTTCAGCGACGGCAGGGTGTCGTCGTACTCGCGGTCCACGGTGATCGGCACCGGGGCGCCGGCCAGGAAGGTGTAGCCCGAGGCGGTCTGCTCGGTCTTCACATAGCGGACGCCGATATTGCCGCGGAAGGCCATGCCAGCCAGCTCGGTGTCCCAGTCGGCCTGGACGAAGCCGCCCTTGTCCTTCTCGCCCACCGAGTTGTTGTTCGAGAGGGAGGGTTCCTTGCCCAGCGCCCAGGCCCCGCCGAAGGCGGTGGGATCGTTGAGCTGGAACAGGGCCAGCGCGCTGAAGTAGTTCGGCGAGATCCAGGAGCTTGTACTGCCGGCCGGAAGGCCCAGCCCCGCGGTGGGCAGGGTGACGGTCTTGGCGTAGGTGGAGGTGGCGATCGCCGCCACGCCGGCGGGGATCACGGTCTCCTGGTTGGTGGAGGCGCCGTTGGAGCGGCGCAGTTCCGTGCTCTCGAACTCGTACTGCTTCCAGGACAGTCCGCCCTTGAAGGTCAGGATGTCGTTGGGCTTCCACTCGAGGTCGAAGGCGGCGGTTTCGTAGGTATTGACCGCGCTCTGCGGCCGCATCCGCACCTGGATGAGCCTCCAGGCGCCGGGATTGGTCAGGTCGGCGTTCCCGTAGGTCAGCAGCGGGGCGCGGCCCTGGCCATAGTCGAACCGATAGCCGTCGACATTGAACTGGTCCCAAATGATCGTGGTCTGAACCGGGTTCTGGTGGTCGGACTCCGAGTGACCGGCCACGGCGTGGATCTTCAGCCTGTCGGAGAACGCATGGCTGAAGTCCAGGGAGTACTGGTTGAAGGTGGTGGTCAGCTCGTCGTAGCGGTCCTCGACCCGCAGATCGACGTCGTCGAACGTACCGGCCGTCATCACGCCGTTGGTGATGGTCGAGGAGACCACGTTGGTGTCGGCGATCCCGCAGGAGGTGTTGACGTTGGCCGCGGTGCAGGCGCCGCCGACGCTGAAGGACGGAGCTTCCAGGAACTGCTCCTCCCGGCTCCCGTCGAGCTTGGCGTAGAGGTAGTCAAAGGTCAGCTCGGTGGCGTCCGTCGGCTTCCATTGCAGGGCGAAGGTGGCGCCCAGGCGCTCCTGCTCCTGGTCATACCGATCGTAGCGCGGGAAGCGCGGATGGTAGGCGGCGTTGTTGGCCGCAGCGGCCGGATTGACGGTGGTGGGCAGGCCCGCGCCGTTCGGCAGGGCGTCGAAGCCCGGTGAGAATGAGGTTCCCGGGGCACAGCGCACCGTGGAGGCGCCGACGTCCAGCAGCGAGCGCTTGGAGTAGGCCAGGCTGAGCAGGGCTCCGAAGGTTCCATCGGCCCAGGTGTTGGAGATCATGCCGGCGGCGCGCGGAGAGGAGTCCTCCGACAGGGAATTGTAGCTGGCCTGGGCCGAGGCCACGAACTTGAAGCCATCATAGTCCAGCGGCCGCGCGGTGCGCAGGTCCACGGTGGCGCCCAGCGAGCCCTCTTCGGTCTCGGCCGCTGAGGTCTTCTGCACCGTGATCGAATTGAACAGGTCGGCGGCGAAGATATTGAAGTCGAAGGACCTGCCGCGATTGGTACCGCCCGAGGCGTCGGTGCCGCCGGCGGTGGTCAGGGCCTCCATGCCGTTGATCCGCACGCGGGTGAATTGCGGACCCAGGCCGCGGACGGAGATCTGACGGCCTTCGCCGCCGTCGCGGGCCAGGGCCACCCCAGAGATCCGCTGAATGGATTCCGAGAGGTTCAGGTCCGGGAACTTGCCGATGTCCTCGGCCAGGATGGTGTCGCCCGCCGTGGCGCTGCCGCGCTTCAGTTCGAGGGCCTGCTGCAGGCTGCCCCGGAAGCCGGTGACCACCACTTCCTCGACTTCGTTCTGCTGCGCGAAGGCCGGCGCGGCGGCCACCATGGCGAGCGCCGCCAGGGACGCGCCACTGAACAGCGCGCGCGTTTTCGTCCAAGACCGAGTGCGGACCATCTGTCCCTCCCTGTGCGAGGCCACCCGCGGCGTGAGGCCGTCAGGTGGAGGGTGCCAAACCAGCGCTCCTCGCGTTTCCCCATTTATGACACCGGTGTCATTGCCCGCTACGCGCCTTTGACACCGGTGGCAATGAGGATAGCCACGGTTCAGTCGTATTCGCAAGACCGGTCGCTTCAAACGCGAGCGGGCCCTGCGCGAAAGCTGTGCAGTGGGCCGGAAACGGTGATGGAGGTGGAAAAACCTTCGCCCTCCCCTCAAGGCGCAACGGTGAGGAGACATGGCTTCGGTCGTGGCGGTGGGCCGCGAGGCTTTCAGCTATCGGTCGGGATGACGTCTATCTGAAGCCGATGTCCACCCGCGGCGATCTCAAGCAGACGGTCGATATTGGGGTGCGCGCCCGGGCGGTTCCGGGCATCCGCCGTATGCTCGGCGAACATGGCCAAGCCGTGCTGCGCAGCGTTCTCATCCAAGAGATCGAAGGCATGCTTCAGGTATTGGTAGACGGCTAGCGAGCCCTGCTTGCCAGGCTGGTTCTCGATGCAAGCGACCACGTCGCCGCTTGCGTCCAAGAGGTCGATTCGTTGGACGCCCTCCACCGATGGCAATTGCTGGAGGTTTTCCTTGAAGGTCGGACCAGGTTGAATCATCGCGAAGCTGTCTCGGGTTCCAGTTTGGAGAACGAGTTTAAAACGCGGCCTACGGACCGGGCGAGGTGGGATCGGGCTCGGCCGTGGCCTCTTCCCGATCCAGGGTCGAACGCGGGCGGTCCAGGCCCAGCGCGGTGGCCAGGGTGATGTCCCAACCGTAGGGATCGGAGCGGTAGACCACCGTGCCCTGATCATCGACGAAGGCTGTGTGATAGAGCAGCCGCACCGGAATGCTGGCGGTCAGCGGCACCACGCCGGTCTTACCCGAGGCCAGGACCTCCTCGAAACGCTCCGAGGCGCCGTAGATCTCCGAAAGGTGACGCGCGAACTCCACGGCGTTCTCCACCCGCACGCAGCCATGGCTACGGTGGCGAGCGGCGCGGGCGAACAGGCTCTTGGACGGCGTATCGTGCAGATAGATGGCGTAGGGGTTCTGCATGTCGAACTTCACCAGGCCCAGGGCCGCGTTCGGACCCGCCCGCTGCACCACCCGGCCGCCGGTGACGTACATGCCCTGGCGGCGCATATAGGCCGCCCCGCGCGGCAGGATCTCGGCCCGCGCGATGCTGGCCGGCACGTTCCAGGGCGGATTGACCACCAGCTGGCTGAAGGCCGACTGCAGGCTCGGCGTCGCGCGGTTGGCGCTGCCCACCACGGTCCGCGCCGCCCAGTCCATGGCGCCGTCGCGGTAGAAGGTCAGGAAGGCCGCGGCCGTGTTAACGTCGATGCGAGTGGCGGGCGCCTCCCGGCGCAGCCAACGGCGCCGTTCCAGGTTCATCACCAGCTGGCGCGCGTGGTCGGTGGGCCCGGCGTTTAGCACCCCGATGGTGTTGTTGCCCACCTTGCCGGTCGGCTGCATGCCGTTCTCGGCCTGGAGGCGCTTGAGGGCCTCCGAGATCGGGGCCGTAAGGGTCTGCGACGCCATGGGCGGGCCGGTCAGGTGTCCGAGATCATACAGGCGCTGGGCGATGAGCGGGACGCGATAGTCCTGGCCGCCAGGCAGGATGGCACCGCCCTCCGGAATGGCCGAGGTTCCTGCCCGGCCGATCTGGGAGCGCAGCGCCACATAGGCCGCCGACAGGGCCTTGTACTCCGCGTCGCGCGGCGCGAGGCCGTCGAGCCAGGCGCCGATCTCACGCCGGTCTAGGGCCTGGGACAGGCCTGGCGCGACGTCCGTGAACTGGCGCTCCAGGGTAAACAGCTTGAAGATCTTGGTGGGGTCCACCAGCCCGCGCGACAGGGCCTCGGCATAGATGAGCGCCGCGAGCGTCAGGCCCGCCTCGCGGCTGGCGGCGTCGCGGGCGGCCGCCGGACGGAAGGCCGCGCCGTCCAGGCCGTGGTGGATGGCGCCTCCGAGGGCGCGATCGAACTGCCGCGCCAGATCATCCGTCCAGGCCGGCGTCCAGCCGCGCAGGGCGTAGAAGCGGCGCAGTCGGGGATCGGTCGCCACCGACTGCAGGACGCGAGGGTCCACGGTGGGATTTGAGAGAACCTGCGCGCTGGCTATGGCAGGAGCTGCCAGCCCCATGCCAAGGGCCCACGCGCCAAACTGCCGGCGCGTCGCCCGCGCCGGTTCGGCCTCGCCCTCCGGACGCCCTACGGCGTCACCGCCCCCGAACACCATCAAATTCAGTCCGCACCTGTACAGCGTCAGCTATGGGGCAACGCGCGAACCGCGGCTAGGTGGCTCACCTCGCAGGTGATCTTGGAAATTGACCGATCAGCGGGCGAGCCAGCCGCCGTCCACGGCCAGCAGAGTCCCGTGCACATAGTCGGACGCTGATGACGCCAGGAAGACAGCCGCCCCGCCG
>NZ_JANPJP010000007.1:0-3295 GCF_031425575.1 Phenylobacterium sp.
GCGATATTGTGCCTAACGCGGCGCACGACCATTCATCTCATCGCCGGCGTCCTTTGGCAGGCGCAGGAACCAGAACATCGAGATCATGGTCACCGCGCCGATGATCATGAAGGCCGGGGACACGACGGCCGCGGTCAGCCGTGTTTCGCCCTGGTAGCGCATCAGGCCGTGCAGAAGGCTGGCCGCCAGGCCGATGCCGATGGACTGAACCAGTTGCTGGATCATGGACGAGGTGGTCGCCGCGCGGCTCATCTGGTCCTGCTTGATCTCGGCATAGGCCATGCCGTTGAGCGAGGTGAACTGCAGCGAGCGGAAGAAGCCGCCGACCCCCAGGACCACCATGATCGCCCAGTGCGGCCAGTCCGGGCGGAAGAGGGCGTAGGCCATGAAGCTCAAGCCCACGATAACGGCGTTGACCGACAGCACCGAGCGGAACCCGAACCGGCGCAGGATCGGCGGGGCGGTGGTCTTCATCACCAGGGCGCCGACCGCGGAGACGAAGGTCATCAGGCCGGCGGCAAATGCGCTCATCCCGAAGGCGACCTGCAGCAGCATGGCCAGCAGAAAGGGATTGGCCCCCATGGCGATGCGCATGAAGGCGCCGCCCACCACCGAGGCGTTGAAGGTCTTTTTCCGGAAGACCGACAGGTCGATGACGGCGTGCGGGGTGCGGGCCGCGTGCCGACCATAGAGCGCCAGAGCCACCAGACCGACGGCGAACAGACCGACCACCGCCACCGGGTTCGCCTGGTCGCGGCCCAGGGTCTCGAAACCGAAGATCAGGCAGGCCAGACCGACGCCGGTCAGCACGATCCCCAACGGATCCAGCCGGGACGCCCCCTGTTCGCGGATATCGGGGATGTAGCGCCAGGCGAGCACCAGGCCGACGGCGGCGATGGGCAGGTTGATGAAGAAGATCCAGGGCCAGTCGGCGAAGGTGACGATGGCGCCCCCCAGCACCGGCCCAATCACCGGCCCCAGCAGCGCCGGCATGGTCATCACCGACATGGCGCCCACCAGCTCGTTCTTGGGCGTGGTGCGCAGCAGCACCAGCCGCCCGACGGGCGCCATGGCCGCGCCCGCCGCGCCCTGGATGAACCGTGCCAGGGCCATCTGGTCCAGAGTCTGGGCGAAGCCGCAGGCCACCGAGCCCACGGCGTAGAGCACGATGGAGGTCAGGAAAACGCGCCGCGCTCCGTACCGGTCGGCGATCCAGCCGCTGAGCGGCAGGAAGATCGCCGTCGCCAGGAGGTAGATCGTGATGGCGATGTTGAGCCGGAGCGGCGCGACGCCGAACGCCTCAGCCATCGCCGGCAACGCATTGGCGATGACCGTGGCGTTCAACGTCTGCATCATCAGCGCCGCGCCGATGATGGCGGGCACCAGCCAGCCACGCCGAACGCTCGCCGCGCGATCCTGCGCCGACGCTGGGGGCGCTACCGGCGGGTCGGGAGGTTCGACGTCGCTCATGGGACCGGGCGTAACAGGCGGGAGGTGTCGGGTACAACCGCAGAACAGACGACGGATGTTGGCGCTGATGTCAGCCGGAGCTCTGCCAAGGAGGATCGGGGCCGGCGATGGGCTTTAGGGTGCAGTCCGAGCGGGGCCGGGCTGGCCTGCGGCGGCGCGTCGGCTCGGGATTGGCGTCTTCCTGGTCCTTGACCCACCAGTTAGTAAGGCGGGCCAGGCCGTCGCGGTGAATGTGGTGGGGGTCGAGGACGGCGGCCTGCTCGTCCAGCAGGTCGCTGAGGTTCTGAAGCTGGAACGCCAGCGAGGCGTCGGCGGACTCGCAGTCGCCCTCGCTCTCGTGGTCAGCTTCCTCGGGCGACCGGACGCGGGCGGGACGCAGGTCCGGACGCGAGGGCCGGGCCACAGGCTCCGGCGCCGCCGCGACATCCTCAGCCGCCCAGCGTGCGATCTCCCGCTCATCGCGCCGCCGGTCGCGAGCCATTCTGGCTCCAGCGACAAGGTCAGCCGCAGACCCCGGCCCATGCGGTCGAACACCACAGCGGCCTGATCCTTGTCACCCGACGCCTCAGCGCGCTGCAGACGCTGAAAAGCGCCCTGGGTGGCCGTGGACATCAGTTCGGCCAAGACCTCCAGCGCGACGGCGTGCCGCGCGGACATTTCAACAGGTGTTCACGGTTGGAAGAGAACATAAGATGAACATGAAGTCAAGTTTTAGGACCCCTCGTTCGCCGGCCTGCGCGCGGAGGAACGGATCGAGCGGCCTCTGGCCAATGGATTTCATAGACGGTGCGCCCTATCGTGACATTGGCCGCCGGCGCCGTTAGGCGGCTACGCGCCAAGGATGGGCGTCAGCCGAGAGCCGATTTCGCGGTCAAAGACCGCGTGAGCTGCGATTGCGGTTGTGTGCGCGCGCCGGCCGTCCCGCGTCGGCGCATCAAGGCGCCCGCGAGGCCGAAACCGAGGATCAGCATTGTCCAGCTTTCGGGTTCGGGAACGGCGGTCGCGGACTGGCCCATCGTGAGTTGCTGCAGGTCAAAACGAAAGCGGGTGTCCTTCGTGAAGTCACCAGCCGTCAGCTGGTAGATGATGGTTTCATTGATCTGAGCCGTCATATTCGGGATCGGCATGCTCCCGACCCCACCGCTGGTGACGGCCCCGTCCCAGCTTGGCGCGCCATCCGCCAAGTAATCTGGCCAGGTCCGACCGTTGGGGAGCTTGGCTCCAAGGTAGATTTCGTATTGGTCGTATACGGTCGCCGGGGCGCCTAGCGCCGTCCGCACGGCGAACTCTATCGTTTCGACAATCAGCCGATCATGCACGACGCCGCCCGAACTGGCGTTATAGAAAGGGCTGCCAGGGGGCACATCGGTGACGGCAAACGTCTCACTGACGCCGTTCAGGGTTTGCACGATCGTCATGGCGCGCGGGACACTGAAACAGGCGAACCAAGGGCTGCTTCCGCAGGAGGTGGCGTCGCCCAGGTCGTAGGTGAAGCTGCCGCTCACCGCCATCCCGGTCACGTCGGTCCGAGTGGCGTAGCCGAAGGCGCCCTGGGCGTGTCCGCTCGTTACGACGCCGTTGTAAGCGCCGGTGACAACGACGGCGCCCGCCGGGGTGGCGCCAAGGGCGAGAGCCGCAGCAAGTGCAGCCATGCGTGTGATAGGGATCATCGTTGGAACCTCAAAATATTGCGCGGGACGCAGGGTGGCTGTTCGGCCGCCCGCAGCGGTGTGTTAGGCAGCGGCCGCGCGCAGGGTCCGGCGGCGTTGAGCTGCACCGACCAAGGCGAAGCCTATGATCATCATCGCCCAGCTGGCGGGTTCGG
>NZ_JANPJP010000008.1:0-13440 GCF_031425575.1 Phenylobacterium sp.
GGATCGGGATCGGATAGTAGACGGCGCTGGGGATTTCGGCCGCCTTCAGGTGGGCCGCCAGGCCATCCCGGTCGTCGGTCTCGATCGTATACTGCGCCCAGACGCTGACCCCGCCCGCGATCACCGGGGGTGTCCGGACCACGTCGCTCAGGCCCGCCGCATAGCGGTCGGCCACCAGATTGCGGGCGGCGATTTCGTCCTCGAAGATGGTCAGCTTCTGCAGCAGGACGGCGGCCTGGAGGGTGTCCATGCGGCTGTTCATGCCGACGCGCATATTTAGATATTTGGGATCGTGGTCGAAGGTCTTGCCGGCGATGTCGGACTTCACCGCCTGGCCGTGGACCCGCAGCGAGACCAGCAGGTCGTGCAGCCGCTCGTCCTTGCACAGCACCGCCCCGCCGTCGCCGTAGCAGCCCAGCGGCTTGGCCGGGAAGAAGCTGGTGGTGGTGACGTCGGCCCAGGCGATCGGGTGCTGGCCATTGAGCGTGCAGCCAAAGCCCTGGGCGGAGTCGGCGATCAGCTTCAGGCCGTGCTTCCTGGCCACCGCCGAGATGGCGGGATAGTCGGCAGGCTGACCAAACAGGTCCACCGCGATCACCGCGCGCGGCGTCAGCTTGCCCTCGGCCTTGATGGCTTCGATGGCCGCGTCCAGCTTCACCGGATCGAGGTTGTAGGTGTCGGGCAGGACATCGACGAACACCGGCGAGGCGCCCACCAAGGGCATGACCTCGGCCGTGGCCGCGAAGGTGAAGGAAGGGCAGAAGACCGCGTCGCCGGGGCCGATATCCCAGGCCATCAGCGGCAGCTGGAGGGCTTCCGTGCCGGATCCGCAGGACAGCACGAAGGGCGCCTGGCCGAACGCGCCCAGCTCGTTTTCGACCTGGGCGATCTCGGGGCCCATGATGTAGGCGCCCGAGCGCACCACCTTGAGGATCGCGTCCTCTAGCGGCTGGCCGAGGCGGACCCGCTGGGCCTGGAGGTCGATGAACGGAATCGGCATGGCGGATCAGTCCCGGGTCACGAAGCGGCGCGCTTCATGACACGGCGAGTCTAGCCAAGCCACACACGCTTGTTTTCGGAAAGTTGCGGGTGAAGGCCTCTCCTCTCCCCGTTCAGGGGGAGAGGGTAGGGTGAGGGGCGCGCAGCAAGGCTGCGCGTCTCGGCCTCGGCGTGGTCCCGGAACTTCAGAAAGAGCCCTCACCCTACCCTCTCCCACAAGTGGGAGAGGAGGTGACAAAGCCCTAGATCTGCCGGGCGCGGCCTTCCCAATAGGGGGCGCGGACCTTGTTGCGCTGGATCTTGCCGGCCTCGGAACGCGGCAGCTCGGTGACGAAGTCCAGCCCCCGCGGCACCTTGTAGGCCGCCAGGGTCTGGCGTCCGAAGCCCAGGATCTCCTGGGCCAACTGGTCGGAGGGCTCGTAGCCGGGCTTCAGCATGATCACGGCGCGGACCTGTTCGCCCCACTCGTCGTGCGGGATGCCGACGGTGGCGCTGTCGGCCACGGCCGGGTGCTTGATCAGCTCGTTGTCGATTTCCTGCGGGTAGATGTTCACCCCGCCGGAGATGATGGTCTCGGCGTTGCGGCCGGTGAGGAACAGGTAATCGTCCTCGTCGAAATAGCCGACGTCGCCCATGGTGAAGAAGCCGTCGCGCCGGTTGGCGTTGGTCTTGGCCTCGTCCTTGTAATAGGTGAAGCCGCCGCCGGGCGGCAGCTGGTGATAGATGCCGCCGGGTACGCCCGGAGGCAGTTCATTGCCTTCCTCGTCGAGAATGCGGACCTGCAGCATTTGCGGACGCTTGCCGACGCTGCCGGGCTTCTTCAGCCACTCTTCGGCGGTGATGGTGAAGCCCGCCCCGCCTTCGGAGCCGGCATAGTACTCGCTCAGCACCGGGCCGAACCACTCGATCATGGCGTGCTTGACCTCGGGCGGGCAGGGGGCCGCGCCGTGGACGATGTATTCCACGTGGTCGATGGGATAGTTGGCCTTCACCTCCGGCGGCAGGGACAGCAGCCGCTGGAACATGATCGGCACCAGGTGGAAGTGGGTGACCTTCTTCTCCGAGATGGTCTTCAGGACGTGCTCGGAATCCCACTTGTCGATGAAGTGCAGAGGCACGCCGGCGTTCATCGAGGCGTTGACGTCAAAGGCCAGGGGGGCGGCGTGATAGGCCGGTCCGGCGCACATCTGCACCGAGGTCTTCGGATCGTAGCCGCGCAGGGCCAGCATGCTCGGCGGGATCACCGGGGCGTTGGCGCGGTGCACGCCCTTGGGCCGCCCGGTGGTGCCGGAGGTGTACATCATCTGGCCGCCGCGGACGGGGTCGGAAATGTCCGAGCCGTCCTCGGCCGCCAGGGTCGTCTCGTAGTTGAGGAAGCCCTCGATATCGCCGCCCACCGACAGCTTGATCAGCAGGTCGGGGCACTCGGCGGCGGCGGGGGCGGCGGCGGCCACGCGGGCCTCAGCCACCAGGGCCTTGGCTTCGCAATCCTTGATGATGTAGGCGATCTCGTCGACCGTCAGGTGCCAGTTCACCGGGGTGATGCGCAGTCCGCTGCGCTGGGTGGCCGCCAGGGTCTCGATGAACTCGGCGCGGTTGGAGCAAAGCAGGGCCAGGCTGTCGCCGGCCTTCAGGCCCGCCTTACGCAGGGCGCGCACCAGCTTGTTGGCGTTGGCGTTGACCTCGGCGAAGGTCTTTTCGCGCCCGGAGGGGTCCACCACAGCGGTGCGGTCCGGCGCCTGGTCGGCCCAGAAGGCCACGGTCATGCCGTGGTTGGCCGACTCGTCCAGAGCCGCGTTAAATTCTTCCGGCGTCTTAAATTCTTGCATTCAAATTCCTCCCGTCGCCCGGTGGCCGGCAGCGGCTTTCACGCGGTGCAATCAATTTTGTAGGTTCCGGCGCGGAGGTCGCTCGGCGGTCGCGGGCGCAATATGCCTGTGGCCTGCCGTTCCGTTCCGGAAACCTACCATCACACGGCTCGGCGCGCTCGACAACGCCCCGGAAATCCGGACGGCGATCGGATGTGGAACCTTAGCCATGAAACTTCGTTGGCGCCGAAGTCGGGGAGCCCAAAACGAACTAGGCCGTTATGTGCTGTCAACGGTGAGCGGCCACGCTCGCCGTTCCTTGAAACGACGCGAGTGAGGCGCTTGAGCGATCAAGAGAACAAGCAATTAGACCGGATGGCCCGCACCGGTGTGGCCGGTCTTGATGACATCCTGGGGGGCGGCCTGACCCGCCAACGGATCTATCTGCTGGAAGGGACCCCGGGCTCCGGCAAGACGACGGCGGCCATGCAGTTCCTGATGGCCGGAGCGGAAGCCGGCGAGACCGGGCTCTACATCACCCTGTCGGAGAGCGTTGAAGAGCTGCAGGCCACGGCCACTTCCCATGGCTGGGTGCTGCCTGACCGGCTCAAGGTGTTCGAGTTGATCCCGGCCGAGGATCTGCTGGATGAGCAGCACCAGCAGAGCCTGCTCTATTCCTCCGATCTCGAGCTCGGGGAGGCCACCCGGATGATCTTCGGGGCCATTGAGGATACAAAGCCCTCCCGCGTGGTGATCGATAGCCTGTCGGAGATACGCCTGCTGGCCGGCGGCTCCCTGCGCTACCGCCGCCAGATCCTGGCCCTGAAGCATTACTTCTCCCGAAGCGGGGCCACGGTCCTGATGCTGGACGACATGACCGCCGAGGCCGACGACAAGACGGTGCACAGCGTTGCTCATGCGGTGATCCGGCTGGAGGAGTTGGCCCCCGCCTACGGCGCCGAGCGCCGTCGGATGCGGGTGATCAAGTATCGCGGCCAACCTTTCCGCGGCGGCTTCCACGACTTCGCCATCCGGCATGGCGGCCTCATCGTCTTTCCGCGCCTCGTCGCTTCGGAACATCGCCTGGACTTCAAGCGCGACATCCTGGCCAGCAGTGTCACCCAGTTGGACGCCTTGTTGGGGGGCGGCGTGGCTCGCGGCTCCAGCACCCTGGTCCTCGGGCCGGCGGGCGCCGGCAAGTCGCTGCTGACGATGGAGTTCGTCGTCGCCGCCATCAAGCGCGGCGAGAAGGCGGCCATGTTCATCTTCGATGAGGAGCTGGGCCTGCTGTTCGCCCGCGCCAGGGCCATGGGCATCGACCTGGCGGCGATGCGTGACTCAGGGGACCTGCTCATAGAGCAGGTGGACGCCGCCGAGCTCTCGCCGGGGGAATTCACCCACAAGGTCCGCGAGTGCGTGGTAGCGCGGAATTTGCAGACCATCGTCATCGACAGCCTCAACGGCTACCAGGCGGCCATGCCCGAGGAACAGTTCCTCGTGCTGCACATGCATGAACTGCTGACCTTCCTTAACCGTCGCGGCGCCAGCACCTTCCTGACGGTGGCCCAGCATGGCCTGGTGGGGGACATGAAGGCGCCGGTGGACATCACCTACCTGGCCGACACCGTCATCCTGATGCGCTACTTCGAGGCGACGGGACGGGTGCGACGGGCGATTTCGGTGATCAAGAAGCGCACCGGGTCGCACGAGGACACGATCCGCGAATACGTGATCGATGGGCGTGGCCTCACGGTCGGCGGGGCCTTGGAGGGCTTCCAGGGCGTCCTGCGCGGCGTCCCGGTCTATGTCGGCCAGGCCGAGTCCCTGCTGGACGAACGCGTGTGACTGTCATGGCCGCCTCGCGGGAAGAGACCGCCCTGATCCTCACCCCGGCTGGACGGGACGCCCAGATCGCCTCCAGCTTGCTGAGGGAAGCCGGAATCCTCAGCCGCGCCTGCGGCAGGGTGGAGGACCTGTGCCGCGAACTTGCGGAGGGGGCGGGTTTCGCCCTGCTGGCGGACAACGCCCTCCACAATGTCGACGTCGCCGGCCTCTCCCGGTGGGTGGCCGAACAGCCGCCCTGGTCGGACTTCCCATTCATCCTGCTGACCGAACGCGGCGGCGGGCTGGAGCGCAATCCCCAGGCCTTCCGCCTGACCGAGACCCTGGGCAACGTGATCTTCCTGGAGCGGCCCTTTCACCCCACCAGCCTTGTCAGCGTGGCCCGCACCGCCCTGCGCGCGCGGCGGCGCCAGTACGAGGCCCGCCAGCGGATCGACGAAATCCGCGAGGCCGAAACCCTGCTGGAGCGCCGGGTCGAGGAGCGCACCGCCGAGCTGGGCGCCGCCAACCGCCAGCTGGTCACCCAGATCGAGGAGCGCGAGAAGGTCGAGGCGGCCCTGCGTCAGGCTCAGCGCCTGGAGGCTGTGGGCCAGCTGACCTCCGGCGTGGCCCACGACTTCAACAACCTGCTCACCGTGGTGCTGGGCAATGTCCGCCAGCTGGCCAAGGCGGAGACGGACTCGACCACTCTCCGCCGCCTGGACATGATGGAACAGGCCGCCCAGCGAGGCGCCAAGCTCACCGCCCAGCTGCTGGCTTTCTCGCGCCGCCAGAAGCTGGAGCCGCAACTGGTGAACCTCAACCAGACGGTGGAGAGCATGCGCGACCTGCTGCAGAGCACCATGGCATCCCACGCGCGCATCGAGACCGACCTCGATGGCGATCTCTGGGGGGCGTTGATCGATCCGACCCAGATCGAGCTGGTGATCCTCAACCTGGCCATCAACGCCCGCGACGCGATGGAGGTGGGCGGTGTACTCACCGTCAGCACCGCCAACGCCACCCTCGGCCAGCCCCGCCGCGCCGAGGAGCCGCCGCCGGGGGACTATGTGATGGTGGCGGTTTCCGACACCGGCACGGGCATGCCCTCCGAGGTGCTGGCCAAGGTCTTCGAACCCTTCTTCACCACCAAGGCGGTGGGCAAGGGCTCAGGGCTTGGCCTGTCCCAGGTGTTTGGCCTGGCCAAGCAGTCCGGCGGCGGGGTGCGCATCGACACCGCCCCTGGCAAAGGAACCTCGGTGGAGGTCTATCTGCCGCGCTGCGACGACATCGCCGCGCCGCGCGCCCTGCCTCGCGAGGCGCCCAGGGGGATCGATGGCCGTCCGGTGGTCCTGCTGGTGGACGACGATAGCGCCGTGCGGGAAATCACCGCCGGCATGCTGGACGAGCTCGGCTACTGCGTGGTGGAGGCCGGCAGCGGCGGCGCGGCCCTGGAGACCCTGCAGCAGCGGCCCGACATCGACCTGATGCTGCTGGACTTCGCCATGCCCGGCATGAACGGGGCCGAGGTGGCCCGCGAGGCCATCACGCGGCGGCCCCACCTGCCGATCGTCTTCGTCACCGGCTATGCCGATGTCGATGCCCTGGCCCATGCCGGGGAGGCGGGCGTCATCCAGAAGCCCTTCGAGGACCACGAACTGGCCAGCAAGCTGCGGGCCGTTCTCGAGAGCCTCTCCGCCTAGAGCATGTCGGGCGCAAGTGGGCGCCGGTTCGCCGCCCGGACATGCTCTATATTCAAGAAGATAGACCCTTTTTATCCGATCAGGTTGATTCAACCTGATCCGGAAAGGGCCTAGCCGAACTTCGCGCGCGCCCAGCGCAGGGCGAGGTAGCCGGCCGTCGCGGCCAGGGCGGTGACGAAGGCGCCCCAGGTGATGTCGGCCAGGGTGATCTTGGTGGACCAGACCTTCAGGGTCGCCTGGTTGGTCAGGTCATAGGTGGCGTAGCAGACCGCCCCCAGGATCGCCCCCGTGGTCATGGCCTTGGTCCAGGAGGTGGCCGGCGAGACGGCGAGCGCCATGATCCCCAGGATGTAGACGACGTAGAACACCGCCGCGGCCTTCAGATTGACCTCGTCGGCCAGGACCGGATTGAGGGTCGGCCGGTAGAGCCGCTCATTGCTCCAGGTCAGCCACACGGCGTCCACGGCGGCGAAGACCAGGCCCGTGGCCAGGTAGGCGATGATGTATTTCAGCATCTCGGGCTCCCTCAGGCCGGCCGCAGGCGATAGTGGCTGACGCCCCACTCGGCCCCGCCACGATGTCCGAACAGGCCGGCGGTGGCCAGGAAGAACAGCCGCCAGCGCCGGCGCCACAGCACCGCCTGGTCGCCATAGACCTCCCGCAGGACCGGCCGGATCACGGCGGCGTTGCGGTCGTAGTTCTCCAGCCACTGGTTGGCGGTGGTCTCGTAGTGGGCGCCGCTCCAGCGCCAGTCGGCCTCGACCGTGAACAGGTCGGGGAACTGCCGCATCAGGTCGTGGCTGGGCATGACGCCGCCGGTGAAGAAGTGCTGGCCGATCCAGTCGGCCTCGTCATTGACGTCAAACCGGTAGGGCGTGGTCTTGTGAGTGAAGACGTGGATGAACATCGCCCCGTCCGGCTTCAACCAGCTCTTGGCCCGGGTCAGCAGCCCGCGCCAGTTGGCCATGTGCTCGAACATCTCCACCGAGACGATGCGGTCGAAGGCGCCCTGCGTCGCCGCGAAGTCGTTCATGTCGGCGGTGATGACGGTGAGGTTGGTCAGGCCCTGGGCCGCCGCCCGCCGGCGGATGAACTCGCCCTGGCTCCTGGAGTTGGAAACGCTGGTGACCCGCGCGCCGGGCAGGTTTCGGGCCATCCACAGCGACAGCGACCCCCAGCCGCAGCCGAGCTCGAGGAGATGCTGGCCGTCCCTCAGGTCGGCATGGGCGGCGGTCTCGGCAAGGGCCTTTTCCTCCCCCTCCTCCAGCGTCGTCGCGCCCTCGCCATAGAGGCAGCAGGAATACTTCAGTTGTGGTCCCAGCACGGCTTCGAAGAAGGCGGCGGGCAGCTCGTAGTGCTGGTCGTTGGCCTCACCTGTATGCTCGGCGATCGGCCGCTGGGCCATCTCAAGAGCGAACTGGGCGTCGGCGTCGGCCGGGGCGCCCGACAGGTTGCGGCGCGCATTGGCCACCAGGAAGTCCACCGCGGCGCGGCGCACCAGATCGGGAAGCGGCGCGCCCTCGAAGGCGTTAATGGTGCTGGCGACGAGACTCATATGGGGCGGCCCTCTGCTGGCTCCTGGAAAGAAGCCTTCAGGAGCCATACGGATGCAGCTTGGCCACGGATGCGGCGTTTGCATCCGCAGACAGTCGCCTCGCGTAACTCTACCTTACTCGCCCAGGAGGTTCCGTGACGCCGCAAAGCCCTGACAAACCGCTCCGCATCGCCGTCGTCGGTGGTGGTGTCGCCGGCCTTTCGGCCGCCTGGATGCTGGGGGCCAAGCATGTGGTCACCCTTTTCGAGGCCGACAACCGGCTGGGCGGCCACGCCAACACGGTGGAGGTGCGCGGGAGCCAGGAAGCGACCCCGGTGGACACCGGCTTCATCGTCTACAACCCGCCCAACTACCCCAACTTCACGGCCCTGCTGGATCATCTGGGCGTCGCCAGCCAGCCGGCCGACATGGCGCTGAGCGTCTCCCTCGACGACGGCGCCTTCGAATATTCCAGCGGCGCGATCTTTGCCCAGAAGCGTAACCTGTTCAGCGCCCGGTTCTGGGGCATGCTGCGGGACGTCAACCGCTTCTACCGCCACGGCCCCAAGGATCTGGCCAGCCTCGAGGCGCCGCTCACCTCGCTGGACGACTATCTGTCTCAGAAGGGCTACTCCCAGGCGTTCCGGGACGATCACCTGATCCCCCAGGCCGCCGCCATCTGGTCCACTCCGCTTACCTCCATCCGCGACTACCCGGCCGCCGCCCTGATCCGCTTCTTCCAGAACCACGGGATGATGACGATCTTCGGCCGCGGCGCCTGGCGCACGGTCACGGGCGGTAGCCGCGCCTACGTCTCGAAGCTCGCCGCCGCCTTCCAGGGCGAGGTCCGGTCGAGCGCCCGGATCGTCTCCATCCGCCGCGACGCCCTCGGCGTGGAACTGCGGGACGCCCACGGGCACGCGGAACGCTTTGACCAGGTGGTGATCGCCACCCATGGCGACCACGCCCTGCGCCTGCTGGACGACGCCACGCCTGAAGAGCAGCGCCTGCTGTCGGCCTTCGAGTATAGCCGCAACCTGACCGTCCTGCACACCGACGCCGCCCTGATGCCCAAGCGCCGCAGCGCCTGGACAAGCTGGAACCACATCGGCAAGCGGTCGGCGCCCGGCGAGGGCTGCGTCACCTATTGGATGACCCGGCTGCAGGGCCTGAAGACCGCCACGGACTACTTCGTGACCCTCAACCCCACCAAGGAGATCGCGCCCGAGGCCGTCATCCATACCGACGTCTATGAGCATCCCTTGTTCGACGCCGGGGCCATCGCCGCGCAGCGGGAGATCTGGTCGCTGCAGGGTGTGCGCCGCACCTGGTTCTGCGGCTCCTATCTCGGCCATGGCTTCCACGAGGACGCCCTGCAGTCGGGGCTGGCGGTCGCCGAGGAGCTGGGCGGGGTCCGCCGCCCCTGGACCGTGGAGAACGAGTCCGGTCGCATCCATCTGGACGGCGGCGTTCCCGCGCCCGCCGTGCAGGCCGCCTGACCATGTTCGCCTCCGGCCTCTATTCCGGAGTCACCACCCACACTCGGTTCCGCCCCCGCGGCCACAAGCTGCGCTACGGCATCTTCATGATGCTGCTGGACCTCGACGAACTCTCGACCCTGGACGGTCGGCTGAAGCTATTCGGGCAGGATCGCTTCCGGCTCACCAGCTTTTCGGAGCGCGACCATCTCGACGGTTCGGCGACCCCGCTCAAGACGCAGGTCGAGGCCCACCTCGCCGCCGCGGGCATCCCGTCCGGCGGGCCGGTCCGCCTGCTCTGCATGCCGCGTATCCTGGGGGGGGTGTTCAACCCCCTCAGCGTCTATTTCTGCCACCGCCCGGACGGCGCCCTGTCGGCCATCCTCTACGAGGTTAGCAACACCTTCGGCGACCGCCACAGCTACCTGATCCCCGCCCATGGGGCAGGCGTCATCGAGCAGGAGGCGCCCAAGAGCTTCTACGTCTCGCCCTTCATGGACATGGACCTGGCCTACGCCTTCCGCATCGCTCCGCCGGGCGAGGCGGTCTCCATCACCGTCGACGTGCACGACGCCGAGGGACGCCTGCTGGCCGCCAACTTCGCCGGACAGCGCGCCGAGCTCACCGACGCCGCGATCTGGAAAGCCTGGCTCAGCCACCCCCTGATGACGCTCGGCGTCATGGCCGCCATCCACTGGGAGGCCCTGAAAATCTGGCGCAAGGGCGAAAAGCTCCGCCCCCGTCCCAAGGCCCCGGGCGCGCCTGTGACTGTGGTTCCGGCGGCCCAGGTTAGCGCCGCCTAGACCCTTCTCCTCCCCCGCAAACAGGGGAGGAAAGCGTTCCGCCTCGCCAAATCCGGGCGCAGACACATCACCGCAACCTTCCCCGCCTATTCGCCACCAGCGTCAAAACAGGTCTGGCGCGCCTGGGGCGGGCGCCTCAGAATGTTTCCATACTAGACGATGGAAATTTTAGATGAGTGATTCACACCCCTCCCGGCGGGGTGCGGCGTCGGCTGATTCCGAGCCAATCCAAGTCGATGTGAAGACCATGCCCCGCGTATTGCAGCGGATCGTGGGTCTGGCTTTTAACTACCCGTGGTTGGTGGCCCTGGCGATGGCCGCCTCGCTGGGCGCGGCGCTCGCCAGCCTGGCCCTGCCGACCTTGCTGGGCCGCGCCGTGGACCAGGCGCACGGCCTGCTGCTGCAAGGCGCCACCCAGGCCGACCAGGCCCGCGAGGCCCTGATGATCACCGCCGGGCTGGTGATCGGCGCCACCATTCTGCGCGGCGCCATGACCATGTGGTCGGGTTATCTGGGCGAACTGGTCAGCCAGAAGGTCGGCCACGATCTGCGTCTCCAGTTCTTCCAGCAGCTCCAGCGCCTGTCCTTCGGCTTCCACGACCGTATTCACTCCGGCGACCTCGTCACCCGCGGCATGCTCGACCTGGAAGGGGCCCGGGTCTTCATCCAGGGCGGCCTCATGCCGATCCTCACCCTGGCCCTGCTGCTGGTGTTCGCCTCCTGGCAGATGCTGGCCATCGACCAGACGCTCGGCCTGATCGGCCTGGCCTTCGTGCCCTTCTCGGCCCTGGCGCTCGGCCGCATGGGTTTCCTGCTGCGGGTGACCTGGCTGCGGTTCCAGGAGCTGATGGCGCAGTTGACCCTGACCATGGAGGAAAACCTCCAGGGCATCCGGGTGGTCCGCGCCTTCGCCGGCAAGCTCTTCGAGATGGCCAAGTTCGACCAGGCCTCGGTGGACGCCCTGGCCTATTCCTACAAGCGCATCACCCTGCGCTTCCGGGGCGTCGCGGTGATGCAGGTGACCTTCAACGCCTCCATGGCCGGCGTCCTCTGGTACGGCGGCCACAAGGTGGCGGCCGGCACGATGAGTGTCGGCACCCTGACCGCCTACCTCACCTACATGACCCTGCTGCAGGGCCCGATCCGCCAGATCGCCATGATCTTCAACGCCGCGGCGCGGGCCACCTCCTCCGGCGCCCGGGTCTTCGAGGTGCTGGACCTGGAGCCGGAGATCGCCGATGCGCCGGGCGCCAGGCCCCTGGCGCCGTCCAAGGGCGTACTGCGCTTCGAGAGCGTCGACTTCGGCTACGTCCCCGGCAAGCAGGTCCTCACCGGCATCGACTTCGAGGTCGGCCCTGGCCAGACCCTGGGCATCGTCGGCCCGCCCGGCTCGGGCAAGTCCACCATCGCCAACCTGATCCCCCGCTTCTACGACGTCACCGGCGGCGCCATCACCATCGACGGCGTCGACATCCGCGACGTGACCCTGCCGTCCCTGCGCGAATATGTCGGCCTGGTGCAGCAGGAAGCCTTCCTGTTCGACTCATCCATCGGCCACAACGTGGCCTATGCCGATCCCTGGGCCGAGGAGGAGCGCATCGTCGGCGCCGCCAAGACCGCCCAGATCCACGAGCACATCGTGGGCTTGCCCGCCGACTACGAGACCCGGGTCGGCGAGCGCGGCGTGGCCCTGTCCGGCGGCCAGCGCCAGCGGATGAGCATCGCGCGCGGCGTGGTGCCCGGTCCCGGCGTCATGATCTTCGATGACTCGACCGCGGCCATCGATGCGGTGACCGAGCGGCGGGTGCGCGACGCCCTGGCCGAGGCCACCCGGACCAAGGCCACCATCATCATCGCCCACCGCCTGTCGTCCCTGATGCACGCCGACCAGATCATCGTGCTCGATGACGGGGTGGTGGTGGAGCGCGGGACCCACGCGCAGCTTCTCAAGGCCGGCGGGGTCTATGCCGACCTCTATGAACTGCAGTCGCGCTCGGACGCCTCGGCGACCTTGGACGACGTAACCTTGGAAGGGGCCCCCGCGTGACCGACACCACCGCGAACGCCGCGCAAAGGCGCAGCACGCCCCGCGCCTCCCTGGGCTCCTCCGAGGGCGACGACGTCTTCGGCACCTTCGACATCAATGTCGCGCGGCGGTTCCTGGCCTTCCTGGGCCCCCACAAGCGCTCCCTGGTCATCGCCCAGGTGGCCGTGTTGATCTCGGCCGCCACCCAGGTGGCGGTCCCGGCCATGATCGGCGCGGCGGTCAATGCGGCGGTGGCCAAGGACGGGCCTCTGCTGGACCGGACGCTCATCGTCTTCGCCGCGGTGGCCGCGGCCTACGCCGCCTTCTTCTTCATCGGCGAATGGCTGTCCTCCCGCCTGGCGCAGCGGGTGATCTTCGACATCCGCCGCAAGATGTTCGCCCACTTCCAGGACGTGTCCCTGTCCTTCATGGACAAGACCCACGTCGGCCGGATCATGGCCCGCCTGCAGGGGGACGTAAACGCCCTCCAGGAGTTCCTGGAGAACATGAACGGCGCCATCGGCGACTTCGTGATGCTGGTGGGCATCACCGTCGTGCTGCTGATGACCGACCTGAAGCTCGGCCTGTTGACCCTGACGGTCCTGCCCGCCCTGATCGCCATTCGCGCGGTCTGGCTGCCCTTCTCCAAGAAGAGCTTCCGCCTCGCCCGCGACGCCTCCTCAACGGCCAACTCCGCCCTGGCGGAGAACATCAACGGCGTCCGCACCGTCCAGGAAAGCCGCCGCGAGCACCTGAACTTCGAGCTCTACAAGGAGAAGGCCCAGGAGAACTTCACCGCCCAGGTCCACGCCTCCTGGATGACCCAGATCATGGTCCCCACCGTGGACGTGCTCACCGGCCTGGCGATGGCCATTGTCATCATCGTCGGCGGCAATGCGGTGCTGGGCGGCACGCTCAACGTCGGCGTGATGGTGACCTTCATCCTCTATGTGCAGCGGTTTTTCGAGCCGGTCCGCATGTTGTCCATGCAGTACACCATCATGCAGAGAGCGATGGCCGCGGGGCACCGGATCTTCGAGGTGATCGATGTCCCCGTCACCATCGCCGACAAGCCCGGCGCCATCGAGCTGAAGGACGTGCCGGCCACGGTGGAATTCCGCAACGTGACCTTCGGCTACGATCCCAAGCGTCCGGTCCTGCACGACATCAGCCTGATGGTGCGGCCCAAGGAGGTCGTGGCCCTGGTGGGTCCCACCGGCTCGGGCAAGACCAGCATCATCGCGCTGGCCCACCGCTTCTATGAGGTC
>NZ_JANPJP010000009.1:0-41308 GCF_031425575.1 Phenylobacterium sp.
GCGGTCACGGCGCGGTTGGCCCGGTCCACCTTGTGACGGACCAGGAAATGCGCCGGGCCCAGGTCCGGATCGATCGCCTCGCGGCGTATGACCTCCGGGTCGAGGCCCGAGACGAAGGTGGCCGAGCACAGCTGGTGGCTGGTCAGGCCGGTGGCGACATGGGCCGCGCCGCTCAGGGCGCCGCAGCCGGCGAGGGGGGCCGCCGCCGCGATCAGCAGCAGGGGGCGCAGGTGTTGGATATTCATTGAGGAGCTCCGAAGGGTTCGGCCCCTCGTCTGCCGCCTCAGGAGGTCGCGCTCGCGCCGGTTTTGAAGTCTGGCTGGCCGATTCCGGAATCGGCGGCTCCGCGTCGGAAGTCACTGGGGGTGACACCGGTGTCGGCCCGGAAGGCGCGGTTGAAGGGTCCCAGGGAGTTGAACCCCGCGTCCAGGGCGATGGTCAGGATGGGTGTCGCATCCTGAGCCCGGTCGGCCAGGGCGGCCTTGGCCTCGGCGATCCGGTAGCCGTTCAGGTAGCTGTTGAAGTTGCGGTGGCCCAGCCCCTGATTGATCAGCCGCCGCAGCCGGTACTCCTGCACGCCCAGCATCTCGGCCAGCCGGCCGATGGTCAGGCCCTCGCGCCGATAGGCCCGGTCGAAGCTCATGGCGTGGTCCAGGGCCGCGGCCAGGCCCTGGTCGGCGAGATCAACGGAACGGGCGGGACCGGTCGCCGGACTGGCGGCCGGCGTCAGCCACCCGCTCGCCGCCACCTGCAGCAGGGCCGCGGCCACCGCCAGGGCGATGATCGCCAGCGCCAGGGCCTGGACAAGGCTGCCGACATCGGGGGTCGCTGGGCGAGGACCCAGCACATCGGACAGGGCGTTGAGGGCGATGAACCCGGCGGCGGCGGCGATCACGAACGGCCGCACGCGTCGGCGCGGCTCCACCAGGTCGGCGGGCCAGGAGGCCAAGGTCTGCCCCGCCGCCAGCAGGCCCAGGCCCAGGGACTCCAGGACGAGGAAGCCCCGCACCGCCCATGCCACCGGTGTCATCTCCGGACCCAGGGCCAGGGCCTCGAACAGGCCTACCGCGACGATCACCAGCCAAGCCGCGGCATGCCACAGCCGTGGCCGGAAACCGTCGTCGAACAGGGCGCGGGCGAACAGCCAGAAGGCCAGGTTGCCGCCGGCCGTCAGGGCCTCGATGGGAACGGCGGCGATCCCGAGCCGCCCCTCCAGGGCGCCGGCCGACGACACCGCAAAGGCCGCGGCGCTCAGGGCGAACAGGGCTCCCAGACGCGCGGCGGTCGCTCGTGGGTGATCGCGCATCAGCAGGATCGCCACCAGCACCAGCAGCAGGCAGGCGCCGCCCCGCAGCATGAGATCGAGGCTGATCAAAAGGTCCAGCATGCGCGCCCCCCGGCGGCCTGATCAGTGCTTGCCGCGGTCGCGGCCGAAGTTGGGTTCGGCGCTTTCCTGGCCTGCCGCGATGATCCCGCGGCGGATCTCGCGGGTGCGGGTGAAGAGTTCGAACAGCTTGTCGCTCTCCCCCCAGCGTATCTGCCGCGACAGGGCCTGCAGGTCCTCGGTAAAGCGGCCAAGGATCTCCAGCACCGCCTCCTTGTTGGCCACGAAGACATCGCGCCACATGGTGGGATCGGACGCCGCGATACGCGTGAAGTCGCGGAACCCCCCCGCCGAATACTTCATCACCTCGGCCTGGGTGACCTCCTCCATGTCGGCGGCGGTGCCGACGATGTTGTAGGCGATCAGGTGGGGCAGGTGGCTAGTGACGGCCAGCACCAGGTCGTGGTGCCTATCGTCCATCAATTCGACATTCGCCCCCAGCGCCCGCCAGAACTCCGAGAGCTGGCTGACCGCCTCCAGATAGGCGTCGTCCTGCCGGGGCTGCGGGGTCAGGATCACCCAGCGGCTCTGGAACAGCTCGGCGAAGCCGGCGTCGGGACCGGAGTGCTCGGTGCCGGCGATCGGGTGGCCCGGCACGATGAAGACGTTGTCGGGCAGGGCCGCGGTCAGGGCCGCGGCGACCGAACCCTTCACCGAGCCCACGTCGGTGACGATGGCGCCGGGCTTCATGGCGGGCGCGGCGGCCTTGGCGGCCTCGCCCATGGCCAGCACGGGAACGGCGAAGACCACCAGGTCGGCGTCCCTCACCGCCTGCGCGATGTCCCCGGTGACCTTGTCGGCGTAGCCCAGCTCGACGATGCGGGCGCGGTGCGCCTCGCTGAGGTCGGCGACGATGACCTCGCCGACGGCGCCGGCCTCGCGGGCCGCCAGGATCACCGAGGAACCGATCAGGCCGCAGCCGATCACCGCCATGCGGGGGAAGAGGATCTCGCCCATCAGGATTTCATGAAGGCTGTAAGCGCCTCGACCACGGCGCGGTTGTGGTCTTCCAGGCCGATTGTGATCCGCAGGTGGTCAGGCAGGCCATAGCCGCCGACCCCGCGAACGATGATCCCCTTCGACGCCAGGAACGCCTCGGCCTCCTTGGCGGTCTTGCCGGCCTTCGGGAAGCCCACCAGCACGAAGTTGGCCGCTGAGGGCACGGGCTCGAGGCCGAGCCCCCCCAGCTGCTGGATCAGATAGGGCCGCCATTGTTCCACAAGGGCGAGCGACCGGGCCTGGAAGTCGTCGTCGCCGAGCGCCGCGACGGCGGCGAGCTGGGCCGGGATATTGACGTTGAAGGGCAGGCGGATGCGGTCGAGCGCGTCGGCCATCTCCACCGGCATATAGGCCCAGCCCACCCGCAGGGCGGCCAGGCCGTGCAGCTTGGAGAAGGTGCGAGTCACCACCACGTTCTCGAACTCGCGCACCATGGACATGCCGTCCTCGAAGGCCGGGTCCGCGACGAACTCGGCATAGGCGCCGTCCAGCACCAGCACGACGCCGGGGGCCAGGCCCGCATGCAGGCGGCGGACCTCCTCGGCCCCGATCCAGGTGCCGGTGGGGTTTCCGGGGTTGGCGACGAAGACCAGGCGGGTGCGGTCGTCGACCTCGGCCAGCAGGTTGTCGACGTCGATGCGGTGGTTGATCTCCTTGGCGAACTTGACGTTGGCGCCGCAGGCCCGCGCGCCGATGGCGTAGGCCCCGAAGCCGAACTCGCCCTGGACGATGTTGTCGCCGGGTTCGAGGAAGGTCTGGTTCAACAGCTGGAAGATCTCGTCGGAGCCGCAGCCGAAGATCAGCCGCTCCGGCTCCAGGCCGTACTTCTCCGCGATAGCGGTCCGCAGGATCGTGGTGCGTCCATCCGGATACATGTGCAGCAGGTCGACCGCGCCGGCGAAGGCCGCCTTGGCGTCCGGGCTGCAGCCCAGGATGTTCTCGTTGGCCGACAGCTTGAGCGGATGTTCGACGCCCTCGACCTTGGCCTTGCCGGGCACATAGCAGGCGATGTCGAGGATGCCGGGCTTCGGCGTGGGCCGCTTGGCCTTGGCGCGGTCGAGGACGGTGTCGGACATGGGACGCTTCAAGCGGGGATGAGGCCCGCCTCTTACACGTCCAGCGGGGCGGGCGCAGCCCCGATCACCCCGGAAAGGCGCCCCGGCGCGCGGGCCAGGCGTTCGTCGCCGGCCTGGTAGAAGCCGATCAGGGCGAAAAGCTTGAGCCCGCCGACCTCGGCGATCAGGTCGCCCACCACCCCGTCGCGGCCCAGGGTCTCCTCGATGGCCGCGGCGGACCCCGGCGCGTCTGTGACCCAGAAGGTGCGGTCATCCCCCGTGGGCTCGACCTCGACCTCGGCGACGGCGAGCGCCGTCATCGGGCCCCAGGCGGCGAGGCAGGGGAGGGCGGCGAACACCTGGAGCTTGGGATCGGCCAGCAGGCGGCCCCACCAGGGGGTGTCGGACGCCAGGGCCAGAACGCCGACCCCGCCCAGGGTCTTGGCCGCGGCCAGGGCTTCTTCGGCCTTGGCGAGGGTGCGCAGGGGCGGGGCGGCGCCGAATCTGTGGCGGGCCAGCTCTACGGAGCGGGCGGGATCCTTGCCGCCCCAGACATTGATGTGGAAGGGCCCCTGGCGCGAGAGGCTGTCGCCGATCAGCTCGCGCCAGATGCGGACGACGAGGCTGGGCCTCGCCGCGGTGCGCTCCTTGGCCAGCAGGCGCCGTAGCAGGGCGGTCTCGCGGCCGGGCCGCAGGGCGAACTTGTCGCCGTCGCCGGCCGCCTGCTTGGCGGCGGCCACGTGCTTGGCCAAGCCCGCCCGCTCATCGACCAGGGCCAGCAGGTTGGCGTCGATCTCGTCCAGGCGCGCACGCACGGCGTCCAGCGACGGTGCGGCGGGCTTGGGATCGGCGTCGGCCATTTTGTCCCCCGAAAACGAAGGTTCGGCGCTTAAGTCATCGCGTGGCCGGGCGCAATAGGGCCGTCCGCCGCAATAAAGTTGCACGGGAAACCGGTTGCCGCGCAAAGGCCTCGTGGCCTAGCTGTCGATATGGCTCCGACCCTCCTGCTCGACCTAGACGGCACCCTGACCGATCCGGCCCCTGGCATCCTCGCCGGAGTGCGTGTGGCGCTGACTGGGATGGGCCGCAAGATTCCGCCCGATGACGACCTGCTCTCGATGATCGGCCCACCGATCCGCGTCTCGTTCCGGCGCCTGCTGGGCGACGATGGGAACGTGGAGGAAGGCGTGCGCCTCTACCGCGCCTATGTCGCGCAGCGCGGCCTCAAGGAGGCGGCGGTCTATCCGGGGATCCTGGAGGCGCTGGCCGAACTGCGCGAGGTCTATGCCGGACGGGTGTTCATCTGCACCGCCAAGTCCCAGCCCTTCGCGGAAGCCGTGGCTGATCACTTCGGGTTCAGCCCCTATCTGGCGGGCGTCTACGGCGCCCATCCCGACGGACAGTTCGAGGACAAGGCCGACCTCATCGCCCATATGATCACCACCCTGGGCATTGACCCGGCCAAGGCGAGCATGGTCGGCGACCGCAGCTATGACATCATCGCCGCCCGCAAGAACGGCATGTCCGCCCTTGGGGTGCTGTGGGGATACGGGTCGGAGCAGGAGCTCGTGCAGGCGGGCGCCCACGCCCTCTGCGCCGCCCCGGACGAACTGGCCGGCGGTTGCCGGGCCTTGGCCGCCACGTCATGGTCGGTCCCATGAAGCTCAATCTCGGATGCGGGTTCGACAAGCGGGACGGCTGGCTGAACGTCGACAACTTCGCCGAATGCGAGCCCGATCAGCGGCTGGATATCGAGTGCACCCCCTGGGACCTGCCCACCGACGGCTTCGACCAGGTGCTGATGAAGCACGTCCTGGAGCACGTCGGGGCCGACTTCAAGGTGTTCGCCGCGGTGATGCGGGAACTGTACCGGGTCACCGCCCCGGGCGGTCTGGTGGAGATCCACGTGCCGCATGTTCGCCACGACACCTTCTGGTCCGACCCCACCCACGTCCGGGCCTTCACGCCCCTGACCTTCAAGATGATGTCCAAGGCCCAGAACCGCATCTGGATGGACGCGCGGGCCAACTACACAATGCTGGCGGTGCTGATGGACGTGGACTTCGAGATCGTACAGGCCGTCCAGGTCTATGATCCCCACTGGCAGGCCAAGGTGCAGCGGGGTGAGCTGACCCGGGAAGACCTGCGCGAAAAAGCGGATCAGCTCTGGGGCGTGGCCCGTGAGCTGCAGGTCACCCTGCGGGCGGTGAAGTAGTCGGCGCCGACAGGCGCAGCAGTCCCATCTTGGTCAACCGTCCCACGACCACGATCATCATCGACGGCGCGCAGCTGGCCGCCCGGGCCAGGTCGCCGACGCTGGTCTCGCCCTGATCCAGGTGGGCCAGGGCGCCCGCCAAGAGGGTCTCAGGGGTGCGCCAGAGGGCGAACAGGTCCGCCAGCCGGTCGTGCCATTCCGCGCCGGGGTCGGGGCCGACCGAGACGCGGGTCGCCTCGGTGATGTGGTGGGTCGGGTAGGTTGCGAAGATCTCGAACGGGTCGGCGTGACTGGGCGAGGCTGTAGGCGTCGGGCCACTCGCGACATGGGCCTGGCGCACGGCCGTCTGTTCGGCCCACAGGGCTTCGTACTGGCCATACACCACCCGCCAGTCATAGACGTCCTGCGCGCGGCGCCGGCCGCTGTCGCCCAGGCGACGGCGGAGGTCGGGGTTGGTCACCAGTTCGCTCAGCCGGTCGGTCAGCACTTGGAAGTCCATCGAGACCGTGGTGCTGAGGCGCGACATGTAGAAGTCGTAGGTGGTGACGTCGCTCTCGTAATCGCGGGCCATCTCTGCGCCGGCCTCGCCTGAGCCTGGCGACCAGGTGGGAATGCGGAACCCGTCCAGGCTGTCGCGCACGGTGTCCTTGTAGCCGTTCCAGTCGCTGACCACGCAGGGCAGTCCCGCCGCCATCGCCTCCACAGGCGTCAGGCCGAAGGTCTCCTGCACGCTGTCGGCCAGGGAGAGGAAGATGTCCGACGCCCCCCAGACCGAGCGGTAGGCCGCGCTGTCCTGGCCATCGACGAACACCTGCCGCACATCGGGACAGATCCACGCCGCGCTTTGGCGGTACATGGCCTCGGCTGCGGGGTTGAAGAACTGTCCGGCCTGGACGAAGGCGATCTTCTTTCCGGTGCGTTCGGCGCAGGCCTGCAGGCCGCGCCACATGGCGAAGGGGTGGGCCTTTCCGGCGGGCGACAGGCGCCCGGCGAAGAGCACGGCGATCTCATCGGCTGACAGGCCCAGGGCCGCCCGTGCCGCGGCCCGATCCTGCGTCGTGGCGTCGAAATCGGCGCAATGAACCCCCAGCGGGATGACCGGTAGCATGGGCAGGACCGGCGTGATGGAGGCCCCCAGGCGCCAGGCGAGATAGTGGGCCTGCTCGCCGACGATGGCGTCGATGGTGTCGCGCGCCACTCGCGAGGTGCAGATCAGGGCGTCCCAGGGGGCGATGGGCGCCGTCAGCAGGCCCGCGATCTCCTCCATCGCGCGGGCTGAGGCGATGGTGTGGGTCAGGCCGCAGACCGCGTAGGCGTCGATCCCGGCGCGCAACCGCAGCTGGCTCGCCGCCTCGAGGCCGGGACCAGGGGTGTAGAGCAGGCCGAGTTGCCGCATGCGGGCGAACTGATGGGGCAGCACCCAGCCGACCGGGGCCTCGGGGTCCATCTGCTTGACCAGGTCCCCGAAGGCCTCGGCCGACGGACGCCGGGGTGTGTAGCCCCAGAGCGGGCGGTCCCGCCGGCCCTGGACCGCGGCGCGCAGGAAGCCGTTGCCGGCCGACTGGCGTCCCATGATCTTGGGACCCGTGACAACATAGCCGTCCGGCTCGAAGAGGATCGCTGGCGTCGGCATCAGAACCCCAGGGCCAGGCCCTCGGCCCGGGGATCGGAACCCCCGGCCAGGACCCCGGTGACAGGATCGCGCGCGATCGCCTGGGCCGCCCCGCCCCCGCCCCAGGCGCCGAAGCGGCGCAGGGTGTGGCCGCGGGCCTCCAGTTCGGTGAGGACGGCGTCGCCGACCCGCGATTCGATTTGCAGCTCGTAGGGGTTGGGCAGGGTGGAGGGGTCGGTCCCGGGCCAGACGGTCCAGCGCGGCGCCTCGATGGCCGCCTGCACGTCGAGCCTGCCGTCGATCAGGGCTACGAGGGTCTGCAGGTTCCACTGGGGCTGACCGTCGCCGCCCGGGGTGCCGCCCACCAGGACCGGGACGCCAGCGGCGTCAGCGACGGCGTAGCAGTTCAGGGTGTGCAGGGTCTTCTTGCCCGGCGCGAAGATGTTGGGATGCCCGTCCTCCAGGGAGAAGCCGCGGCCCGCGCGGTTGTTGAGCACGACACCGGTGTCGCCCGCCACCACCCCGCTACCGAAGTTGGAGGAGACCGACTGGATCAGCGAAACCATCATCCCCTGGCCGTCGGCGACGCAGAAATAGGTGGTGTCGCCGTCGACCATCTCGCCGGCGGGGACCTTGGTGGCCGCCCTGTGGGGGTCGATTTGGGCGAAGCGTTTCGCGGCCCAGGGCTTGGAGATCAGGGTCTCGAGCCGGGAGTCCCCGAAGGCCGGATCCACGGCGAAACCAAGGCGGTCCGCGTAGGCCAGCTTCACGGCCTCGGCCAGCAGGTGGATGGCCGCCGCGTCGCCTCTGGCCAGGGTCTGGCTGTCGCGGTGCTCGGCGAGGTTCAGGGCCTCCAGCAGGATCATGCCCTGGCTAGGCAGGCCGGTCTGGAAGACGGTGTGGCCGCGGTAGGTGGTGGCGATGGGCGGGGCCATGATGGTCTGATGCGCAGCCAGATCATTGGCGGAAAGCTCGCCGCCGTTCGCCGCCATGAACGCTGCGATGCGGTCGGCGGTGTCGCCTGCATAGAAGGCCTGGGGCCCCTGCGCCGCGATGGTCCGCAGGGTGCGGGCTAGGTCGGGCTGGCGTAGGATCGACCCCGCCTTCGGGGCCTCGCCACCGGGTAGGAAGACCGCCGCCGAGGCGGGATACTGGTTCAACAGGTCCGCCGAGGTGGCCATGAAGTGGGCGCCCAGCGGGGTGAGCGGGAAGCCATGTGCATAGGCGATGGCGGGCTCCGCGAGCTCCGCCAGGGGGCGCGATCCGAACTGCTCCAGGAGGGCGCCGAAGGCGTGAACCATCCCAGGGACGGCGACCGATAGCGGGCCCCGGAAGGGCATTTTCACGCCGGTGGGGCTGGGGTCGCCGTGCTTGCGCATCTGTTCGAGGGTTGCGGACCGGGGGGCGACGCCACTCCCCAGGACCGCAAGCGGCGCCTGGCCCGGCGCATGGACGATGGCGAACAGGTCGCCGCCGAGGCCGCACATCTCCGGCATGACAACCGAGGCGGTCAGCCCCCCAGAAACGGCGGCGTCCACGGCGTTGCCGCCGCGCTTCAGCACGTCGAGCGCCGCCGCCACGACGAGCGGATGGGCCGCGGCGACCATCCCGCCCTGGCCAAGCGCGGGCGACATCCGCCGCCGGGAGAAGGCGGCTGGCGCTGTGGTCGGCTGCCCCAGCATCAATAGACCCGGGGTGAGGCGCCGATCGCCACGGGGCCCAAGGTCATGCGTCCGGCCTCAAAGGTGAGGGTCGCGCGGGCCACCGAGGCTGAGTCCTCGCGGGCCGCGGCCACGGCGGCAGCGGCGAGCGCCGTCTCCGGCGGCAGGGTTCCTGTCGCGGCCATTGCGGCGAGCGCGCGGGGCGCCTGGCGCAGGGTGACGTCCATCGATCCCACCAGGCGGCCGTCATAGCCGACCCCCAGCTGGCCGGCCTGGGCGCCGATCAGGGCGTCGCCGGCGGTGACGCCGGCCTGCCGCACTTGGATCAGGCCCCCGCCGGTGCTCCAGGCCCGCATAGACTCAGGCCAGGTCTGGCCCTTGAATCCGCTCATTCGGGTGAGGATGGAATCCCAGACGATGGACACCGGCTTGTCGCCGGCCAGCTGGGCGAACAGGCCGCTGAGCTGCGCCTTGCCGTTGTCGACCTTGAACAGGATGGCGCCCTGGTCGTCGGGGCCGGGGCGCAGGTGCATCTCCACCTTGTCGGCGGCCGACAGGCCAAAGGGCTGGGCCCCGGCGCCGGGCGCGAAGGTCAGCTTGCGGCCTTCGAAGGAGACGCTGGGAGGGCGCTTGTTGAGGCCGCTGAGACTGGCGCGCAGCAACTCGCCGCGCACCTCCACCGGCCCCCCGACGGGGCGGGTCAGGGTCAGTCCCTCGGGCGCCGCCGTGAGCCAGTGGCCCAGGGAGTAGAGGAAGGCCTGCGCCTCCAGCCTGGGCGTGGCGATCGACCAGCCGCCGGGCTCGCGGATACGGGCGTCGGTGAGCACCACCTCGAGGCGGAAGGGATAGCCGCCCAGCGAGCGCTCCTTCCAGGTGACTTCGTAGCCCGCCTTGCGGAGTTGGCTGACAGCGGTGTCCATGCGGGTCGCGGCTTGGCCGCGCACCTGCAGCCAAAGGGCTGTCCATCCCGCAGCGGCGAGCAGCAGAATGATGAACGGCGCATAGAGCCAGAACCTTCGCGGTTTGCGGGTGGGTTCCGGATCGGGCACAGGGGGAGCTTCGGGGGTCTTTGAACGGCGGGCCATGTCTGTTGAGCGTTGGGTTTTCGGTTACGGGTCGTTGATGTGGCGGCCTGGTTTCTCATACGTCGAACGCCAGAGCGCCACCCTACATGGCCGCCGCCGCGCCTTCTGCATCTATTCCGTCCACCACCGCGGCACCTATGAACGCCCGGGCCTGGTCCTGGGTCTGGCCCCCGGCGGCGCGGTGCGCGGGGCGGCCTACCGGGTGGCGGAAGGCGACTGGGACGAGGTCTACGCCTATCTTCGCGAACGCGAGCAGCCCACGGAGACCTATGTGGAGAGCCGCGCCCATGTGCGGCTGGCCGACGGCCGCCGGGTGGAGACCCTGGTCTTCCTGTCCGACACCAAGCATCCGCAGTGGGCCGGCGCGCTGAGCCTGGAACGGCAGGCCGAGCTGATCGCCGGGGCCACAGGCCTGTCGGGCAGGAACGTCGACTATCTGCGAGACTTGGTGGAGCACCTTCGGGCCGAGGGCGTCCACGACGTGGTCATGGCGCGATTGTTGGCGCTGGTTGAGGCCGATAGGCGGGATCCTCACTGAGCAACTTGGCGGTGGCCGCCTCGATCCGGTGCTCCAGGGTGCGCATGAACTCGCCGCGTTTCAGGCCGGGCGGGATCGGCTGCAGATACTCAAAGACGATGGTCCCCGGTGTCAGGTTGAAGCCCTTGCGCGACCAGTGGACCCCGGCGTTGGTGGCCATCGGATAGACCGGCAGCTCCAACTCGCGATAGAGGGCCGCGATGCCGGGCTTGTAGTCGCCGGGCGCGCCGGGTTCGCCGCGGGTGCCCTCGGGGAAGATCACCAACTGGCGCGGAATCTTGAAGCGGTCCTTGGCGTCCCGGACCAGCTTGCGCAGCGCCGTGGCGTGCCCTGCGCGGTCGACACTGATCATGGTGGCCTTCATGGCGAACCAGCCGAAGAAGGGGATCATCAGCAGTTCCTTCTTGGTGACGAAACAGGCGTCCGGCAGCAGGGAGAACTGAGAGAAGACGTCGAACATCGACTGGTGCTTGGGGGCCACCAGGGCCGCGGTGGTGGGCATGAATTCGCGGCCGCGCACCTCGACCTCGATCCCGGCGATCACCTTCAGCAGCAGGCGGATGCCCCGGCTCCAGAGGCCGAAGGTCGCCGCTGTCCAGCTGCGGGGAGCGATGAGCAGGGGGGTGAGGATCACAAGGGAGACGAAGACCGACCAGGCGTAGAACACCACGGCGAAGGTCAGGGAGCGCAGCTTATGCAAGATCAGGCCTTCTTGTCTTGGGCCGGCGGGTCGCTGGGCCCCAGCTTCCGGACGGCCTCGCGACCGAGAATCGCCAGATACTTGGAATATTCCATGATCATCAAGCGGGCCCCGCCGCTGGTGCGCCACCAGCGCTTGGCGTCCACCACCTTGGTGACCACCGGATAGGGCCGCAGGTCGATGTCGGGCATGGTGGCCCGAAGCTCCAGCATGGCGCGGGGCATGTGATAGTCGGCGGTGACGACGATCAGGCTCTTGTAGCGCAGGTTGTTGGCCCAGTCGGCCGTCTCCCGGGCGTTGCCCACCGTGTCGGCGGCCGTGAAGTCCAGGTCCACGCAGCAGTCATAGAGCCGGCGGACCGCCTTGCTGACGGTGCGGATGTCCTCGCGGCTGGCCTCGGGATTGACCCCGGAGACCAGCATCCGCTGGGCCTTGCCGTCCTCCAGCAGGCTGACGGCGGCGGCCAGGCGTTCGTTGGAGCCGGCGCCGGTCAGGGCCACGATGCCGTCGGCGCGCGGCGGCGCGGGCATGGGGGTGGAGTTCTCGATACGGGCGGTGAAGGTGAGCAGGCCCACGGTCCAGATGAAGGCAGCCAGCAGGATGGCGGCGAGGCTTCTCATGTCATCTTCGCGATCAGAGATTGGGCGGTCAGGCGCGCGGCCACCGCCGCCACCAGACCGGCCGCCACCGGGCAGGGCAGGACGGCCAGCAGATCGGTCCAGACGATGGGCAGCACCGGGGTCAAGCCTTGGCCCCCTCCCATGAGGCGCAGTATCGCCCCCATGATCGCCGCGCCGCCCGCGCCAAACAAGCCCGCCAGAGCCGCCATGCGCGCAAACCGCATTTGGAACAGGCGGGCGATGAAGGTGTCCTCGGCCCCGGCCAGGTGCAGCACCTCCACCACCTCGTGCCGCGCGGTGAGGCCGGCGCGGGTGGCGAAGGCCACCACGGCGCCCGCGGCCGCCGCGATCAGGACGAACACCCCCACTCCGAACCAGCGGGCGATGCCGGCCGCGCGCTGAATGTCCTTCAGCCAGATGGAGTGGTCGTCGACAACCGCGTCCAGGCCCTGGGCCTTCAGGGCCTTGTCGAGGCTTTGGGGGGTTGCCGGCGCCTTAGGGTCGAGGTCCACGGCGACCAGGCGCGGCACCGGCAGGTCGTCCAGGTCGGCGGTGTCGCCAAGCCAAGGGGCGATGAGGGCCTCGGCCTTTTCCTTCTCCAGGGCCCGGACCTCGCCAACGCCGGGTAGGCCCGACAGAGCCTCGGCGGCGCGGGCGGCGGCGCTGTCTGGGGTCTCGGAGCCCTTGGCGCGAACGATGACGGTGGCCTGGCCGGTGAGCTGGTCGCTCCAGCCCCGGGCGGCCCGGTCGGTGGCGAGCACGGTCAGCGCCGTCAGGCAGGCCAGGAAACAAAGGGTCGCCACCACGAAGATCAGCGAGCCGTCTCGGGCGTCGGTCTCGGGAAGGAAGGCGGCGGGCTTCCAGCGACCAGGATCGAAGTCGCTCATGAGGCGCCTCCGATGGGACCCAGCTGCGTCAGGCGGCCGTCCTCCAGATGCAGGACCGGCTTGCCCGACCGCGCCACCAGATCCTGGTCGTGGGTGGCGATCAGCACGGTGGTCCCCAGGCGGTTCAGCTCCACGAACAGGCGCAGGATGCGCAGGCCCATCTCGTGATCGACGTTGCCCGTGGGTTCGTCTGCCAGCAGGATGTCGGGGCGACCCACCACCGCGCGCGCGATCGCCAGCCTCTGTTTCTCGCCGCCGGCCAGGGTCGCGGGCATGGCGTGCATGCGGCTGCGCAGACCCACCCAGGCCAGCAGTTCGGCGACGTCCTGCCGGTAACTGTCGGGCTTGCGGCCGGCGATGCGCAGGGGCAGGGCGACGTTGTCGAAGGCGCTCATGTGGTCGAGCAGCCGGAATTCCTGGAACACCACCCCGATCCGCCGGCGCAGCATCGGCTGCTGCTTGGCGGGGACCGCCGACACGTCCTGGCCAAACAGGTGCATCAGGCCCTTGGAGGGCTTGGCGGCCAGATAGATCAGCTTCAGCAGCGAGCTCTTGCCCGCCCCCGAAGCCCCGGTGAGGAAATGAAAGGAGCCGGGCTCGAGGGAAAAAGTCAGATCTTTCAACGTCTCCGGCCCGCGGCCGTAGCGCATCGATACGTCGTCGAAGGCCAGGATGGCGTCATCGGCGTCGAGCGCCTGTTCGTCATGCGGCTGTCTGGACATCGGCCTTCCCGGCTACCCTAAGCCCGGTCGATGCGCCAGCAGAACCGGCGACGACGCTCCGCAAGCGCCGCCGTCCCTGGGCCAGGCCGGCGCAGCGCTCGCCTGATGGGCGAATCTCCCGCCCGGACGATCGGCCGCTGTCAGGGATTTGGGTTTTGGCAAGGCCCGCGTGCTAGGAATCGCGATAACAGTTCGCGTCGGGCTGGCGACCGGAGGGCGAACCTCCAGAACCTCCGACCGTCCCAGGGCGGCGACGCTCCAGAACAATAGCCCCGGTTACGAGACCCGTTCCGCCGTCATGATCCTGACCTGTCCCGAGTGCGCCACCAGCTATTTCGTGGACGATCGCAAGATCGCCCCGGAGGGCCGTGCGGTGAAGTGCGCCTCCTGTGGCCACCGCTGGACGGCGCACCCCGAGGCGACCCTGGAACTGGACGTCTCGGCCGAGGAGGGCGCGGTCGCCCGCGATCCCTTCGAACCTCAGGTCGAGGAACCCGCCGCGCTGAGCGACCTGCCCGGCGCCGAACTGCCCAAGGTGATCCGCGCCAAGGTGGAGAACACCCGCAAGGTGCGCGAGGCCGCCACCCACGGCATCGTCTGGGCCGGCATGGCCGCGACGCTCGCCATCATCGTCGGCCTGGCCGTCGTGTTCCGGGTCGATGTGGTCAAGATCATGCCGGGCTCGGCCAAGGCCTATGCCCTCGCCGGGCTGCCGGTGAACACCCTTGGCCTGGTGATCGAGGGCTCGCGGGCCGAACCGGCGCTGCAGGACGGACATGCGGCCCTGTCCATCTCCGGCATGATCCGCAACGTCGAAGACCACGCCATCGTCACCCCGCCCCTGAAGATCGAGCTGCTCAACAAGGCCGGCAAGACCATCGTCACCAAGATCGCGCGCGCCGCCGACCCGGTGGTGCCGCCCGGCGAGACGCGCCACTTCGCCCTGGCGATCCTCGACCCGCCGACCTCGGCCCACGACCTGCAGATCTCGTTCGCGCCCGACACCGCCAAGTCCAAGGGCAAGAAGACCAAGGCCAAGGTCCTGGTGCCTGCCCACCCGGCGCCGGAGCATGCCCTGCGCGGCGCGGCGGAGGCCGATGCGCCCCACGCGCCCGCGGCGTCTCACGGTCCCGCGCCGGTCGAGGCCAAGCCCCTGTCGTCCGACAGTCCCTACGCCTTAGAGCCCCATGGCTGATCCGGTCGTCCTGCTGTCAGAGGAGGAGGTCGCCCGCCGGGTCGCCGCCCTGGCCGCGGAGATCGCGCCGGAGATCGACGACGACACCGTGGCGGTGTGTCTGCTGACCGGAGGCCTGTGGTTCGCCTCGGACCTGACGCGGGCCCTGTCGCGCCTGGGCCGGCATGTCCGCTTCGACGCCCTTTGGCTGGCCTCCTATGGCGACGAGCGCGCCAGCCTGGGCCGGTGCGAGGTGCGCGCCGACCTGCAGCGCCCGTTGTCGGGGCGCACCGCCTTGATCATCGACGACGTCATCGACACCGGCCTGTCGCTTTCGGAGGCCAGCCGCCTGGTCCGCGACGCCGGCGCGGCGCGCGCCTTCACCGCCGTCTTCGCCTCCAAGCCGTGGCCGACGCCCAGGGCCATCGTCCCGGACTTCGTGGCCTGGGAGGCGCCCGCCCGTTACCTGGTGGGTTATGGCATGGACGCCGCCGGCGCCCTGCGCGGGTTGCCCTATATCGGGGCGCTGGACTAGGGCTGGAGCGACGCAATGCCCCACACCGTCGAACGCACCCAGCTGGTGGGCGCCAGCGCCGTCAGCATTGGCCGCTTCACCTACGGCACTGAACACGTCTCGGCCCGCCAATGGGGCGAAGGCGCGACCCTGCGGATTGGGTCGTTCTGCTCGTTCGCCTCCTCGGTGATCATCTTCCTTGGCGGCAACCATCGCAGCGATTGGGCGACCACCTTTCCCTTCGGTCACGCCTATCCGGAGCAGTTGGGTGGAAGCGAGATCGTCGGTCACCCCCACACCAACGGCGATGTGACGATTGGCGACGACGTGTGGGTCGCCCACGGGGTGACGATCATGTCAGGCGTGACGATCGGCTCCGGGGCGGTGCTCGCGGTCAACGCCACAGTCATCAAGGACGTGGCCCCCTACCAGATTGTCGGCGGAAACCCGGCCAAGCCGATCCGGCAGCGGTTCAGTGATGAGGTTGTCGCCCTGCTGCTCGAGCTGCGCTGGTGGGAGCTGCCGGTGGAGGTGATCACAGCCATCGCGCCGGATCTCTCCAGGCCGCCCGAGGCCGCCGCCCTGAAGGACCTGATCCGGCGGGTTCGGTCCTAGAGCGCGTCAGGGTTGAGTGGAAGCCGGTTAACCCGTCCGACGCGCTCCATCTCTTTGAATTACAGCCAGTCTGGCATGGCCTCGCGGGCCAGCATGTCTTCATAGGTCGGGCGCGGGCGGATGACGGCGAACTGGTCGCCCTTCACCAGCACCTCGGGGACCAGCAGCCGACTGTTGTACTCGCTCGACATCACCGCCCCATAGGCGCCGGCGCTCATGAAGGCCACCAGGTCGCCGGCCGCCAGGCGGGGCAGGTCGCGATCGCGGGTGAAGGTGTCGCCGGTCTCGCAGATCGGACCCACCACGTCATAGGTGACCGGGTCGCCTGTACGGGGCTTCACCGGCCGGATGTCGTGATAGGCGTCGTACATGGCCGGGCGGATCAGGTCGTTCATGGCCGCGTCCAGCACCGCGAACTTCCGCCCCTCGGGCCGCTCGTGAATGTGCTGCACCCTGGACAGCAGGATCCCGGCGTTGGCGCAGATCATTCGGCCGGGCTCGAAGGCGAACTGGACGTCCAGGCCCTGCATGGTCCGTGCGATCATGGCCGCATAGTCGGCGGGGCTCGCCGGGGTCGGCATGTTGAAATAGGGCACGCCCAGGCCGCCGCCGAGGTCCAGGCGCTCGACCGCCAGGCCCTCGCCGCGCAGGCGCTCCACGAGGCCGCGCATCTTGACGAAGGCCTCCTCCAGTGGGGCCAGATGGGTGATCTGGCTGCCGATGTGGCAGGTGACGCCCACCGGCCTGAGGCCCGCGTTGTTGGAGGCCTGGGCGTAGAGCCGCTCGGCCTCGGAGAAGGAGACGCCGAACTTGTTGTCGGACTTTCCGGTGGAGATCTTGGCGTGTCCGCCGGCCGAGACGTCGGGGTTCACGCGGATGGCGATGGTGGCCCGGGTTCCCAGCGACTGGGCGACGGCCGAGGCCATGTGCATCTCGGGCTCGGACTCGACATTGATCTCGCCGACCCCGGTCTTGAGGGCGAAGGCGATCTCGGCCTCGGTCTTTCCAACCCCGGAGAAGACGATGCGCTCGCCCGGGATGCCGGCCGCCAGCGCCCGGCGGATTTCGCCCTCGGAGACCGTGTCCGCGCCCGCCCCCAGATCGCCCAGGGTGCGCAGCACCGCGACATTGGAGTTGGACTTTACGGCGAAGGCGATCAGCGGGTCGCCCAGGCCCTCGTTCACCAGGGCGTCCCGCAGCACTGTGTAATGCCGCGCCAGGGTGGCGGTGGAATAGACATAGACTGGCGTGCCGACCGCTTGCGCGATCGCGGACAGCGCAACGTCCTCGCAGGCGAGCTCGCCCCCCGACAGCTCGAAGTGGTTCATCGCGGGCGGGCGTAGGGGTCGGGGATGGCGCCCTGCGGCCCGCTGGCCATCGGGTCGTTGGTGCTCTCGATCGGCTCGGTGCGCTGGGGTGCGGGATCGGAGTTGCGGTCGCGGGGATCGACGGTGCGGATCGAGCGCATCGGCGCGGACCCGGCGTCGGCGCCGGAGCGGGCCTGGCCGATCGGGCCGGGGCGTTCCAGCTCACCCATCTTGCCGCAGCCCGAAAGCGCGGTGGCGGAGAGCGCGAGGGCCCCGATCAGCACGAGAGGGCGAAGGGTCATTTCAGCATATCCTTCCAACGCGCGACTTGAGCGCGAACCTGGTCCGGCGCGGCGCCGCCGTAGCTTTTGCGGCTCCCGGCGGAAGCCCGTGGGGTGAGAACGTCGTAGACCTCGGCGGTGATCCCTTGCGACAGGGCCTGAAGCTCCTTCAGGGGCAGGTCGGAGAGATCACAGCCAAGCTGCTCGGCCCGTTTCACCGCCGCGCCCGTCACATGGTGAGCGTCGCGGAACGGCATGTCGAGGGTGCGCACCAGCCAGTCGGCGAGGTCGGTGGCGGTGGAGAAGCCCGCGCCGGCGGCCGCCGCCATTCTGGCCGATACCGGCTCCATGTCCGCCACCATCCCCGCCATGGCGGCCAGGGACAGCTCCAGGGCGTCGAAGGCGTCGAAAGTGGGGACCTTGTCCTCCTGCATGTCCTTGGAATAGGCCAACGGCAGGCCCTTCATCACCACGGCGAGCTGGGTGAACGAGCCCATCAACCGGCCGGTCTTGGCGCGCACCAGCTCGGCGGCGTCCGGATTCTTCTTCTGCGGCATGATCGAGGAGCCGGTGGTGAAGGCGTCGGTCAGCTTGATGAAGCCGAACTGCGGCGTCATCCAGAGGACGATCTCCTCGGCCAGACGCGACAGGTGGATGGCCGCCAGCGTACCCGCCGCGAGGGCCTCCAGGGCGAAGTCGCGATCCGAAACACTGTCCAGCGAATTGGCGGTGGGGCGGTCGAAGCCAAGCGCCCGGGCCGTGGCGTCACGGTCGATGGGGAAGGGCGAGCCGGCCAGGGCGGCCGCGCCCAGGGGGCACTCGTTCATCCGGCGGCGCGCGTCGGTGAAGCGTCCGGCGTCGCGGCCGAACATCTCCACATAGGCCATCAGGTGGTGGCCGAAGGTGACGGGTTGAGCCGGCTGCAGGTGGGTGAAGCCCGGCATCAGGGTCTCGGCGTGGGCCTCGGCCTTGAGGATAAGGGCCTGCTGGAGAGCGCGCAGCTGGGCGATGGTGCGGTCGCAGGCGTCCCGGACCCACAGGCGGAAATCGACCGCCACCTGGTCGTTGCGGGAGCGGGCGGTGTGCAGGCGGCCGGCCGCCGGGCCGATCAGCTCCCGCAGCCGGGCCTCCACGTTCATGTGGATGTCTTCGAACTCGTCGCGATAGGGGAAGGTCCCGGCGGCCATCTCGGCCTCGATGGCCTGCAGCCCACCCTGGATCGCTTGCTCGTCGGCGCTTGTAATGACGCCTTGCTTGCGCAACATCGCCGCGTGCGCGCGGGACCCGGCCAGGTCCTGCGGCGCCAGACGCTTGTCGAACCCGATGGAGACGTTGATCGCCTGCATCAGTTCGGCGGGTTTCGCGCTGAACCTTCCGCCCCACATGGCCTGGCCAGATGTGGGCGCGTCAGAACCGTGAGTGGAGTCGTCGGACATGAGCCAAGCACCCGAGGAGACGTCGAAGCCCAAATCGGGCCTCCTGAAAGGCGCGTTCTGGGGCGTCGCCCTGCTGGGCGTCGCGGCGGTTGTCTACATCATGGCGCAGGCATCCATAAACCCCCGCCAGACAACCAGCCTCAAGAGTCTCGCCAAGGGCGAGATGGCCAAACTCACCTTCCCGGCCGAGGCCGGCCCCGCGCCGGCCACCAGCTTCCAGGACGCGGACGGCAAGCCGGTGCGGCTGGCCGACTTCAAGGGCAAGGTCGTGGTGGTCAATTTGTGGGCCACCTGGTGCGGCCCCTGCGTGATCGAGATGCCGACCCTGGCCAAGCTGGCGGCGGCCTATGAGGGGCAGCCGGTGGCCGTGGTGGCCGTCAGCGTCGATGGGGAGCGGGACGCCGACAAGGCGCGCATGTTCATCGCCAAGCACGCGCCCTTGGTCTTCTACCGGGATCCCAAGCTGAAGCTTCCTTACGACTTCAAGCCTGCGGCCGTCGGCATGCCCACCACCGTGATCTTCGGCAAGGACGGCGTGGAGCGCGCGCGCCTCGCCGGGGGCGCCGACTGGGCCGGCGCCGAGGCAAGGGCTGTCATCGACAAGGTCCTGGCGGAGAACTGATCCGGGCTAGCCCGGCGCAATCCGCCAGCCGGCGACGGTCCCTACGCCATTTCCTTCTGCTTGCTGCGCAGGCTGCCGTCCGGACCGGTCAGGGCGCGCATGAAACTGACGAGGGAGGCGCGTGCGTCCTGCGGCAGTTTCTCGAACGCGGCCAGAAGCTCCAGGGCGCCTGGCGTGCGCATGCGCGACAGCAGGTCCAGGTCCCCCACCGCGTCATGCCCGGGGGTGTCCAGGACGTCCATCAGGTCAACGACGCGGCATCGCAGCGCGCGGGCGATCTGCACCAGGCGCGAGAAGGAAATGCGGTTCGCGCCGTTCTCATATTTTTGAATTTGTTGGAAGCTGACGCCGCACTGCTCGGCAAGGGCCTCCTGCGACATGCCGATCGTTCGCCTGCGGATACGAACCGCAGCACCCAGGGCGACGTCCATCGGGTCCGGGGTCTTGTTGGATAGCTCCGGCACAGTCCTGTTCTCCTCAACCACGGCGCGCGCTCGGTGGGGGCGGCCGGCGCGCGCTCCAAGATTCGGCGAGTAAAGGCGAATATTACACCTTTGCAAAGCGGCATGAGAGACGCGGTCGACAATCCCGCTGATCATGTTCGATGCTCCCGGGGCGCTGGCTCGCAAAGGGAGGGATTCTATTTGAATTTCAGTCGCGATAGCGCGCGCTCCGGGCCCAGAGGAGCGGTCGCGCGGGTCTTCAAGCCGGCCCAATCGCCCCCTCCGCAGGGGTGTCTGCGAAATCCTATACTCAGTTTGGGTAGAAATCGCTCAGCGAACTTGAGTTATGAAATCGAGCAAGGCGCAGGGTTCAACCCGCGCGGGTTCTCAAACCTATCTCGGAAAGCGTGAGCCTGTGTCGCGAGCGCCGAGGGTCAGGCGAATACCGCAGCGCGACTTCCATATCTCACATCCGCGCCCGCGACCGTGGCGGGCGCCCGGTTTGGTGGAAAGATCATTGCGCCGTGGGCCTCGGGCCGCCAAGTTTTGACCTTGAGTATCCGTCGCGGGCAGAGGTCATTGCCGCGTGACCGCCACGAGGCCTGCATGACCCGCCCCCTGATCGCCGCCATCGAGACGGGCGGCACGAAGATTCTCTGCCGGGTGGCGACGGCGGACGCAGATGCGCGAGCCAACCTTGACGCCCCGACCCATCGGTTCGCGACGACCACCCCGCAGCAGGCGGTGATCGACCTGGTGGGCGCGATCGAGGGCGACCTCCGGCCGGGCGACACGCTCGCCGCCATCGGCCTGGCCAGCTTCGGACCTCTGATTGTCGATCCCGCCTCGCCGGACCGCGGTCTGATGCTGCCGACCCCCAAGCCGCACTGGAGCGGCTTCAACCTCGCCGCCGCCCTGACGCAGCGCCTTGGCGCGCCGGTGGTGATGGAGACCGATGTGGCCGCCGCGGCGATCGCCGAGCAGGCCGTCGGCGCCGCGAGGGGTCTGGACGCCGTGGCCTATGTCACCGTGGGCTCCGGTATCGGCGGGGCGCTGTGCGTGGAAGGGCGGACTCTGAAGGGCGCCCTGCATCCGGAAATCGGACACCTGCGTCTGCACCGCCGTCTGGACGACACCACCCCCAGCGCCTGTCCTTTCCACGCCGACTGCGCCGAAGGGCTGACAGCGGGACCGGCGCTGGGACGGCGGCTGGCGGCTGGCGAGACCCTGGCCGAACGCCCCGACCTCAAGGCGCTGGCCGCCGACTATCTCGCCCAGCTGTGCGCCAGTCTGACCCTTGCCTGGTCGCCGCGCTGTATCGTTCTGGGGGGCGGGGTGATGTCGACGCCGGGCTTGCTGGGCGCGGTGGCCGCCGCGTTGAAGACCGCCCTCGGCGCCTATGGCGCCCCGATGATCGCCGGGCCCGACTACCTGCGACCCCCGGCCCTGGAACATTCAGGCCTGGAGGGCGCCCTGCTCGTGGCTCGGCGCCAGGCCTCGAGCCGGTAGACCCGCTGGGGGCATATCCAACTCGATCAGTTTTAGCGGGCTGTGGCGGGGGCGAGGCTGATATCGACCATGATCTCGGCCGAGATGGCCTCCAGGGCGGCCTGGACATCCTGCGCGGTCAGGCTCGGCGGCAGGCGCAGGCGGGCGTCGAGATGGAACAGGGCGCCGCCGGAATGAGGTTCAGCGCTGATGCGGGTCTCGAAGGTCTCGATATTGACCTCCAGCCGGCTGAGGATCGCCGTCACCTGGTGCACGATGCCCAGCCGGTCCTGGCCGACAAGGGCGAAGAGCACCTCCTCCCCGCCGGCGACCGGGGCCTCGAGGGCGGGCGCGATGCGGACCTCCAGCCCATGGGCGTCCACCGCCTGCACGGCCGCGCGCAGGGCTTCGAGGTCGTCGGCCTCCACAAGCACGGAGCCGACATAGAGTCCGCCGAGGCGGCTGAGATGACTCTCCAGCCAGTTTCCACCGGCCGAAAGCACAGCCGCGGCCAGGGCCTGGGTCAGACCGGGGCGGTCGCTGCCGACTACGCTGAGGACTAGGTTCTCCATGGCAAACTGTCTCGGGCGGGCGCTGGTCGCAGTCAATCTGGATTTGAGGCTCCGTCGTTGACCTCGCGGCGCGACCGCTCCAACTGTCCCGCCCATGAACACCCCTCCAACCCTCGGCGCGATCATCCTGACTGGCGGGGCGTCTCGCCGGATGGGGACGGACAAGGCCGCGCAGCTGTGGGATGGCCGCCGCGCCGTGGACCTGGTGGCCGAGCTGGCGCGGGCAGTGGGAGCCACGGTGGTGGTGTCGGCGGGCGATGGCGAGTTCGGCCTGCCCCGGGCGCCCGATCCGGCGCCGCGGAGCGGGCCGGTGGCCGGGGTGCTGGCGGGGGTGGCTCTGTTGGGCGACCAGGTCAGCCGGGTGCTGGTGTTGGCGGTGGATGCGCCGACGATCCGCCCGGAGGACCTTGCGCCCCTCCTGGCGGCCGAGGCGCCGGGCGCGACGTTCGAGGGCCAACCTCTGCCCATGGTACTCGATCTGACGGCGATTCCGGGGGACGCCCAGGCCGACTGGCCGCTGCGGCGATTCGTGGAGCGGGCGGCGTTGATCCAGGTGGCGCTGGACCCTGAGCTGCTTCCTCGGCTTCGAGGCGCCAATACCCCGCAAGAGCGTGATCGCCTGGCGGGTGAATCGGAGGGGCCTAAGGCGCCTAAATGAGTTGCGATGTCTGCCCTGAAAACAGGCGTCTCGGCCGCGCCTTGGGCGAATTGCGCGCCATGGGTGGCGTCTCGGCCGGGCTTGGCGGTTAGCAGAGCCCCATGCGCGTCCTTGTCATAGATCCCGACCCCGCCCGGGCGGCGCTGGTGGCCGAGGGGCTGGACGGCGTCGACCCGCTGGAGGTGCGCCAGAGCGCCCAGTTCGACGCCGCAGAGGTGGCGAGCTTCTCCCCTGACATCATCGTGGTGGCCTGCGACAGCGCCGACCGCGACACGCTCGAGAGCTTGCGCGAAGCCGGCGAGACCAATCCGCGCCCGGTGGTGATGTTCGCCGACCGCTCAGAGCCCGGCCTGGCCGAGCAGGCGATCCGGGCCGGGGTGGCGGCCTATATCGTCGATGGCCTGGCGCCGGCCCGGGTGCGGCCGATCCTGGAGGTGGCCATGACCCGGTTCTCGCTGATGCAGCAGCTGCGCGGGGACCTTGCCAAGGCCAAGGCTAACCTGGAGTCCCGCAAGGTGGTGGACCGCGCCAAGGGTCTCCTGATGAAAGAGCGCGGCCTGGACGAGGACGCCGCCTACAAGCTGCTGCGCAAACTGGCCATGGACACCGGCCGGCCACTCGGTGCGGTGGCCACCGATCTGCTGGCCTTCGCGGGCGTGCTGAAGGGGGACGCATCGTGAGCAGCCTGACCCTGGGGTTCATCCCCCTGACCGACTGCGCGCCCCTGGTGGCGGCGGAGGCCAAGGGCTTCTTCGCGAGCGAGGGCCTGGACGTGACCCTGAGCCGGGAAGCCTCCTGGGCCACCATCCGCGACAAGGTCACGGTGGGCGCCCTGGACGCCGCCCACATGCTGGCCCCCATGGCCCTGGCCGCCACGGCCGGCGCCGGGGGTCCCGTGGCCCCGATGATCGCCCCCCTGGCCCTGGCGGTGAACGGCGCCGGCGTGACGTTGTCCAACCGGCTGAGCCAGGCGCTGCCGGCCGGGGCCGAGAGCCTGCAGGAGATCGCCGCCGGCCTGGCGGCCTTCATCGGACAGCGCCGCGCGGCCGGCGAACCGCCGCTGACCTTCGCGGTGGTCTTCACCTATTCGATGCACAACTACGCGCTGCGCTACTGGCTGGCGGAGGCAGGCGTCGACCTCGACCGCGACGTGCGGCTGGTGGTGACGCCGCCGCCACGCATGGTGGAGCAGCTACGGACCGGCCAGGTGGACGGGGTGTGCGTCGGCGCGCCGTGGAACACGGTGGCGACCCGGGGCGGCCTGGGCCGCGTCGCCCTGCGCACCTCGCAGTTCTGGCCAGGGGGCCCCGACAAGGTGCTGGGCGCACGGGCGGAGTTCGCCGACGACGATCGTCTTGCGCCCCTGCTGCGGGCCTTGGTCCGGGCCCAGGCCTGGTGCGATGTCGCGGACAACAGGGACGAGTTGGCGGCGCTGCTAGCCCAGCCTGAATATGTCGGTGCGGCGGCCGAGGCGATTCGCCCGGCGCTCGGCGAGGAGTTGATCTTCCACCGCGAGGGGGCCTGTGTTCCGCGCCTGGAGCATGCCCAATGGTTCCTCACCCAGATGCGGCGTTGGAAGCAGGTCAGCGCGGACCTGGACGCCGAGGCCCTGATCGCCTCGGTCTACCGTCCCGCCCTCGCACTGGAGGCCTTGAGGACCACCGGCCTCGGGCCGGCGGCCCTGGTGACTCCGGCCCCGTTGTTTGACGGCACGGCCTTCGACGCGGGCTAATCGCCTGGTTTTTCACCAGCTCTGATTTTGTGGCGCCTGAGAAATAGGCGCTGCCGCTCAACTGACCTGAGACGGCGCGGCGGCGGCTGACAGCGGCCATGTTGCAGTGCGTCATGAGGGCAGGCCCACGGACAACGACGTTCGCGGCTGATCGAGACGACCGCTCGGATGCGGTCACCCCAACGGCGATGCCGCCGCTCTCGTTCATCCGAGGTTTCAGTTCCATGTTGAGCCGCTCCTTCCTCAAGTCGGGCCACACGCCCACCCTGTTCGCCGCCTTCCTTTATTTCGACTTCAGCTTCATGGTCTGGGTGCTGCTGGGCCCGTTGGGCGTGGCCATCGCCAAGGACTTCAATCTCGATCCCGCCCAGAAGGGCCTGATGGTGGCGATCCCAGTGCTGGCAGGCGCTCTGCTGCGGCTGGTGGCCGGCGTCATGGTCGACCGCATCGGCCCCAAGCGCACCGGCCTGATCGGCCAGAGCATCGTGATCACCGGCCTGGGCGCGGCCTGGCTTCTGGGGGTGCACAACTATCAGCAGGTGTTGGTGCTTGGGGTTTTGCTGGGCGTCGCCGGCGCCTCCTTCGCCGTGGCCCTGCCGCTGGCCAGCCGGTGGTATCCGCAGGAGCACCAGGGCCTGGCGCTCGGCATCGCCGGCGCCGGCAACTCGGGCACCGCCCTGGCGGCCCTGTTCGCACCGATGCTCGCCAAGACCTTCGGCTGGAACAACGTCATCGGCCTGGCGATCATACCGTTGGCTGTCGCCTTCGTAGTCTATCTGCTTATGGCCAAGGACGCGCCCGAGCAGCCCGAACCCAAGAAGTTCTCGGAGTATCTCGACGTCCTGAAGGTGGCCGACGCCTGGTGGTTGATGCTGCTCTACAGCGTCACCTTCGGGGGCTTCGTGGGACTGTCCTCGTCGCTCACCATCTACTTCAACTCCGAATACGGCATCGATCCGGTGAAGGCCGGCTTCTTCACCGCCGCCTGCGTCTTCGCGGGCTCCTTCATCCGGCCGGTGGGCGGGGCCTTGGCCGACCGGTTCGGCGGGGTTCGGACCCTGATCGTGGTGCTGGGCTTCGCGGCCGTTGGTCTGGCCACGGCCAGCTTCCAGATGCCCAATGTCTGGTTGGCCTTCGCGGTCCTGATGCTCTGCATGTCGGCTCTTGGCGCCGGAAACGGGGCGGTGTTCCAACTGGCGCCCCAGCGGTTCCGCAAGGAGATCGGGGTGATGACCGGCCTTATCGGCATGACCGGCGGGATCGGCGGCTTCTATCTGGCCTCCACCCTTGGCCTCGCCAAGAAGATGGCCGGGACCTACCAGTTCGGCTTCCTCGGCTTTGCGGCCCTGGCGGTCTTCGCCCTGGTGGCGCTCGCCGGCCTGAAGAACCACTGGCGCGCGGTCTGGCCGACCCTGGCGCCCGCTGACTCCGCGCCGGTCCGGGTCTGAGGGTGATGATCATGCAAACCAAGCAGAAGCTCGTCGTCATCGGCAACGGTATGGCGGGGTGCCGGGTGGTGGAGGACATCCTCAAGCGTGATCCCGATCGCTACGAGATCACCATCTTCGGCGCAGAGCCGCGGGTGAACTACAACCGCATCATGCTCTCGCCGGTGCTGGCTGGAGAGAAGGCCTTCGACGACATCGTCATCAATGACGAGGCCTGGTACCGCGACAACGCCATCACCCTGCACGCCGGACGGGCGGTCACCGGCATCGACCGGGCGACCAAGACGGTGACGGCGCAAGGCGGACTATCGGTCGCCTACGACCGGCTGATCCTGGCGAGCGGTTCGGACCCCGTCCGCCTGCCGTTGCCGGGCGCTGACCTGAAGGGCGTGGTCACCTTCCGTGACCTGGACGACGTGGAGCAGATGGTCGCCGCCGCCGACGCCGGTGGCGCGGCCGTGGTGATCGGCGGGGGCCTGCTGGGGCTGGAGGCCGCCTACGGCCTGGCCAAGCGCGGCATGAAGGCCACCGTGGTCCACCTGATGGACGTCCTGATGGAGCGCCAGCTCGACTCAGCCGCGGGCTTCCTGCTCACGGAGGCCCTGGCTCTGCGCGGGGTGGAGACGGTGCTTTCTGCCCAGTCCGAAGCCATCCTCGGCGAAGACGGCAAGGTGAGCGGCCTGAAGCTGTCGGACGGCCGGGTGCTGCCCTGCAGCGTCCTGGTCATGGCCGTGGGCATCCGGCCCAACACCGCACTGGCCAAGGCGGCCGGTCTCGGCGTGGCGCGCGGCGTGGTGGTCGACGACCAGATGTGCACCGACGATCCCGACATCTATGCGGTGGGGGAATGCGCCGAGCATCGGGGCGTGGCCTACGGTCTGGTCGCCCCCATCTGGGACATGTGCAAGACCCTGGCGGCGGCGCTCACCGGCGACGAGGCCAGCGCCTATGGCGGCTCCATGCTCTCGACCCGCCTGAAGGTGTCGGGCGTGGACGTCTTCTCCGCCGGCGCCTTCGCGGGCGGGGAGGGGTGCGAGGACATCGTGTTCCGGGACGCGGGTCGTGGCGTCTACAAGCGCGTCGTTCTCGAGAACGGAAAGGTCGCCGGCGCGGTGCTGTTCGGCGACGCCGCCGATGGCGGTTGGTACTTCGACCTCATGCGCCAGGGCGCCGACGTGAGCGGCATCCGCGAGACCCTGATCTTCGGCCAGGCCATCACGGAGGGTCTGTCGGGCCTGGACCCTAGTGCGGCCGTTGCGGCCATGTCCGACGACCAGGAGGTCTGCGGCTGCAACGGCGTGTGCAAGGGGCAGATCACCGGAGCCATCACCGCCCAGGGGCTCACCACCCTGGACGCCGTGCGCGGGGTCACCAAGGCCTCGGCCTCGTGCGGGTCGTGCACCCCGCTGGTGGAGAAGCTGCTGAAGCTGACCCTGGGCGACGGCTTCCAGGTCCAGACCGGCCCAGCCCCGATGTGCAAGTGCACCAGCCACACCCATGACGTGGTTCGCCGGGCCATCGTCGAGGGCGGACTGAAGTCCATGCCGGCCGTTCACCAGGCCCTGGAATGGACGACCCCGGACGGCTGCGCCTCGTGCCGGCCCGCGCTCAACTACTACCTGATCTGCGCCTGGCCCGGGGACTACCAGGACGACAAGCAGTCGCGGTTCATCAACGAGCGCGTCCACGCCAACATCCAGAAGGACGGCACCTATTCGGTGGTGCCGCGCATGTGGGGCGGGATGACCACCCCCGACGAACTGCGCGCCATCGCCGATGTGGCCGACAAGTTCGCCATCCCGGCGGTGAAGGTGACGGGCGGCCAGCGCATCGATCTGCTGGGGGTCAAGAAGGACGACCTGCCGGCGGTCTGGGCCGACCTCAACGCGGCGGGCATGGTCTCGGGCCACGCCTACGCCAAGGGGCTGCGCACGGTGAAGACCTGCGTCGGCTCCGACTGGTGCCGGTTCGGGACCCAGGACTCCACCGGCCTCGGCATGCGGCTGGAGAAGTTCATGTGGGGGTCCTGGGCCCCGGCCAAGGTCAAGCTGGCGGTGTCGGGCTGTCCCCGCAACTGCGCCGAGGCGACCTGCAAGGACGTCGGTGTGATCTGCGTGGACTCTGGCTACGAGATCCATGTGGGCGGCGCCGCGGGCCTGCACATCCGCGGCACCGAGATCCTCACCAAGGTCGCCACCGAGGAAGAGGCGATGTGGACCATCTGCGCCGTGGTGCAGCTCTACCGCGAGGAGGGCTGGTACCTGGAGCGGATCTACAAGTGGATGGACCGGGTCGGCCTCGACAGCATCAAGGCGGCGATCGCCGACCTGGATAACCGCCGGGCGCTCTACGACCGCTTCTCCTATTCGCAGCGCTTCTCCCGCATCGATCCGTGGGCGGAGCGGGTGGCCGGCCGTCACACCGAAGAGTTCAACCCGCTTAGCCGCCGCCTGGAGTTCGAACCCGCATGAACGCCCTCGTGAAGGAACCCGCCATCCGCTGGACCGACGTGGGCGCGGTAACCGACGTCCCGCGCCGGGGCGCCCGCCGGGTGCCCAGCCCGCAGGGCGACATCGCCATCTTCCGCACGGGCGACGGCGCGGTCTTCGCCCTGATGGATAGGTGCCCGCACAAGGGCGGCCCGCTAAGCCAGGGGATCGTGCACGGCCAGTCGGTCACCTGTCCGCTGCACGGGCGGATAATCGACCTGGCCACCGGCGAAGGAACCGGCGCAGACAAGGGCCACGGCTGCGCGCCGGTGGTTCCCCTGGAGGTGGTGGACGGCCGCCTGATGCTGGGCGTGGTCGGAGGCTAGCGTGGCCGACGGTTCCCTCGTCCCCGCCGTCAAGACCACCTGTCCCTATTGCGGCGTGGGCTGCGGCGTCTCGGGCGTGGCGGCCCCGGCGCGCAGCCTGGCGGTGAGCGGCGATGTCGCCCACCCGGCCAATGAAGGCCGGCTGTGCTCCAAGGGTTCGACGCTGGGGGCCACGGTGGGGCTGGAAGGCCGCCTGCTCAGCCCCATGATCGGCGAGCGCGAGGTGGGCTGGAGCGAGGCCACCGGCCTGGTGGCCCGCCGCTTCGCCCAGACCATCGCCCGGTACGGCCCGGACTCGGTGGCCTTCTACGTCTCGGGCCAGCTGCTGACCGAGGACTACTACGTCGCCAACAAGCTGATGAAGGGCTTCATCGGCTCGGGCAATATCGACACCAATTCCCGGCTCTGCATGGCCTCGGCTGTGGCGGCCCACAAGCAGGCCTTCGGGGCCGACCTGGTGCCCGGCTGCTACGAGGACCTGGATCTCGCCGACCTGGTGGTGTTCAGCGGCCACAATGCGGCCTGGACCCATCCGGTGCTGTTCCGGCGCGTGGAGGCCCAGCGCGCTAGGGGCCAGAAGCACGTGGTCATCGACCCGCGCCGCACCGATACCGCCGAGGTGGCCGACCTGCATCTGCCGCTCGCGCCCCAGATGGACGTGCGCCTCTGGAACGGCCTTCTGGCCGACCTCATCCGGCGCGGCGCCATCGACCGCGGCTTCATCGCCGAGCACGTCAACGGCTTCGCCAGCGTGGACGCCGAGCTCGCCCAGGCCGACCAGTCGCCCGCCGCCGTGGCCGCCGACTGCGGGCTCGACCTGGCCGACCTTCAGACCTTCTTCCAGATGTTCGCCGACACGCCCAAGACGGTCAGCCTGTTCTCCATGGGCGCCAACCAGTCGGCCCAGGGCGTGGCCAAGGGGCTGGCGATCATCAATGCGCACCTGGCGACCGGGCGGATCGGCAAGCCCGGCGCCTGCCCCTTCTCCATCACCGGTCAGCCCAACGCCATGGGCGGGCGCGAGACCGGAGGGATGGCCAACACCCTGGCCGGCCACATGGACTTCGCTCAAGACGACGTGGCCCGGGTGGCCCGCTTCTGGGGCGCGCCGAAGACCTCTCCCAAGCCCGGCCTGAAGGCCGTCGACATGTTCGAGGCCGTCCATGACGGGCGCATCAAGGCCATCTGGGTCATGGCCACCAATCCGGCCGTCAGCATGCCCGACGCCGGGCGGGTGCGCGAGGCGCTCGCCAAGTGCCCCTTCGTCGTCGTCTCCGACTGCATAGCCGACACCGACACCATGGCCTTCGCCCACGTGAAGCTGCCGGCCCTGGCCTGGGGCGAGAAAGACGGCACGGTCACCAATTCCGAGCGCCGCATCTCGCGCCAGCGCGCCCTGTTCCCCGCGCCGGGCCAGGCCAAGGCCGACTGGCGGATCATCGCCGAGGTGGCGGGCGCCATGGGCTTTGGCGACGCCTTCTCGTGGGCCAGCCAGGCCAGCGTCTTCCGCGAATGGACCCGGCTGACCGCCTTCGAGAACCTCGGTCGCACCCTGAACCTCTCAGGCCTCGTGGGCCTGTCGCAGGCGGGCTACGACGAGCTGGCCCCGGTGCAGTGGCCGGTGGGCGCCGACCGGCTGGGCACCCTGCGACTGTTCACCGACGGACGTTTTCAGACCGCGGACGGCCGGGCCAAAATGATGCCCGTGGCGTCCAAGGGGCCCGCCACCGCCTGCGATCCGGCCTTCCCCCTGTCGCTCAATACCGGCCGTATCCGCGACCAGTGGCACACCATGACCCGCACTGGCCTGGCCGCCGACCTGTGGCGCCATGCGCCGGAACCCTTCGTGGAAATCCACCCGGAGGACGCCGCCGCCGTGGGGGTGACCGAGGGTGTCCTGACCCGCGTCCAGACGGTGCGCGGCGAGGCGGTGGCCATCGCCCGGCTGACCGATCGTCAGCGGCGGGGCGGCGTCTTCATGCCCATCCACTGGACCAAGGCCTACGCTCCGTCGGGCCGGTCCAATCCCCTGATCGCGCCCAGTGTCGACGCGACCTCCGGCCAGCCGGAGTTCAAGCACACGCCGGCCCGGGTGCGGGCCTATCGCGAGACCTGGAAGGGCTTTCTGATCGACCGCAAGGGGTTCGCCTCGCCGCAGGGCGCGGACCTCATCTGGCGGCGCATCCCGCAGACCGCCTGCACGCTGCACGAGTTCGCGGGGCGCGGGGACGAGAACGAGCGCGAGGCCCTGCGCCGCTGGATCGGTGAGCCGGCGGGCGAGCTGCTGAGCTATGGCGACCCGGCCACCGGCGCGCGACGCGACGCCTGGATCTCCGGCGATCGGCTGGAGCGGGTGTTGTTCATGGCCACCGGCGGCGCTCTGCCGCCCCGCGAATGGCTGGCCGACCTCTTCGAACAGGACGTCCCCTCCGCTGCGCGGGCCACCCTGCTGTTCGGACGCCCAGCCGGTCCCGTGATCGACAAGGGCCCCATCGTCTGCGCCTGCCTGAAGGTGGGCACCCGCACCATTGATGACGCCGTCCGAGGCGGCGCCGCCACCGTCGAGGCCATCGGCGCGACGACGGGAGCCGGGACCAACTGCGGCTCCTGCCGCCCCGAGATCGCCCGACGTATCGCCGCCCTCAATACCCTCAAGGAGACCCAGGATGCCGCATGATCTTGGTCAGGTGCAGCTGGTGGGCGCGGGTCCTGGACCCGCCGACCTGATGACGGTGCGCGCCCTGCGGGCGGTCCAGGGCGCCCAGGCCCTGCTCTATGACGCCCTGGTCGGCGCCGAGATCCTGGACCTCGCGCCGGCCAACTGTATCCGCATCCAGACCGGCAAGCGGGCGGGGCGCGCCAGCATGGCGCAGGACACCATCAACCGCCTGATGCTGCGCCTGGCGCGGCGCGGCCTGAAGGTGGTGCGGCTGAAGGGCGGCGATCCCTCGATCTTCGGCCGGGTCGGGGAGGAGAGCGCTTTCCTGAAGTCCCACGGCGTGCCGGTGGAGATCGTGCCCGGGGTGACCACCGCCTGCGCGGCCGCCGCACAGTTCGATTTCCCCCTGACCCATCGCGGCCTGGCGCGCCGCCTGGTGTTCGCCACCGCCACCCTGACGGCGGGCAGGCTGGTGGCTGACTGGGACGGCGCGGCCGATCCGGAGACCACCCTGGCCGTCTATATGGGCGGGGCCGCCGCCGAGCAGATCCGCGCCCGGCTGGTCGCGGCGGGCCGTGCGCCCGCTACGCCGGTGGCGGTGATCGAGAATGTCGGGAGCCCCGAGGCGCGGTTCATCAGCGGCTCGCTGGAGGACCTGCCGGCGCTGGCCGCGGCCACTGGCGCGGGACCGGTGATGATCGTGGTGGGCGACGTCACCGCCCTGGCGCCGGGCGCCTTCCTGCGGGCGGCGCAAGATAACGTCCAAGCCCTGCGCGCTTGACCGTCAGGCCTAAGCTGGAACATGCTTTCGAGACCGCACCCAAGCTGCGGGCCTGGAGGTGTCTCATTTCGCACGCTGACCTGGTCGCGCGCGACGCGCCGGCGATCCGCCGATGAGGACCACCCACGGCCGTAGCTTCACCCACGACATCGTCCAGCGCCTGGGTCAGGAGATCGTCTGCGGCGTCTATGGCGCGCAGAACCCATTCCCCATCGAGGCCGAACTCTGCAAGCGCCTGGGGGTGAGCCGCAGTGTGCTGCGCGAGGCGGTCAAAATGCTGACCACCAAGGGCCTTCTGAACGCTCGCCCCCGCCAGGGCACCTGGGTGGAGCCGGAGGCCAACTGGAACCTGCTGGATCCCGACGTGCTGCGCTGGTTTCTGGAGCGCAAGTTCTCGCCGACTCTGCTGCTGGAGTTCACCCAGGTTCGCCTCGCCATCGAACCCATGGCCGCTTCCATGGCCGCGCGCCTGGCCAGCGACGAGGCCAAGGCCGCGATCATCGCGGGGCTGGACCGCATGAAGGCCGCCGAGCGGGGCGAGGATGATCCTCTGGAGTCCGACATCGCCTTCCACGTCGCCATCCTGCGGGCCAGCGGCAACCGCTTCCTGGCCCAGATGCGTGACCTGATCGACGTGGCCCTGCGCACCTCCATCCGCCTGACCAACCGCCGCAAGGGCGTGCGCCTGGCCAGCATCGCCGACCATCAGAAGGTCTCCGACGCTATCCTGGCCGGCGACGCCGAGGGCGCCAGCCAGGCGATGCGCGCGCTGATGCTGGAGGCCCTGGTGCTGATCGAGCAGGACGCTGCGGCAGCTGTCGCCGCGGGCGCCTAGCGCGCGACCTCAAGTCTCAGCGGCGTGGATCAGGACGAGCCGGCCTGCATGGCCGCGAGCTGCTCTGGCGTGATGCTGGCCATCTGGGTCGGGGTGAAGGCGTCGATCTGGGCGCCGTTCAGGGCCATCAGTTCGCGGGGCGTCAGGGCGCTGATGCTGGTGATCGAGAGGCTGGCCACCTGGGTGACCGTCAGGCCCACCAGCTGCCGATCGGTGAAGGACGACATCATGGTCGCGTTCAGGCTGTTGAGCTGGGTGGGAGTCAGCGACCCAACCTGGGTCGAGGTCAGGGCCTCGAACTGGGTAGGCTCGAAGCCGTTCAGGTCGGTGGATTCAAGGTTGGCGATCTGGGTTGCGCTGAAGGACGCCACCTGGGTCGTGCTGAGAGCATCGAACTGGCTCTCGCTCAAGGCCCGCAACTGCATACGGACCAGGCCGCTGAGCTGGGTGACCGTCATGGCGGCCATTTCGGCGGCGGTGAGATAGCCGATCTCGGTGGTGGTGAGCGCCCCGATCTGCTCGGTGGTCAGGCCGCCGAGCTGGGTAAGGGTCATCTGGGTGATCTGTTGCTCGGTCAGGCCGGTGATCCCGGCGGCCGACAGGGCCTTGATCTGGGTTAGGGTCAGGGCGCCAAATCCAGTGGGGGTCAGGGCCGCGATCTGGGTGGGCGTCAGGCTGCTCACATCGGAGGCGTCCAGCAGGCCGACTTGCGTGGTCCCCAGTCCCGCCACCTGGGTGGTGGAGAGCGCACGGACCTGTTCCGGGGTCAGAGCCGCGAACTGGGTCGAGGTCAGGCCGGCGATGTCCTCGGTCGACAGGCCCGAAATGGCCCGAGCGGACAGGGCGGCGACCTCGGTGGCGGTGAAGGCTGCGATCTGGGTCGCCGACAGGGCCGGGACCTGGTCGGCGGTCAGGCCCGACACGCCGCTCGCCGACAGGGCCGCGATATGGGTGGTGCTCATCGCCGCGATCTGGGTGGGCGTCAGGCTGGCGACGTGGGCGGCGGTCAGGCCGTTGACCCCGGTGGCGGTCAGGCCGGCCAGCTGGGTCTGGCTCAAGGCTGCGAACTGGGTCGAAGTCAGGGCGCCGATCTGGGTGGCGGTGAAGCTGGCCAGCTGGGTCCTGGTCAGGCCCGCGATCTCGGTTGAGGTCAGGCCGGTGACGCCCGTCGTCGACATGGCGGCCAGTTGGGTGGGGCTGAGGGCGGCGAACTGAGTTGGGGTCAGGGCCGCGATGTGGGTCGGAGTCAGGCCGCTGACCTTAGCCGGCGTCAGGGACGCCACCTGGGTCGCGGTCAGCGACGCCATTTGGGTCGGGGTGAAGGCGCCCACCTGGGTCGGGGTCAGGCCGCCGAACTGGGTGAGGCTGAGACTCGCGATCTCAGTTGGCGTGAGGCCGACGATGCTGGCGGTGGAGATGGCGGCGATCTGACCCTGGGTCATCGCGGCCAGCTGTTCCTTCGAAAGCCCGGCGATCTGTGTGGACGTCAGCCCCGAGACCGCGGTGGCGGTTAGGGCGGCGATCTCGGTGGGGATGAGGGCGGCCATCTGGGTGGCGCTCAGGGCGGCCACCTGGGTGTCGGCGAGGCCGGCGACCCCTGAGACCGACAGGGCCGCAATCTGCGCGCCCGTCATGGCCCGCACATCCTCAGCGCTCAGGGCGGCGACCTGGGTGGCGACCAGGGCCGAAATCTGGGTGGTGGTGAAAGCCGCGATACTCTCCGGAGCCAATCCCGAGATGGCTGTGCTGGACAGCCCGGCGATCTGCTTGGCGCTGAGACCGCGAAGCTGCGTGGTGTCGAACCCGTCGACCTGATCGTCCGACAGGGCGCCGATCTGGGTGGCGCTCAGCGCGGCGACCTGGGTCGAGGTGAGCGCGCCGATGTCGGCGGCGCTGAAGCCGGTGACCGCGCTGGCGCTGAGCGCCGCGATCTGGGTCGCCGCCAGCCCGGCGATCTGCCCATCGGTCATGGCCGCCACCTGGGTCGAGGTCAGGCCCCCGACGCCGGCCGCCTTCAGGGCGTCAATCTGGGTGTTGCTCAGAGCCGCGACCTGGGTCGGGGTCAGGCCCCCCATCGCTGTGGCGCTGAGAGCCGCGATTTGCGAGGGCGTCAGGGCGGCGATCTGCTCATTGGAGAGCGCGCCGAGGTTGGTGATGTTGAGGCCCGCCACCTGCCGGGTGGTCAACCTGTCCAGTTGCGAGGCGGAGAAACCCTGCAGTTGCTCGGCCGAAAGGGCCCCGAGCTGAGTCGCCGTCAGACCGCCGATCTGACTCTCCGTCAGGGCGGCGATCTCGGCCGCGCTCAGGCCGGCCATCGCCGTGGGGGTCAGGGCGCCGATCTGGCTGGCTTCCAGGCTGGCCACCTGGGCCGCGCTCATGGCGGCGACCTGGACGTCCGTGAGGCCGGCGATCCCGGTGGTCTTGAAGGCGTCCAGCTGGGTGGTGGTCAGGGCTTCGACCTGCTCGGCGCTCAGCCCACCGATGGCGGCCGAGGTCAGGGAGCCGATCTGGCTGGCCGAGAGGGCGGCGAACTGGGCGACGCTGAGGGCGCCCAGGGACGTGGCGGTGAGGCCCTTGAGCTGCAGGGCGGTGAAGCTTGCGATCTGGGTCGTGGTCAGGGCTTCGACCTGGTCGCCGGACAAGGCCTGGATCTGGGCGGCCACCATCGCGCCGATCTGAGTGGAGGCGAGGCCCGCGACGTCCTCGGGAGTAAGGCCGGCGATGGCCGTCGTACTCAGGGCTGCAACCTGTGTGGTGTGCAGGGCTGCGATCTGGTCGCTGGTGAGGGCCCCGGCCTGCTCCTCGGTGAACGCCCGGACCTGGGCGACGCTCAAGGTCTGGATCTGGGTGGTCGACAGCGCCCCGAGCTGCTCCGGCGAGAAGGCCGCCAGTGTGGTGGCCGCCAGGCCCTTGATCTGGGTGGCGGTCAGGGCCGCGACGTCGGTGGTGGACAGGGCCGCCATGGCCGTAGCCGACAGGCCGGTGAGCTGCGCCGCCGTGAGGCCCGCGAGCTGCTCGGCCGTCATGTCATCGATCTCGTCGCCGGTGAAGCCCTTGATCTGGTTGGTGCTCAGGGCGGCTATCTGGGTGGCCGAGAAGGTGGCGAACTGGCTGGCGGTGAGGGCCGCCAGGGCCTCGCTGCTCAGGCCCCGCATCTGGGTGGCGCCCAGGGCGCCGAGCTGGGTGGCCGAGAGGACCGCGACCTGCTCCTCCGACAGCGCCCCCACCTGAGCCGTGGACAGGCCCGCCAGGTGGCTGGTGCTCAGGCCCGCCACCTCGTCGAGGGTCAGGCCGCCGATCACGTTGGCCGACAGGGCCGCCACCTGGGTCTCAGACAGGGCCGCGAACTGGGCGGTGGTCAGGGACGCGGCGTCGGTGGTGGTGAACCCCTTGAGCTGAGCGGTGGTGAGGGCCTGGAGCTGGGTGGTGGACAGCGAGCCGATCTGCTCAGGCGTCAGCGAGCCGAGGCTGGTGGCGGTGAGGCCGCGGATCTGGGTGGTGGTGAACGCCGAGATCTGCAGCTGGGTAAAGGCCGCGACCTGGGTTCCGGACAGGGACGCCAGTTCCGGAGCGGTCAGGGCGGTGAGCTGCGTGTCGGCCAGGCCCGCGATCTGCGTGTCGCCCAGGGCCTGCAGCTGGGAGACCGACAGCCTGGTGATCTGGGTGGTGGTCAGCGCTCCCAACTGCTCGGTGCGCAGCTGGGCCATATTGGTGGCGGTTAGGCCCGTGAAGGCGCCCGGCGTGATGGCGGCGAGCTGGGTGGTGGCCAGGGCCTCGACCTGGGCGGAGGTGAAGGCGGCGATCTGGGTGGCCGCCATGCCACCCACCTGGGTGGTGCTCAGGCCGGCCACCTGGGCGGAGGTCAGGGCCTGGATCTGACCGGCGCCAAGCGCCGCGATCTGGGTGGCGGAGAAGGCCGCGACCTGGTCGGCGCTCAGGGCGCTCAAGTCGGAGGCCGCGATACCCTTCATCTGCAGGGCGCTGAGCACGGCGAGCTGGGTCAACTGCAGGCTGGCCGCCTGCGTGGTGGAGAGGCTGCTGATCTGGCCGGCGCTCAGGGCTCGCACCTGGGTGGCGGTCAGGGCGCCGATGTCTGTCTCGGTCAGGCCGGTGATCGCCGTGACCGTGAGACTGGCCACCTGGACACTGCTCAGCGCCGCCAACTGTTCCGAGGTCAGGGCGCCGGCCTCGGTGGCGGTCAGGCCCTGGACCTGAGTGGCGGTAAGGGCCGCGACCTGACTCACCGACATGGCCCGGACCTGGGCTTCAGACAGGGCGCCGACGGCGGCGGCCGACAGGCCTCGGACCTGGGTGGTGGTCAGGGCCGCGATCTGGGTTTCGCTGAAGGCCGCCACCTGGGTGGAGGTCAGCCCCGCTATCCCGCCGGCGGTCAGGGCGGCCAGTTGGGTGTCGGCCAGGGCGGGAATCTGGGTCGCCGTCAGCCCGCGCACCTGCATGGCCGACAGCTTGCTGATCTGGCCGGAGCTCAAGGCGCCCAGCTGCTCGGGGCTCAGACCCGCCATATTGGCCGCCGTGAGGCCGGAGAGCCCCGCGACCGTCAGGTCAGGAATCTGAGTGACCGTAAACGCGGCGATCTGGGTCGGCGTCATCGCCGTCGTCTGGGCGGCGGTGAGCCCCTTCATCTGGGTCGTGTTGAGCGAAGCGATCTGCTCGGGGTTCAGCGCCCGGATCTGGGTCGCATTGAAGGCGCCCATCTGCAGGGTGCTCAGGGCGCCGAGCTGGGCGGCGTCCAGGGAGGCGGTGTCGGCGGCGTCGAAGCCCCGCAGCTGGGTCGCCGAGAGCGCCGCCATCTGGCTGGCGGACATGCCGTCGATCTGGTCGGCGGAGAGCGCGCCCAGGGCCACTGCGGAGAGGCCCTTGATCTGGGTGGTGGTGAGGGCTGCGACCTGCTCCTGGGTGAAGGCCGCGGCCTGACTCGCGCTGAGGGCCGCCATCCCGACTGTGGTGACGGCGGCGAGCTGAGTGTCGTCCAGACCTGCCACCTGGGTCGCGGTGAGGCCGCGGACCTGCGGGGTCGACAGACGCCCTATCTGGGTGGGGGTCAGGGCGCCAAGCTGTTCGCTGCTGAAGCTGGCGATATCGGCGCCGGTGAAGCCCAGGAACCCGCCGGCGGATATGGCGGGGATCTGCTCGGGCGTCAGGGCGCTCACCTGGGTGGCGGTCATCGCCTCCAGTCCGGCCGCGGTCAGGCCATTGACCTGGATGGTGCTGAGCGCCGCGATCTGTGTGGTGCTGAGAGCCTTGATCTGGGTTGGAGTGAGGGCGCCCACCTGGCCTGCGCTCAAGGCGGTGAACTGCTGATCGTCCAGACCTGCGACCTCGGTGGCCGTGAAGCCGCGGATCTGAGTGGCGCTCATCGCCGCGATCTGGGTGGAGGAGAAGGCGTCCACCTGGTCGGCGGTCGCCGCTGAGAGTTCGCGGGCGGTCAGGCCCCTGATCTGGGTCGTGGTGAAGGCCGCGATGTCCTCGGCCTCAAAGCCCTGGAACTGGGTCCCATTGAACGCCGCCAGCTGGGCCGCGCTGAAGACGATCTGACTGGTGGACAGCGCACGGATCTGGGTCGCCGCCAGCGCGGTCACCTGCTTGGTGGACAGGGCCTGGAGCTGTTCGCCTGACAGGGCCTCCATTCCCGTCGCCGTCAGGGCGCCGATCTGGCTGAAGCTCAGCGCCGCCATGTCGGCGCGGGTCAAGGACTCCAGTTCCTGCCGCGAGAGGCCGGCGATCTGGGCCGGGGTGTAGGAGGAGACGATGGAGGTCACGCCGCGCGTCCCGACGCCGACGACAGGACGCGGCATAGGGCGCCGTGGCGCGCCGTGCGGTCCATGTGTCTGTCGTGTCCGTGCATGCCAGCCCATACGCGGGCGTCGCGATACGCGCCCATGAACCATGAGTGCAAGGGCTGTGCCTGTCTTCCCGATCTGAGCATAAGCATTGAAAATCAGTGACTTGCATCTTCGGTTGCGGCCTTGGCCGTGGCAGGATTTGCCGACCTCCGCAGTTTTTTCCCAACGACAGGTTGCGGCCTAAAGCCCGGTTCAATCCCGGCCGGTTGCGGAATGCCGTTGCGTCATCGCGCCGGGTTCCGGAAGATGGCGCCGAACCGGCTGCTCAATGCCGGGCGGGGAGAATGGGTATGAGCCAGGCTTCGGTTGTTGATCTGGAAGCGCGCCTGAACGCGGCGATCGAGGTCGGGATGGCGCCCGCCGTCTGGGCGCAGCTGCAGCCCGACAAGGTGGCGGTTCATGAGTTGAACGGCCGCACCCGGACCTTCGCTGACCTCAACGCCAACGCTAACCGGATCGCCCGCCTTCTGCGCGCGCAGGGGCTGGGGCCTGGGGATTCCATCGCCCTGCTGTGCTCTAACCGGGTCGAGTTCGCCGACGTGCTGTTCGCCGCCCTGCGGGTGGGAGTGCGCATGAGCCCGGTGAACTGGCACCTGACCGCCGACGAAATCGCCTACATCATCGAAAACTGCGAGGCCAAGGCCCTGTTCGCCGACGCCGATGTGGCCACCGCAGTGGCGGCGGCCAGCCATAGCCCGAACCTGGAGCTGAAGGTGGCCATCGGTGGGGACCTGCCGGGGTTCGTCGGCTACGAGGCGGCCCTGGCCCGGTTCTCCCCCGCCGACATCGACGACCCCGTCCGCGGCTACACCATGCTCTACTCGTCAGGCACCACCGGGCGGCCCAAGGGGGTGCACAAGCCGCAGGCCGTCGTGCCGGGCCATGACAAGACCTATGACCGCGAGACCGACATCCACCTCTGCACCGGCCCTGCCTATCACGCGGCGCCCCTGGCTGGAGACGTGCGCCGCGCCCTGACCAACGGGGTGCCCACCGTCCTAATGGACAAGTGGGATTCCGAGCTGGTCCTGAAGACCATCGAGGATTTCAAGATCACGCGGGGCCACTTCGTGCCGATCATGTTCCAGCGCCTGCTGGCCCTGCCAGAAGAGGTGAGGGGCCGCTACGACCTCAGCTCCCTGCGCAAGATCACCCATGGCGCTGCGCCGTGTCCGCCCGAGGTGAAGCACGCCATCATCGCCTGGTGGGGGCCGGTGCTGAACGAATACTACGCCGGCTCCGAGGGCGGGGTGGGCTTCGTGGTGAGCTCCGAGGAATGGCTGAGGAAGCCGGGCACAGTGGGCAAACGGCCCGCGCCGCACGCCGCGCGCATCCTGGATGAGGCCGGCGAGGAATGCCCTGTCGGCGTCGCCGGGGCCATCTATATGCGCCTCGATATCCAGGGGGGCTTCGACTACTTCAAGGATGACGCCAAGACCGAGGCCAACCGCCGCGACGGCTATTTCACCATGGGCGACATCGGCTTTTTCGACGAGGACGACTACCTGTTCCTCACCGGCCGCAACGCCGAGACCATCATCGCCGGCGGGGTCAATATCTACCCGCAGGAGGTGGACAACGAGCTGATCAAGCACCCGGCCGTCGAGGACACCTGCACGGTAGGCGTGCCCCACGACGAACGCGGCGAGGAGGTTCGCGCGGTGATCCAGCTCAAGGCCGGCTACGAGCCCAGCGAGGCTCTGAAGCAGGAGATCCTGGCCTTCGCCCACGCCAACCTGGCCAAGTTCAAGATCCCCCGCCAGATCGACTTCGCTACCAGCCTGCCGCGTTCCGAAGCCGGCAAAATCCAGCGCAACAAGGTCCGCGCCCCCTACTGGGAGGGCCGCGCGCGGGCGATCTAGCCGTCAGTTGCGCTTGCGCAGCGCCCGCACGAAGCCGGCGTCCTGCTCATCGAAACCGGTGGCTTGGCAGAAGGCGCGCAAGCCAACCTCGCCCACGGGAACCGACAGGTGCAGCTCTCCGCAACCGGCGCTGCGGGCGGCTTGGGAGGCGGCCTTCAGCAACAGCCTTCCGATCCCGCGGCGGCGTGCGTCGGGTCCGACAATGAACGTGCTGACGAAGGCGCAGGGCAGGTGGCCAGCAGGGTCTGGCGAGCATGGAAGACGATGAGCCCGCTCGGCGGTCCCCACTCGATGGCCAGCAGGACCGTGGCCCGCTCAGCCTTCAGCCGCTCCAGCCGGCCGGCCACGGCGGCGGCCGGCAGCCCCGCCACCTGCAGCAGCTCGGCGACCCCTGGCGCGTCGGTGCTGTCGGCGGCGCGGATCTCGAGGCCATAGCGACTCGCCAAGCAGCTTCACCCCGGACGGCGACCACAGCGGTGGGCGGCCAATCCGCACCCGCCCCGCGGTTCTACCCCCTCGATCCCAGGTTCGCAGCCGCCGTCAGGGCAGAAATTCCCGCCTGACCATGATCGATTAATCCTCACACGCTAAACGGGTCACGAGGCTTCCGGCAGGATTGGCGACCACATGACGGTCAAGAGTGGCTTCGAAGCCCCGGCGCGCCGTTGGTCGATCTCGAACGCCGTCGCTATTCCGGCGTCCGTCGCCCTGCTGACGGTGGGGC
>NZ_JANPJP010000010.1:0-14220 GCF_031425575.1 Phenylobacterium sp.
GATCTCCAAGGAGAGGCGTCACATGACCAAACTCAATGAACTGAAGCCGCGCGAAGGCTCCACCAAGAACCGCATGCGCGTTGGCCGCGGTGAAGGTTCAGGCAAGGGCAAGACCGGCGGCCGCGGCGTCAAGGGCCAGAAGGCGCGCTCCGGCGTCGCCATCGCCGGCTTCGAAGGCGGCCAGATGCCGCTCCACATGCGCATGCCCAAGCGCGGGTTCAACAATCCCAACGCGCTCAAGTTCGCCGAGGTGAACTTCTGGCGTCTCGAGCAGGCGATCGCCGCCGGCAAGCTCGACGCCGGCAAGCCCATCGACGCCGCCGTGCTGATCGCCGCCGGCGTCGTGCGCCGTGAACTCGACGGTGTCCGCCTGCTGGGCAAGGGCGCCCTGACCTCCAAGCTCGACATCACCGTCCACTCGGCGTCCGCCGCGGCCAAGGCCGCGGTTGAAAAGGCCGGCGGCAAGATCACGACGACGGCTCCGGCCGCCGCCGAATCGGCCGAAGCCTAAGTCCGCCTGGGTCCGTCCCTCCCCAAGCCGGGGAGGGGGCGGCCACGCCAGATGACACCGCCGGTCGGACGCCCTATGTACGACCGGTCTTAAAGCTTCGGGGTACCCTATGGCTTCGGCCGCCGAACAGCTCGCCGCCAATATGAACTTCGGCGCCTTCGCCAAGGCGACGGAGCTCCACAAGCGTATCGGCTTCACCATCATGGCGATGGTGGTCTACCGGCTCGGGACCTACATCCCGATCCCGGGCATCGACATCAACGCCTTCTCCAACGCCTTCCAGGGCCAGTCCCAGGGCATCCTGGGCATGTTCAACATGTTCTCCGGCGGCGCCGTGGAGCGGATGGCGATCTTCGCCCTGAACGTCGGCCCCTACATCTCGGCCTCGATCATCGTGCAGCTGCTGGGGACGGTCTATCCGCCCTGGGAAAAGCTGCGCAAGGAAGGCGGGGAGGCGGGCCGCAAGACCCTGAACCAGTACACCCGCTACCTGACCGTGCTGCTGGCGCTGCTGCAGTCCTTCGGGATCGCGGTGGGGCTGCAGAACAGCCCCGGCCTGGTGAACAACCCCGGCGTCTTCTTCCTGGTCTCCACGGTCGTGACCCTGACGGGCGGCACCCTCTTCCTGATGTGGCTGGGCGAGCAGATCACCAGCCGCGGGGTCGGCAACGGCGTCTCGCTGATCATCTTCGCCGGCATTGTGGCCGTGCTGCCGCGCGGCATCTTCCAGATGTTCTCCATGACCCAGACCGGCGCCCTGCCAGGCGTCGCGCTCTTGCTGATCGCGGCGCTCGCCATCGCCGTGGTGCTGGTCATCGTCTTCATGGAACGCTCGCAGCGCCGGCTGTTGGTGCAGTATCCCAAGCGCCAGCAGGGCAACCGCATGTTCGGCGGCGACACCTCGTTCCTGCCCCTGAAGATCAACACCGCCGGCGTGATTCCGCCGATCTTCGCCTCGTCCCTGCTGTTGCTGCCGGCGACGGCCATGAGCTTCCTGGCCAGCGCCGACCTGCCGGCCTACCTGCAGTGGATGCCTGGCGTGGTGGGCGAGCTCCAGCACGGACGGCCAGCCTTCATGGTGCTCTACGGCGCCCTGATCGTGTTCTTCTGCTTCTTCTACACTTCGGTCGTGTTCAATCCGGAGGACACCGCGGAGAACCTGCGCAAGTACGGCGGCTTCCTGCCCGGCATCCGGCCCGGCAAGCGGACGGCGGAGTATCTGGACTTTGTCCTGACCCGCCTGACCGTGATCGGCGCGGCCTATATCACCGTCGTCTGCCTGCTGCCGGAGGCGTTGATCGCCTTCTACAACGCGCCCTTCTACCTGGGCGGCACCTCGCTCCTCATCGTGGTGAGCGTGACGATGGACACCGTGACTCAGATTCAGTCGCATCTTCTGGCCCACCAGTATGAAGGCCTGATCAAGAAGTCGAAGCTGCGCGGCGGACGCGGGCGCTAAAGCCCGCGCCGTCAATTGCGCCGGCCATGGGGATGGCCGGCGGGAGGGGACATTTAAGCTATGAATTTGATCCTGTTCGGCCCGCCGGCCGCCGGTAAGGGCACCCAGGCCAAGCGCCTGGTTGATGGCCGCAATATGGTCCAGCTATCCACCGGCGACATGCTGCGCGCCGCCATCGCCTCGGGCACCGAGCTCGGGAAGAAGGTGGCCGGCGTCATGGAGCGCGGGGAACTGGTGACCGACGAGATCGTCATCGCCCTGATCGAGGAACGCCTTCCCGAGACCGAGGCGGCCGGCGGCGCGATCTTTGACGGCTTCCCGCGGACCATCCCCCAGGCGAAGGCCCTGGACGAGATGCTGGCCAAGCGCGGCAAGAAGATCGACCTGGTGATCCGCCTGAAGGTGGATGACGCGGCCCTGACGCAACGGATCGCCGGCCGCTTCGCCGAGTCCGGCCGGCCCGACGACAATCCCGAAAGCTTTAAGGTCCGCCTGGCGGCCTACAACGCCAACACCGCGCCGCTGCTGCCCTATTACGAGGAGCAGAAGAAGCTGGTGGAAGTGGACGGCATGGGGGCCATCGAGATGGTCGCCAAGGCCATCGACAAGGCCCTCGACGCCCCACATTAGGGCGTCCGCGCGCCCCCAACCCAACATCGGCATTCGCGGGCCTGTCCCGAGGATCCAGCGCCGCCTGGCCAGCCATGGCGGGCGGCGTTTTGCGTTCTGGCCCTCCGTACCCGGAGATCTTCGGGGCGGGCGCCGGTTGAGGGACGGCCAGGCGATTCTTGCTGATTTCGCCGGGAAATCGATTCGAAATACAGCTTTCGCCCCCCGGCCTGCCCGCGCCGACTTGTTTTCGTCGCGAAAAGCGGGTGATCCTGGCGTCATTCTCCCATTGGGGCCTCAGGGGAGGGGTGCGGCGGCGCGCAACACCCGAAAGAAGGGCATTTTCCCGCGCTTCCGGCATTGACGGAAACGCAACTGTCCCTATAACGGGCCGCTTCCGCGAAACGCGCGAGGGACGTGCCGTATCCCATCTTGGGTCGGGGCGTTGTTCGCGCTTCTCTGCGTGACCAGGAGAATACCCCAAGTGGCCCGCATCGCCGGCGTAAACATTCCGACTAACAAGCGCGTCGTTATCGCGCTTCAGTACATCCATGGCATCGGCCAGGCGAAAGCCGCCGAGATCGTCCAGAAGGTTGGCATCGAAGACGCTCGTCGCGTCAACCAGCTGACGGACGCCGAGGTGCTGCAGATCCGTGAAGCCATCGACCGTGACTATACGGTTGAGGGCGACCTGCGTCGCGAGACGGCGGTCAACATCAAGCGTCTGATGGACCTGGCCTGCTATCGCGGCCTGCGTCACCGCAAGGGCCTGCCGGTCCGCGGCCAGCGCACCCACACGAACGCTCGGACCCGCAAGGGCCCGGCCAAGCCGATCGCCGGCAAGAAGAAGTAAGAAAGCTAGTCGATGGCCAAGGAACCGGCGCGCGTTAAACGTCGCGAACGCAAGAACATCACCTCGGGCGTGGCGCACGTGAACGCCTCGTTCAACAACACCATGATCACCATCACCGACGCCCAGGGGAACACCATCTCCTGGTCTTCCGCCGGCACGATGGGGTTCAAGGGCTCCCGGAAGTCCACCCCCTATGCGGCCCAGATGGCTGCCGAGGACGCGGGCAAGAAGGCCGCCGAACACGGCGTGAAGACCCTTGAAGTGAACGTTTCCGGTCCGGGTTCCGGCCGTGAATCGGCGCTTCGCGCGTTGCAGTCGGTGGGTATGACCATCACGACCATCCGCGACGTGACCCCGATTCCGCACAACGGTTGCCGCCCGCCCAAGCGTCGGCGCGTCTGAGTACCGAAGTACTGCTATCCCCCTTCGCCGGACCGCGTAAGCCGCGTCCGGCGATCCTGCGTTCGAGGGACACCTATCCGTGATCGAAAGAAACTGGAACGAGCTCATCCGTCCCGAGAAGCCGCTGATCGAGACCGGCGCCGACGCGAACCGCAAGGCGCGTCTGGTGGCCGAACCTCTCGAGCGCGGCTTTGGCGTGACCCTGGGCAACAGCCTGCGCCGCGTTCTTCTATCCTCGCTGCAAGGTGCCGCTGTGACGGCCGTGCAGATTGACGGCGTCGTGCATGAATTCTCCTCGCTGGAAGGCGTGCGGGAAGACGTGGTCGACATCGTGCTGAACATCAAGCAACTGGCCCTGCGCATGCACGCTGAGGGCCCCAAGCGCATGACCCTGCGCGCCACCGGTCCGGGCGTCGTGACCGCCGGCCAGATCGAGGCCGGGTCGGACATCGAGATCCTGAACCCCGACCACGTGCTCTGCACGCTGGACGATGGCGCCCAGGTGCGCATGGAGTTCACCGTGCACAACGGCAAGGGCTACGTCCCGGCCGAGCAGAACCGTCCGGAAGACGCCCCCATTGGCCTGATCGCCGTGGACAGCCTGTATTCCCCGGTCAAGCGCGTCGCCTATCGCGTCGAGCCGACCCGTCAGGGCCAAAGCCTCGACTACGACAAGCTGATCATGGAAGTGGAAACCAACGGCGCCATCTCGCCGGTGGACGCGGTGGCGTATGCCGCCCGCATCCTGCAAGACCAGCTGCAGATCTTCATCACCTTCGAAGAGCCGAAGAAGAAGGTCGAAGGCGAAGCCAAGCCGGAACTGCCGTTCAACCCGGCGCTGCTGAAGAAGGTCGACGAGCTGGAGCTTTCGGTCCGTTCGGCCAACTGCCTGAAGAACGACAACATCGTCTATATCGGCGACCTGATCCAGAAGACCGAGGCGGAGATGCTCCGCACGCCGAACTTCGGGCGCAAGTCGCTGAACGAGATCAAGGAAGTGCTCGCGGGCATGAACCTGCATCTCGGCATGGACGTGCCCAACTGGCCGCCGGAAAACATCGAAGAGCTGGCCAAGAAGTTCGAAGACCAGATGTAAGAAAGACGTGCGGTCGGGCTCTTGGCCCGCCGCATATCGCGCTGACTTCAGGCCGCTTTAGGGCGGTACGGGCCTGATGAAACCGCAACCGCGGTGGAAGGCTCCGGCGCCTCGTGTTGACCCAGGCGGGAGTAGGCTGGGATTTGATCAGACAAGGGCGACCTTCCGGAAATCGGGGGCGTCCAGCGGGCCAGACGGTCCAGGAGATATGAGATGCGCCACGGCAAAGCCCACCGCAAACTGGGTCGGACCTCCGCCCACCGCACCGCGATGTTCGCCAACATGGCGGCGAGCCTGATCAAGCACGAGCAGATCGTGACCACCCTGCCCAAGGCCAAGGAACTCCGCCCCGTGGTGGAGAAGCTGGTGACGCTGGCCAAGCGCGGCGACCTGCACGCGCGGCGTCAGGCCATCAGCAAGGTCCGCGACGTCGAACAGGTCGGCAAGCTCTTCGCCGTGATCGGCCCGCGCTACAAGGCCCGTAGCGGCGGCTATATCCGCGTCCTGAAGGCCGGCTTCCGTTACGGCGACAACGCGCCCCTGGCGGTGATCGAGTTCGTCGACCGCGATCCGTCGGAAAAGGGCAAGGACTCCGGCCCGGTGCAGGAAAATTCCTTCACCGAGGACTGAGCCTAGAGCCCTTTCCGATCTGACTGCTTCAATCAGATCGGATGAAAAGGGCTCTAATTCAAAAAGTTACAGCATTTTTCGATCCGATAACCGTTTCACACTTATCGGAAAATGCTCTAGCGGCCCTCCAGATTACAGAAGCCCCGGACAGCGATGTCCGGGGCTTTTGCGTATCAGGGCTGTCGCCGGTGTTCAGGGCGGAATGGCTGTCATCTGTCGGCGATAGGGTGGATCCATGCGCCATCTCCTGACCCTCGTCGCTTCAGCCCTCCTGCTGGCCGTCCCCGTCGTCTCCGCCCAGGCCGCCGAAAAGGCCCTGGTGATCCTGGTCTCCATGGACGGGTTCCGGGCCGACTACCTGGATCGGGGGATCACGCCGAACCTGTCGCGACTGGCGGCCGAAGGGGCGCGGGGGACGGTGCGGCCGTCCTTCCCGTCCAAGACCTTCCCCAACCACTACAGCCTGGTCACCGGTCTGCGGCCCGACCGCCACGGGATCGTCGACAACACCATGCGCGACCCGGCCATTCCCGGGGTGGTCTTCAAGATGTCCGACAAGGCCGCGGTGACCGACCCCCGCTGGTGGAACGACGGCACGCCGCTGTGGGTCAGCGCCGAGCGGGCCGGACTGAAGTCCGCGACCCTATTCTGGCCCGGCTCGGAGGCCGACATCCAGGGGGTGCGGCCGAGCTATTGGCGCCCCTTCGACCAGTCCCTGCCGCCCGAGGCGCGCGTGGATCAGGTTCTGGCCTGGCTGGACTTGCCACAGGCCGAGCGACCGGCCTTCGTCACCCTCTATTTCGACGAGACCGATACCGCCGGCCATCACCACGGCCCCGACTCGGCGCTCCTGAACGCCGCTGTCACTCGCACTGACGCCGCGATCGGCCGACTGGTGGCGGGCCTCGCGGCCCGGGGTCTGGCGGCCAACCTGGTGATCACCGCCGACCACGGAATGGCGGCCACTTCGCCCGAGCGCGCCATCTATCTGGAGGACATCGTGGCACCCGACGCCGGCGAGCGCCTGGGGATGGGCGCCTTCATGACCATGACCCCGGCCCCCGGCCGCGAGGCCGAGGTGGAGAAGGCGCTGCTGAAGCGACACAAGCACATGACCTGTTGGGCGAGGGGCAAGTTTCCCGCGCGCTTGCACTACGGCCACCATCGCCGGGTTCCGCCGATCTTCTGCCTGGCGCAGACCGGCTGGGAGATCACGACCCGCGACTGGGTGGCCAAGCGTCCGATCGGCGGCGGCAATCATGGCTTTGATCCCCATGCGCCGGAGATGACCGCCGTTTTTGTGGCGCACGGTCCCCGCATCCGGCGTGGGGTGAAGCTGCGCACGGCGGACAATGTCGATGTCTATCCTCTGCTGGCGCACCTGTTGGGGGTGGCGCCGGAGGAGACCGATGGCGCGCTCTCGCGGCTGCAGCGGGCGCTTGACAGATAATTGCGAAAATATAGAAATATTCCGGAGAGAAGAACATAACTCCGGGAGGCCATCATGCGCCGAGCCGCCTTCAGTCCCACGGTCGTCTATCGCGATCCCAAGACGGCCCTTGATTGGCTGGCCACGGCCTTCGGCTTTGAGGTCAGCCTGTTGCTGACCGACGCAGAGGGTAATGTCGCCCATGCGGAGATGAGCTTCCACGACTGTCCCATCGGGGTGGCCGGCGAGTGGGCCGGGCCTCAGCTGGGCGGGGCGCGCATGCGCAGCCCGGCCTCGCTGGAGGGGCAGGGGACGCAGTTCATCTGGGTGATCCTGGAGAGTGGGCTGGATCAGCATTGCGAGACCGCCAGGGCCGCGGGCGCGAGGATCACCGAGGAGCCCGCCGACCAGTTCTATGGCGCACGGTCCTACCGGGCCATGGACCCCGAGGGGCACGTCTGGAGCTTCCGCCAGGACCTGGAGAAGGTCCCGACCGCGCAGATGGAGGCCGCGACCGGCCTGACCTTCCAGGTGGGAGGCTGAGATGCGTCCCGCCATCAGCCCCGTCATCTGGTACCGCGACCCCCGGGCGGCGCTCGCCTGGCTGGAAAAGGCCTTCGGCTTTGAAACCACCCTGGTTGTGGACGACGGGCAGGGCGGGGTGATGCATTCCGAGACCAGCCTCGAAGGCGGGCTGGTGATGGTGGTCGGTCCGCCGCGCGACAAGGCCACGACCCCGATCGCTTTCGGCGGCCGCGCCACGCAATCGGTCCATGTGCAGCTGGGCGAGGGGCTCGACGCCCACTGCGCGCGGGCGCGGGCGGCGGGCGCGCGCATCCAGCGCGAGCCCGAAACCCAGCCCTATGGCGACCGGGTCTATACCTGCCTCGATCTCGAGGACCATCCCTGGTCCTTTGGCCAGACCGTGGCGGCGCCGAGCCTCGACGAGGTGGCCAAGGCCACCGGCCACGACATCACCACTTCACTTTAGGAGCACGACCATGGCGCGGATGAGTTCGGCCCTGTTCTACCAGGACCCCAGGGCGGCCATCGACTGGCTGCAGGAGGCCTTCGGCTTCGAGCTGACCATGCTGCTGGAGGACGCTGACGGCGGCGTCGCCCACTCGCAGCTGAGCTTCGGCGACAGCATGGTGATGATCGGCACGGAATGGACGGAGGACCACAAGAGCCCCAGGTCCATCGGCGGCAAGAACACCCAGACGGTCAGCATCCAGATCGACGACGACATCGACGCCCACTGCGCGCGGGCCCGCGCGGCCGGCGCGGAGATCCATGCGGAGCCCGAGACCCAGTTCTATGGCGACCGCACCTATCGCTGCCGCGATCCCGAGGGGCACATCTGGAACGTGTCGCAGACCGTCCAGGTTGTGAGCCGCGAGGAGGCCGAGGCGGCCAGCGGGCTCAAGATCACGGGCTGGGTCTGACTTGGCCGCGACCGCCGCCCTCGACCGGACGCTCGCGGCCCTGGCCGACCCCTACCGCCGCCAGGTGGTGGATCTGCTGAGCCAGCGGCCCCGGCAGGCCGGGGAACTGGCCCGGGAGGTCGGCCTGCCCGGTCCCGCCATGAGCCGGCACCTGCGCACCCTGCGCGAGAGCGGCCTGGTGGAAGAGTCCCATCCCCCCTTCGATGCGCGGGTGCGCATCTATGCCCTGAGGCCAGAACCCATGGTGCATCTGCTGCGCTGGCTGGAGGAGAGCGAGCGGCTGTGGAGCGAACAGCTGATCGCCTTCAAGGCCCATGTCGAGAAAGCCCCGTGACGTCGAAGGTGTTTGTCGCCCTGCGGGTCAAGGCGACGCCGGAGCGGGCGTTCGAGGCCTTTGTCGGCGAGATCGGGATGTGGTGGAAACCCAACCCGCTGTTTCAGACGACACCCAGGGCGCCAGGTGTGCTGGCTTTTGAACCCGGGGAGGGCGGCCGGCTGACGGAGACGCTCGCCAGTGGCAAGGTGTTCGAGATCGGTCGGATCACCGCCTGGGAGCCGCCGCACCGGCTGGAGTTCTCCTGGCGGCAGGCGAACTTCCCGCTGGAGCTCAAGACCCAGGTCGAGGTGCGGTTCGAGGCGGTGGGCGACGAGACGCGGGTGAGCATCGAGCATCGCGGCTTCGACCAGGTGCCGGGCGAGAGCGCTGCGCGGCACGGCTTCCCGGACCAGGCGCTGCTGATGCGGCTGGCGGAATACTGGCAGGCGCAGCTGGCCTCACTGCGGACCGCGGCGACCTAACGCGCTTGAACGCGTTCCGGTTTTGTTTCAGATTGGGCTGGTGGAGACGCATATGAGCGACGCAACACCCACGGCCGGTGGCCGCAAGGCCGCCTTCAGCTTCGTCTTCGTCTGCGCCCTGATGAACGCGGTGTCGTTCGGGATCATGATCCCGGTGCTGCCCAACCTGATCAAGAGTTTCACCGGCGGCGACACGGCCGAGGCCGCTCTGTGGAATGTGATCTTTGGCTGCGTCTGGGGGATCATGCAGCTGTTTTGCGGGCCGATCCTGGGGATGCTGAGCGACCGGATTGGGCGTCGTCCGGTCCTGCTGATCTCGCTATTTGGCCTGGCTGTGGACTTCATGTTCATGGCCTTCGCCCCCAACCTGGCCTGGCTGTTCGTCGGCCGGGTGCTGAACGGGCTGACGGCCGCCAGCTTCTCCACCGCCAACGCCTATGTGGCCGACGTCACGCTGCCGCAGGACCGGGCCAAGGCCTTCGGCTGGATGGGCTCGGCCTTCTCCTTCGGCTTCCTGGTGGGGCCGGCCCTGGGAGGATTCCTGGCGGAGTTCGACCTGCGGCTGCCGTTCCTGGTGGCCGGGGCCCTGACGGCGCTCAACTGGCTCTACGGCTATTTCGTGCTGCCGGAATCCCTGCCGGTGGAGAAGCGCACCACCAGCTTCGACTGGAAGCGCGCCAATCCGCTGGGGTCGCTGGCCTTCCTGCGGGCGCACGGCGATCTGCTGGGCCTGGCCGGGGTCGGCTTCCTGTTCCAGCTGGCCCACACCGTCCTGCCGTCGATTTTCGTGCTCTATTCCGGCTACCGCTATGGCTGGAGCCCGGGGATCATCGGCCTGACCATGATGGCGACGGGGCTGCTGGGGGTGGGCGTGCAGACCCTGCTGGTGGGGCCGGTGGTGGCCAGGATCGGCGAGCGCGGCGCGCTGCTGCTTGGGGCGGCGGGGGGGTGCCTGGGCTTCGCCCTGTATGGCTTCGCCCCCACCGGCTGGTTCTATATCGCCTCGGCGCCGGTGTTCGCCCTGCTGAGCTTCATGCAGCCCGGGCTACAGGGGCTGATGACCCGTCGGATCGGGCCCACCCACCAAGGCCAGCTCCAGGGCGCCAACCAGAGCCTGCAGGGCATCTCCTCGGTGATTGGGCCAATCATGTTTGGCCTGATCTTCGCCTGGTCGATCGAGCGCGCCGAAATTCTGCACGCACCGGGATTGGCGATCTATCTGGCGTCATTCCTGATGCTGCTGGCCTTCGTGCTTGCGCTTCGCGTGGCCCGCGCGACAAGCGACGAGCCGCCAGCTTGACGGAACCTGTCACACCTCTACCTTAGGGTGATCATGGCGACGATGCAGACAGAGACGATGAGGGGCTAGGCGGCGCCCGGCCGCACTGGCCGGAGCCTGTTCGCCTCGCGACCGTCCTTCCCCGACCGCCCCGGCGGCCGGCGCTTTGAGATATCTCATGACTTTGCCAATCGACCCCAGCCCCCATACGGGGGCGCCCGCGTCCGCAGCCGTCCGCAAGGCCGGCCTGCCGTTCATCGCCATCACCATCTGCCTGGACGTGGTCAGCCACACCATGGTGTTCCCGGTCCTGCCCCGGCTGGTGGAGGAGATGGTGGGGGGCGAGGTCTCCTCGGCCGCCCGCTGGGTGGGCGTGCTGGTGGCCGCCTGGTCGGTGGCGCAGTTCTTCGCCGCCCCGGTGATTGGCATGCTGAGCGACCGGTTCGGCCGCCGGCCGGTGATCCTGATCTCGATCTTCGGCCTCTCCATCGATCTCGCCATCATGGCGCTCGCCCCGACCCTGGCCTGGCTGCTGATCGGGCGGATCCTGTGTGGCCTGACGGCCGGGGCGCAGGGGGCTGCCATGGCCTATGTGGCCGACATTACCCCGCAGGAGGAGCGGGCCAAGAGTTATGGCTGGCTCAACGCCGCGGCCTGGACCGGGGTTATCCTCGGCCCAGCCCTGGGCGGCCTCCTGGGCGCCTGGGATCCTCGGGCGCCGTTCTGGGCGGCGGCCGCCGTCGCCCTGGCAAATGGGGTCTATGGCCTGATCGTGCTGCCGGAGTCCCTGCCGAAGGAACGCCGGGCGCCGATGCGCTGGGCCAACGCCAATCCGGTGGGCTCGCTCAGCCTGGTGTTCTCCCGGCCGGGCCTGCCGATGCTGGCGCTCATCCTACTGCTGCTGTGGTTCGCCATGCACGCCATGAACAGCGTCTTCGTCCTCTACACCGCCCACCGCTACCGGTGGGACCCGATGGCGCTGGGGATCTTCTGCAGCGCGCTGGGGGCGGTGAACATCGTGGTCACCAGCCAGCTCACCGGCCGCTCGGTGAAGTGGCTGGGGGAGCGCAAGGTGCTGATCGGGGGGCTTGCGCTGCAGGTGATCGGCTTCACCGCCGTGGGGCTGTCGCCCACGGGCTTCTGGTTCTGGATCGCCAATCTGCCCATGGCGCTCTCCAATGTCGCCGGTCCCGCCCTGCAGGCCATGATGACCGCCAAGGTCGATCCCGACGAGCAGGGGCGGCTGCAGGGGGCGATGATGGGGGTCGGCAGCCTGACCGGCCTGTTCGGGCCAATCGCCTTCACCCAGGTCTTCGCGCTCGCTGTCGCGGCGGGAAGGGGGCCTGGCTGGTCGGGCCTGACCATACTGGCCGGCGCGGCCCTGACCCTGGTGGCCTGGAGCCTGGCCCTGGCCTTCGCCCGCGATGTCCCGCCCCAGGCCAAGACCGAGGACTTGCCAAGCGGCGCGGGAGCGGTAGGCTGACCCCATGATCGCATTCGAGAAGACCAGGGCCTAGGACGCGGGCGGAGGTTGACCAGCCTCCGGCGCTGCAGTCCTCGCAACCGGCTTAACGCCGGGCCCTTCGTCATGCCGGCAGGCGCCGGAACCTCGAGGCAACCATGCCCCATCGCACCCGCCGCGCGGCGCTGATCTTCGTCGCGATCACCATCTTCCTGGACTATTCCGCTCAATCGATCTCCTTCCCCGTCCTGCCGCGTCTGGCCCAGGAGCTGGTGGGCGGCGACCCGGCCACCGCCGCCCGCTGGGTCGGTTTCCTGGAGGTGGGATGGGCCATCCCGCAGTTCCTGGCAGCGCCGTTCCTCGGGATGCTGAGCGACCGCTTCGGCCGCCGGCCGGTGATCCTGATCTCGGTGTTCGGGGTCGGGGCCGAGCTGGTGATGGGCGCGCTCGCGCCCACCGTCGGCTGGCTGATGGCCGCGCGCATCTTGTGCGGCCTGACCTGCGGGGCCCAGGCCGCGGCCATGGCCTATGTGGCCGACGTGACGCCGCCGGAGGAGCGCACCAAGGCCTATGGCTGGATGACCGCGGCCTTGTGGAGCGGGATCATCATGGGTCCTGCGATCGGCGGCCTGCTGGCCATGCACGATATCCGCGCGCCGTTCTGGGCCGCCGCCGCCGTGGCCTTCGTCGGCGGGATCTACGGCGTCTTCGTCCTGCCGGAGTCCCTGCCCAAGGAGAAGCGCGCGCCCATCCGCTGGGCCAAGGCCAACCCCTGGGGGGCGGTCGACCTGCTGGTCCAGAGAAAGGGCCTGCTGGTGCTGGGGATCGCCCTGCTGCTGATCTGGCTGGCCTTCCAGGCCAAGGACAACCTGCTGGTGCTCTACACCGCCCACCGCTACGGCTGGAGTCCGCTGGACTTCGGGATCTTCTGCAGCGCCCTGGCGGTCGCCAGCATCGCGGTGCAGACGGGCCTGACCGGGCGGATCGCCAAGGCCCTTGGCGACAAGCGCACGGTGCTGCTGGGCCTGGCCCTGGAGGTCACGGGCTTCTTCGCCGTGGGGCTCGCCCCGACCGGGGTCTGGTTCTGGATCGCCAACCTGCCCATCGTGCTGGGCAGCATGGCCACGCCGGCCCTGCAGTCCCTGATGAGCGCCAAGGTGGGCGATGAGGAGCAGGGGCGGCTGCAGGGGGCCATGGGGTCTATCGCCAGCCTGACCAGTATCGCCGCCCCCATCGCGGTGACCCAGGTGTTCGCCGCCACCCTGACCTGGGGGGAGGCCTGGTCTGGCCTGACCATCCTTATCGGCGGCGTCTTGAGCCTGGTGGCCTGGATACTTGTCCTGGTTTTTGCGAGGCCTGTTCCGCCGGAACCGAAGTCAGCCTAGATGGCCGGAGATGACCGGCAGCCGGTCATCTCCTATCTTTTGTTTGGAGCGCGATGCTCGCCGAAACCGGCGGCCACTTTCGGCTATCGCGCTCCGCCATCAATGCGCCTGAAACCTCGTCAAAGTCCGGCGACGTTTCCCCGCTCGGAGAGCCCATGCGAGCCTATCGCGTCCTGATCCCCTTCGTGGCCCTGTTGGCCGCCTGTTCCGACCCCTCGGCCAAGTCCAAGGCCCAGATCCCGCAGCTGGTCCAGCCGACCCGCGCGGCGCCCGGCGACTCCATGACCATGAAGATGTCCTTCGCCCCGGTCGTTAAGCGCGCCGCGCCGGCGGTGGTGAACATCTCGTCCAAGCGGCTGGTGCGTCAGCAGTCCGACCCGTTCTGGCAGATGTTCGGCATGGGGGCGCCGCGCGAGCGGATCGAGGGCTCCCTGGGTTCGGGGGTCATCGTGCGCAGCGACGGGGTGATCATCACCAACAATCACGTGGTGCAGGGCGGGCAGGAGATCACCGTGGCCCTGGCCGATCGGCGCGAGTTCCCCGCCAAGCTGCTGCTGGCCGACCCGCGCACCGACCTGGCGGTGCTGAAGATCGATGTCGGGTCCGAGCGCCTGCCGGTCCTGCCGATCGACGACACCGGCGAGGCCCAGGTAGGCGACCTGGTGCTGGCCATCGGCGACCCCTTTGGAGTCGGCCAGACGGTGACCAACGGTATCATCTCGGCTCTGAACCGCACCGCCGACCCCAATGGCGACGCCGCCAACGCCTATATCCAGACCGACGCAGCGATCAATCCGGGCAATTCGGGTGGCGCCCTGGTGGACATGGACGGCGACCTGATCGGGGTGAACAGCTTCATCCT
>NZ_JANPJP010000011.1:0-1911 GCF_031425575.1 Phenylobacterium sp.
TCACCGACCCCAAGGCCCAGGAGCTGCGGGACGGCGACCTGGTCCTGGCCCAGGTCGGCACCTCCGAACAGCGCTACGGCCCCAAGCGCGGCAAGCTGCTGGAGGTGGTGGGCCGCGAGGACCAGCCGCGCGCCGCCTCGCTGATCGCCATCCACTCCCACGGCAGCCACCGGCTTCCCGGCGGCCGCGGAGGCCGAGGCCGCGGCCGCCCAGCCCCCGACGCTGTCGGGCCGGGAGGACCTGCGCCAGGTGCCGCTGGTGACCATCGAACCGCCGGACGCCCGCGACCACGACGACGCCGTCTATGCCGAGCCCGACACCGAGGCCGGAAACAAGGGCGGCTGGATCGTCTGGGTCGCCATCGCCGACGTGGCGGCCTATGTGCGCCCGGGCTCGTCGCTGGATGTCACGGCGCGGGAAAAGGCCAATAGCGTCTACTTCCCCGACCGGGTGGAACCCATGCTGCCCGAGCGGCTGTCGGCGGGGCTGTGCTCGCTGCGCCAGGGCGAGAACCGCGCCTGCATCGCCGTGCGGATGGTGTTCGACAAGTCGGGCCGCAAGAAGGGCCACAGGTTCGTGCGCGGCCTGATGCGCTCAGCCGCCAAGCTCTCCTACGAGCAGGCCCAGGCGGCCATCGACGGCGAGCCGGACGATGTGACCGGCCCGCTGCTCGCCCCCATCCTGGAGCCCCTGTGGGCCGCCTACCGCTGCATGCTGCAGGGCCGGCTCGCCCGCTCGCCCCTGGCCATCGAAAGCGCCGAGCGCCGCATCCTGATCAATCCCGAAGGCGAGATCACCGCCATCACGCCCCGCGCCGCGCTCGAGGCCCACAAGCTGATCGAGGAGATGATGGTTCAGGCCAATGTCTGCGCCGCCGAGACGCTGGAAGCCAAGAAGACCCCGCTGATCTACCGGATCCACGACACCCCCAGCCAGGAGAAGGTGCAGTCCCTGGCCGAGTTCCTGGCCACCCTGGACATCCCCTGGAACAAGGGCGAGGCGCCGCGCACCGACCGCTTCAACAAGCTGCTGGCCGAGACCCGCGAGGGACCGAACGCCGACATCATCAATGAGGTGGTGCTGCGCAGCCAGATGCAGGCGATCTATTCCACCGAGAACATCGGCCACTTTGGTCTGAACCTGGCCCGGTACGCCCACTTCACCTCGCCGATCCGACGCTATGCCGACCTCATCGTGCACCGGGGCCTGGTCCGGTCCCTGGGTCTGGGGGACGACGGGCTGAGCGACCAGGACATCAGCCAGATGAAGTCCACCGCCGAGCAGATCACGGTCGCCGAACGCCGGGCCATGGCCGCCGAGCGCGACGCCACCGACCGCTATGTCGCCGCCTTCCTGGCTGACCGGGTCGGGGCGACCTTCGCCGGACGGATCACCGGGGTGACGCGGTTCGGGCTGTTCATCCGCCTGGCCGAGACCGGGGCCGACGGCCTGGTCCCGGTGTCCAAGCTCGGGGGCGAGTTCTTCATCCACGACGATCGCAGCCACGCCCTGGTGGGGGAACGTTCCGGCGCCCGCTGGCCGCTGGGGATGCAGGTGGAGGTCAAGCTGGTGGAGGCGACCCCGATCACGGGAGGCCTGCTGTTTGAGATGCTGAGCGAACCGCAACCCCGCGATCCCAACGCCGCCCGGCCGCGTATCGGGGCCATCCGCCGCGCGCCCGGCTCCTTCGACGCCAAGCGCAAGGGCGGCCCGCCCAAGGGGGTGCGGAAGGGCAAGCGGCGCTAGGCCGCAGCACAAAGTTCGGCGTTAACCCTACGGCGCCGTTCCCTCCGGAAGACTCGGGTCATACAGTTGTTTCATGACCGATGCGAACCAAGCTTCCCGTGCGACCGAGGGCAACCGTGTGCGCCAAGCCGGCGTCAAGGCCGTCAAGCCGCGCGACGCCGCCAC
>NZ_JANPJP010000012.1:0-2261 GCF_031425575.1 Phenylobacterium sp.
CTACATCACCATGCCGCCTTTTGGACCGGGCGCAGTTGGAATCCTCGTCGAGGCTGTCCGTGGCCGACAGGCGGCGCGGCAGCGGGTTCGGGGCAAGGATCAGCCGTTGGATTGATCCTGACGCCTAGCCCCCGCCGGCAAGCTGACCTCCAACACGTCCGCAATGGGGGGATTGCGGAAGGCGTCTCATGGCCCCAGCCCTCGACGGCCCTTGAGCATCTTGCACCACCGCGCTGGATCGTTGCGGGCACGAAGCCGTCGGTTCACAATCGGCTGGATTCCTCGGGGGGACAAATGTTCAGACAGTTCGCAGGCGCAGCTTTGGCGCTCGCCATGTGCGTGCCCTCCTGGGGGCAATCCCCAGCTCAGGTCGATGCTGCGTTCTCGCGCATGACGCACGCCACGCCGGGCTGCGTGTTCGGGATCGAGCGCCGCGGCCAGCCTCAGATGATCCGCGCCTACGGCTCCGCCGATCTGGGGCACGGAGTCGCGAACACCCCGGAGACTGTCTTCGAGGCAGGCTCGGTGTCGAAGCAGTTCACCGCTGCGGCCATCCTTCTCCTGGCGGCCGACGGCCGGCTCTCGCTGAACGATGACGTGCGCAAGTACGTCCCGGAGTTGCCGGACTACGGCGGCCCGATCACCCTGGAGCATCTGCTCACGCACACCAGTGGCGTGCGCGACTGGCTGGAGCTGGAGGCGATGGCGGGTCATCCGCTGGGCTCGCAGGTGCTGACCAACCAACAGGTCCTGCGCAACATCGCCCGACAGTCCGCGCTGAACTTCCCGCCCGGCTCGCGCTTCTCCTACAGCAACTCCGGGTACGAACTGCTCGCTGAGGTGGCCGAGCGTGTCAGTGGCAAGTCGCTGCCGCGCTTCACGCGCGAGCGTATCTTCCAGCCCCTAGGCATGACCTCGACCCGCTGGCGCGACGATTTCCGAGCGATCGTGCCGCGTCTGGCGACCGGATACGCGCCGACCGCCGAGGGCTTCCGCCAGGATATGCCGTTTTCAAACGACTATGGGTCCGGCGCTCTGCTCACGACGGTGGGTGACCTCCTCATCTGGAACCGGGCGCTGAACGACCGCCGGCTCGGCGCCTTCCTGACCGAGGAGCTGCAGCGGCCTGGGAAGCTGCTCGGTTACGCTCGTGGCGTCACGCATACGACGGACCGCGGACACCGCGGGATTTCCCACACCGGGTCCCGAGCGGGATATCGGGCCATGTTGGCGCGCTACCCCGATGCGGGGGTGTCATTCGCGATGCTGTGCAACACGAGCGCCCCGCCTTCTCGCGACGCCGTGATTGACTTCGTGTTCGGCCGCTCGCCCCAATCGCCCCCTTCGGCGTCGCCGGAGGCGGCGGCCCGCGCCGGGCTCTACGTGGACGACGCCTACGGGCTGCCGCTGCGTCTGGCCCTTGACGCCGGCGGGCTCAAGCACGGCGCTGACGCGCTCATCCCCATCTCGGAAGGGCGGTGGCGCCCGGCCCTGCGAGACATCGACTATGCCTTCGCTCCGGACGGCCGCCTCACGATCACCGACCCGGAAGACATCCGCACCTACCGCCGGGCCGATCCCTACGCGCCGTCACCCACCGATCTGCGCGCGTTCGTCGGCCGGTTTCGTACGCCCGACCTGGACGTCGAATACGTGGTCGCAGCCGAGGAGAACCGACTGACACTCAGGCGCGGGGACCAGCCGCCAGCGGCCCTCGAGGCGGCGTACCGCGATGCGTTCACGACCCCCGCCGGTAGCATTGTGCGCTTCGTACGCGAACCCACAGGGCGTGTCGTAGGGCTCCGATTCGGGACCCCGAGGGGGGTGTGGGACCTACGATTCACGCGGATCGACTAGGCCGTACTTCAAGGTGCTGAGGTCCGCTCAGGGTCGACAGCGGTCGAATGTCCCACGCCTGAAAGTAGACCTTTGACACGCAATCCACAGCGGGACTTACCTATCAGATCCAGCCCCTAGACCCCCGCCGCCACCCGCTGCGACAGGCCCACCCGGTCGTCCTTCAGCTTCTCGGCCACCAAGAACGCCAGTTCCAGGGCCTGTTCGCCGTTCAGGCGGGGGTCGCAGTGGGTGTGGTAGCGGTCGGCCAGGTCGCCCTCAGCCACGGCGCGGGCGCCGCCCAGGCATTCGGTGACGTTCTGGCCGGTCATTTCCAGATGGACGCCGCCGGGGTGGACGCCCTCGGCCTTGCAGATCTCGATGAAGCTTTTCACCTCGGACAGGATGCGGTCGAAGGGCCGGGT
>NZ_JANPJP010000013.1:0-2474 GCF_031425575.1 Phenylobacterium sp.
TGCGGCTGTCACGCCGACGACGGCTGCGCCTGCCGCGCCCGCCCCGCTGCCCCTGGTCGCCTCCGCTAACCCCGTGGCCCAGGCCGTAGACAAGGCGGCCTGGAGCCCGGCCGTTGCGGCCAACCCCGCGGCGCAGCGCGACATCCTGATCCGCGCCCAGGTGCTGCTGGACCGCGCCCACTTCTCGCCCGGCGTGATCGACGGCCGGGGTGGGGAAAATGTGAAAAACGCCATCGCCGCCTATGAGCGCGCCAACGACCTCACCCCCGACGGGCTGCTGGACGCCGAGGTGTGGGCCAAGCTGACCGCCGACAGCGGACCCGCCCTGATGGACTATGTGGTCACGCAGGCCGATGCGACCGGCCCCTACACGCCGGAGATCCCCAAAAAGTACGAAGACATGGCCAAGCTGGACCGGCTGGGCTTCACCAACCCCGTCGAGGCGATGGCAGAGCGCTTCCACATGGATCAGGCGCTGCTGCTGGCGCTGAACCCCGGCGTCGACTTCACCGTCGCGGGCGCCACGATCCTGGTGGCCGCCACCAGCGCCGGCGCCCTGCCCGCCAAGGTGGCCGCCATCGAGGTGGACAAGGCGCTGAAGCAGGTCCGCGCCTATGACGCCGCCGGCAAGCTGCTGGCGGTCTATCCCGCGACGGTGGGCTCCACCGACATGCCGACGCCTGCCGGCGAACTGGCTGTCCGCACCATCGCGCCCGCGCCCACCTGGACCTACGACCCCGCCAAGCTGAACTTCGGCGACAAATCGGCCGGCAAGCTGGTGGTCAAGGCCGGCTCCAACAACCCCGTCGGCGCGGTCTGGATCGACCTCACCAAGGAAACCTACGGCATCCACGGGGCGCCGGAGCCCAAGCTGGTCGGCAAGGTGGCCAGCCACGGCTGCGTGCGCCTCACCAACTGGGACGCGGTACAACTGTCCAAGGCGGTGGAGAAGGGGACGAAGGTGGTGTTCATGGGTGAGGTGGCGGGGAAGGCCTGATGGCGGGCGTTTAGCCCGCAGGCGACCTCCTGAGCATCCGCTTTGGGGTGGAAGGCGGTCGCTCGCGTGCAAAGTGTTTGCCGCGTGGTTGCGCTAGACTCTAGCACCATCGGACTGGAGCCTTCTCCCTACCGTCTCAGGGTCAAGGCGAACGTCGCGAGCGAGGAGCAACGATTGCACAGCAAACTGCTGAAATCACCCTGGAGGCTTGGCGCGATCATCATCTCAGCAGCGGCAATACTGTTGGCCCTGAGCTATGTCTCTCAGACGGCCAGCCCTGATGCGCCGACCGAAGCGCTCGAACGCAAATGCACTCAGCGGAAAACAGAGCGGATTTGCCGCAACGTCCCACTGTACCGCACGACGGTGTATGATGGCGGCAGTTGTGTCTGGGTGACCGGTCGGTGCGAGTTCTTCGTCCCAGACGCTGGCTGGTAGCGGACTTACCTGCCTGTTGCGTGGTGCCCACTCACCGAAAACGCAGTCCGTCCGGAGGTCGCCTAGTCTAAGGGGTCGTCAGCGGCACCGAGCCCCGTGCGTAAAAACGCTAGTTTAACTTGCGCGAAGCGCCGGACGCCATCCCCTAACTCCGCCACTTCAGTGTCACAGCCTTCACTGGATTGACGAACGCCCGACCCTCTCGCCGGCTGGCCGCCCATTCGCGTTTCAGCGCCTGGTACCACTTGGCCTGGACGTCGGCGTCGTCGATCCAGAGCAGGGTGGGATCGTATTTCAGCCCCTGGTTCTGAAGGGTCACCATGTCGCCGTCCTGGCGCAGGAAGATTTTTGCCAGAACCGCGATCAGCGGCTTGAGAACCGCGAACGCCGGGTGGTCGGACCAGACGATCTGGGTCACCCGGGTCCGGGCGGCGTCGATGGGCGTCAGGCAGGTGAGCAACAGCACCTGGCGCCGGCCCACCGTCACATGCTCCCACCGCAGCGCCGGGAGGCGGAAGGTGATCTCGGTCAGGGGCTCGCCGCCCAGGATCGCATAGGCGCGGCTGTTGCTGGAGGGTTCATGGCGGACCATGGCGAAGCCCAGGTCGCGCGGCTCGAACCGCTTGGCCTTGTCGTGCTCGCTGCCGGCGGTACGCCACCACCACTGGCGGTGCACATAGGGACCGTGGGCGGGGTCCATCAGGCCGACCACCGCCTGGTCGATGTGGGCGTCGAACACCACTTCGTCGACCAGTTTCGGCGCCCCGCCCACCACGCCAGGGAAGATGGGCGGCGGGCCGTCCGGTTCGCTGGCCGGGGTTGCGCCCATCCACACGAAGACCATGCCTTGGCCCTCGGCCACGGGATATCGGCGGACGCGAATCGTCGAGACATCCAGCGCCTGGTCGGAGGTCAGCGAGGGGATCGCCGCGCAGGCGCCGTCCGCGCCGAACCGCCAGCCGTGGTAGGGGCACTGGACGGTCTCCACGCCATTGGCGTCGCGGTGGAACGATCCAGCCGACAGCGGCGCGGCCCGGTG
>NZ_JANPJP010000014.1:0-1832 GCF_031425575.1 Phenylobacterium sp.
CGTGAGACGCGGGATCGACACTGGTGATGCCCAGAACGTAGCAGATGGCCGAGTTGGCGGCTGAGCCTCGACCCTGACACAGGATGCCCCGGTTTTCGGCTTCCCTGACGATGTCGTGGATGGTCAGGAAGTAGGGCGCCAGATCGCGCGCGCCGACGTAGGCCAGCTCCTTGTCCAAAGTCGTCCGGACCTTGGCCGGTGTTCCTTCGGGGTATCGGATCGGCAAGCCTCGATCCACCAGCTCGCTTAGCCAGTCCTGCGGTGTGCGGTCGGGCGGGATAGGCTCTTCGGGATATTCGTAGCGCAGTTGACCCAGATCGAAGATCGGGCGCTTCAGAAACTCTAGCGTCTCGCCCAAGGCCTCGGGCGCATCGGCGAACAGGCGCGCCATCTCGGTGGGCGGTTTGAGCCAGCGCTCGCCATTGGCAAGCAGTCGGCGGCCTGCCTGATCAATGGGCACGCCCTCGCGGATGCAGGTCAGGACGTGCTGAAGGTCACGCTCGCCAGCGTCAGGATAGAGCACGTCGTTCGTGGCAAGGAGCGGCGTGCCGACTTGGTCAGACAGGGCCTTGAGCTGCGCGAGATGGCGCCTGTCGTCTCCATGGCGGTGCATGGCCGCCCCCAGCCAGACGGCGCCCGGGCGGGCCTCGTTCAGGCGCTCAAGCCACGGCTTCAAGGGCACGGTCATGCGATCCGGGGCCATGACCATCATCAGGCCTTCGGGGTCCGACAGCAGATCCTCAAACCGCAGCCGACAGTCCCCCTTTTTCGCCCGTCGGCTGCCCAGGGTCAGAAGCCGGGTAAGGCGGCCCCATCCAAGACGGTCCTCGGGATAGGCGACCACATCCGGCGCCCCATCCTCGAACGCCAGCCGTGCTCCCGTCAGAAGCCGGAAGGCCAGGGCGCGCTCCTTGACCAGATCGGAGAGAGCGGGATTGTTCAGCGGATCATCCCGCCAGGCGATCTCACCGGGCGAGCCGCCGTCGCGCAGCTTCTCTGGCGGCGACCATCCGTCCTCTCGCAGGTGGTTGAGGGCGGTCCAGGCCCGGACGACCCCGGAAACGGTGTTGCGGTCCGCCAGCCCCAGACCCGCATGCCCTCGCAGGATCGAAGTCAGAACCAAGATCTTGGGATGCGATGCGCCACGTAGGAAGGAGAAGTTGCTGGCGGCGATCAGCTCGGCGTAGGCCGGCGCGCTCATGGGAACAGGCCGTGCAGATACCAGCGCGGCGGTGGTTCTTCGCCGAAGCGGCCCGCCCGGAACACCCAGAAGCGGCGACCCTCGGCGTCCTCGACGCGGTAGTAATCACGCGCTCGCTCCCGGCGGCGCCACCATTCCCCCTCGATCCGTTCGGGGCCTTCGGCGCTCACCACACGGTGGTCAACGCGACGCCAACGGAAGCGGGCAGGCGGGCTGTCAGGCGCCAGCGCTATGGCCTCGATGGGCTGAGGCGGATCGAAAATCCTCAAGGGTCTGACGGGCGTGGAGCCTGAGGTGGTGCACGTCTGGTCAGTCTTGGCCTCTCCCAACTGAGAAGTCGGACGCCACCGAGTGGCCCGTTCGGGCAGATGGGAATCCACCGCCTCGATCCGTACGACGGCGTCTTCACCCAGCTTTGCAGCCAGACGGTCGGTGAGATCGCCCAAGGCCCTGCTGCGCGATGACTGCTGATCGAAAGACGATTGGTCAGCAGAAAGCGGCTCGCTTCGAACGACCTCGAGACGTAGGTGGTCAAAGCCGAAGCCCGGATCGAGGGCTTCGCCCTCAGCGGCCATCCTTTCCTTGAACAAGCGCGCCATCAGCACAGGATCGCGTGTCGGCCGAGCCGAGC
>NZ_JANPJP010000015.1:0-29894 GCF_031425575.1 Phenylobacterium sp.
GCGTCGATGCGCAGGGTCTCCGAGGCCAGGACCGGCCCCTCGTCCAGGCCCTCGGTCATGCGCATGACCTCGACCCCGGTCACCCGGTCGCCGGCCATGATCGCGCGCTGGATCGGCGCGGCGCCGCGCCAGCGCGGCAGCAGGGAGGCGTGCAGGTTGAAGGACCCCAGCCGGGGGGCGTCGAGCACCTCGCCCGGCAGGATCTGGCCGAAGGCCACCACCACGGCGGCGTCCAGATCGAGGGCGGCGAAGGCGGCGATCTCTTCGGGATCGCGCATGGAAACCGGTGTCCGCACCGGGATGCCGCGTTCGAGCGCAAAGGCGTGGGCCGGCGACGGCTTCAGCTCCTGGCCCCGCCCGCGCGGGGCGGGTGGCTGAGAATAGACCGCCACGATCTCATGGCCCGCGTCGACCAGGGCCGACAGGCAGGCGACAGCGAAGTCGGGGGTTCCAAGGAAGGCCAGGCGCATGGCGCTTCGTTTAGCGGCGCAGGGGAAAATAGGGAACCTCAAGCAAGCGTGGCCGTTACCGCCAGGCTTCACCCGGAGATTTGTTCCATGCGCTACGCCCTCGTCGCCCTCGCCGTCGCCACCCTGTCGGTGGCCGCCTGCTCCAAGTCCGAACAGTCCGACGCCGGGGACAACGCCAAGGCCGCCGCCGCCAAGATCGGCGAGGCCACCAAGGAGGTCGCCACCAGCCCCGAGATGAAGGCGGTGGGCAATGACATCAAGGAAGGCGCGGCCGAAGCCGGCGCCGCGGCCAAGGACGCCTTCGCTACCGCCGGCGCCGAGCTGAAGGAAGGCGCCGACAAGGCCGGCGACAAGGCCAGCGAAGCCGCCGCCACCGCCGACGCCAAGATCGACGCCGCCGCGGCCGACGCCAAGAACTAGGAAACCCGAGGCCTTCTCCACTGAGGGAGAGGGCGCCTCACCTTCACCCCGCCTTCTGTCCCGCCTCCAGCCGTTCGAACGCCATCTCGGTGGCGCGGATCAGGCCCAGATAGGTGATGCCGTAGAAGATGCGGATGTCGGCCCGCAGGGCGGGCAGCAGGATCCAAGCCCCTTCCCTTGGGCCCTTCTCGATCCATCCCGCGGCCTCGATATCCCGAAGCACCGACAGGACGTGGCTGCGGGAGACCTGGTAGCGCCGGGCGATGGCGGCCACCGACAGCTCCACCTCCCCCACCGGCGGGAAGGCTCCTCCGGTATCGGCCCTGGCCATCACCTCGAACAGGATCAGCAGGCCCGCAGAGCGCATGGCCAGCGCGTTGAACGCCGCGATGTCGGGGTTGGGCGAGCCCGCCGCCATCATCGCCTGGTCGCCCATCATCGCCATCAGCATGGCGAAGACCTCCGGCTCATCGAACCGGGCCAGCATCAGGTCGACCTCGTCGGTGACGTGGGCCAGGGCCTCGAACTCGATCCGCATCCGTCCCCGGAAGGCGGCCTCCATGGCCGGCGTCGGCTTGTAGGGCCGGCTGTGGCCATTGGCGGCGTCGGCCCGAGTGACGTAGCCGATCAGCTGCAGCCGCAGCAGCACCGCCGTTGCGGTTCCGGCGCTGAGGATGCCGCTCTTGCCCGACAGCTCCCGCAAACGCCGATGGGTCAGGCCGCCGCTGGCGTCCAGATAGAGGGCCAGCACGCCGAGCATGAAACGGCTGACGTCCTTGACGTCGCGGTGCAGGGTCGGCGCCGCATCGTAATAGGCCACCGCCCCGCGCACAGACCTGCGCATGGCCTCGTCCAGCCCCGGCCGGGTGAGGAAGGCGTCGAGCCGGTTATAGGGGAAGGGCCGGTTGTGACCCGGCGGCGAGGTGTCGGTCATGGGCGCCGGGAACGAATCCTCATTTTGGGGACCGTACCAGAAAACGCCATCACGCCCGGTCGGCTCCATTGATATCCAGCGCCCAGGTCCGGAGCGCTTACCGGCCCGCGTAGGCGACCGATCGAACCGCGGCCCTGAATAGGATTATCGGGTGAGGTCGGGATCGGGTCCCGGGGGGGATCTGGTCGGGGCACTCGGTCACGTCCATGACCGGTCGTCCCCTCCCGCGCGGGCGGACCCCTCACGAAGGTCTTTAGGCGGCCCGGACCTGCTTCTTCACCTTGGCGACCGCCCGGTCGCGCTTCAGGCGCGAGAGGTAGTCGATGAAGAGCACGCCCTTCAGGTGATCCATCTCGTGCTGGATGCAGACGGCGAACAGGCCTTCTGCGTCCTCAATCACTTCCTCGCCCTGGTAGTTCAGGTACTTCAGCTTCACCCGGGCGGGGCGCTCGACCTCGTCATAGATCTCCGGGATCGACAGGCAGCCCTCTTCGTAGGGGGCGGTGTCCTCCGACGACCAGAGGATTTCCGGGTTCACGAAATAGCGGGGTTCCGGCGGGGTGTCGGGGGCCGCCAGGTCCATGACGATCACCTGCTTGGGCACCCCGACCTGGATCGCCGCCAGGCCAATGCCCGGCGCGGCGTACATCGTCTCCAGCATGTCGTCCATCAGGGCGCGCAGCGCGTCGTCCACCACCTCGACGGGGGCGGAGACCTGTTTCAGCACGGGGTCGGGAACGACGAGGATTTCGCGGAGAGCCATGGTTTTCAGGTAGGTCAGCCGCCTTTGAGCGTCAAGACGGCGGCGGACGGCGCGTCGTCGTCCGGAGCCTCGATGGCGAGCTTGGTGAGGGGCCGGATGCCGGTCTCGACAGGACCCAGTTCCGGCAACTCCTTGCCCTCGTGGTCCACCTGCAGGTCTTCGAAACGCCGCGCCTGGGTCATGACCTGGGTCTCCAGGGAGCCGACGAAGGAGTTGTAGCGGCCGACAGCGGCCTCCAGGGCCTTGCCGACCGAGGCCGCGTGCCCCCCCATCACCGACAGGCGCTTGTAGAGCTCGCGCCCCAGCTTGGAGATCTCCTGGGCGTTGGCGGCCTGTTCCTCCACCCGCCAGCCGTAGACCACCGCCTTGCACAGGGCGAAGAGGGTGGTGGGCGTCACCACCAGCACCCGCTTGTCCATGGCCTCGGTCATCAGTTCCGGCATCCGGTCCAGGGCGGCGGCCAGGAAGCTGTCGCCGGGGATGAACATGGCCACGAAGTCCGGCGAGCCCTGGTTGAACTGGTCCCAGTAGGACTTGCCCGAGAGACCGACCATGTGGGTCCGCACGCTCTGGGCGTGGCGCACGTAGCAGGCTTCGCGGATCACCTCGTCGGTGGCGTCCTGGGCGTCGAGAAAGGCGTTCAACGAACACTTGGCGTCGATGACGAACACCGCCCCGCCCGGCAGGCGCACGGTGACGTCAGGGCGGCGACGGCCCTCCTCGGTGTCGGTGGAGGTCTGTTCGTCGAAGTCGTAGCGATTGTGCAGGCCGGCCGCCTCCAGGACGTTGCGCAGGGTCTGCTCGCCCCAGCGGCCCTGGACGCCGGCCCCCCGTCGCAGGGCGGCCGACAGCTTGCGCGCCTCTTCCTGGGTCGCGGTCGACGCCAGCAGCAGCTGGCTGATCTGGGCCTTCAGGCCGCCGGTCTCCTCGGCGCGGGTTTTCTCGACCGCCACCACCTGCTCCTGGAACTTGGCCAGGCTCTCGGCCACCGGCTTGAGCTGGGCCTCCAGCCGCGCCTGGGCCAACTGCTCGCGGTTGTGGAAGGTCTCGTCGGCGCGCTTGAGCACCTGTTCGGCGATGGCGTTGGCCGCCTCGGCCTGGATGATGGCGGCGTTGCGCCCGCCCTGCTCCTCGATGAGCTTCAGGCGCGAGGCTGAATCCTGCAGCGCCCAGGACCGCGCCTCGGCCCGGTTGGCGCGGCCGCGCTCCATCAAGGCCCAGGTGAAGCCGATGGCGGCCGCCACGAGGGCGATGACGAGGAAGATCAGCAGGGAGTTCATGCTCCGTTCTTTACGCGGAGTCGCGGAGAATCGCCAGCAGGGCCGGCACGCAGAGGGCCGAGTTGTCCGCCGCCATCTGCGCCATCTCCAGATAGCTGAGGTGACTCTCCGCCCCGGCCAGGTCTGACAGCGTGCGGATCACATAGAGCGGCCGGCTCCAGGCCAGGGCCACCTGGTCCACGGCGCCGGACTCCATGTCGATGGCGTCGGCGCCGAAGGCTGCGTGCAGCTGGTCCCGGGTCACCGCGCAGTTGAGGAAATAGTCGGCGGTGATCACGCCTCCCAGGGCGATCGGGTGGGCAAGCTCTCCGGCGACCGCATCCCGCAGCCTGGCGAGGTTTGCCGCGACCGGCCCCGCCACCGGTGTCAGGGTCGTCAGCCGGGCCGCCCCGATCGGCATCTGCCCCGACCGCGTCGGGGTGAAGGCGCCCTCGAAGACGTGGCCGTAGTCGTGGATGTCCAGCCGTTCCGCCAGCAGCACCGACCCCACCCCCAGCTCCGGGTTCAGCCCCCCGGCCACGCCGGCGAAGATCAGGGTGTCGGCCTGGAAGACCGACAGCAGCAGGGTGGCCGCGGCCGCCGCATTGACCTTGCCCATGCCGGCTAGGGCCAGGGCGAAGTCTGCGCCCTGATGGCTCCCGGTCCAGACCTGGGTCGGCCCATAGGCCACCGGCTGGGAGCTGACCGACAATCGCGCCTGCAGGGCCGCCAGCTCCTCCGGGGTCGCGCACAGGATTCCGTACATGGGCGCCTCGTTCGTCGGCCTGCCGCCGTGCTACCAGATTCCCCCGGGAGGGCGACCTGATGATCACCACGCAACGGACGATCCTGCGGCCCTGGCGCGACGAGGACCTCGACGCCTTCGCCAACCTGCTGGCCGACCCCGAGGTCCAAGCCGACGCCGGCGGACCCGTGGACCGTGACGCCGCGGCGGCCAAGATGGCCCGCTACCGCGCCGCCTATGACCGGCTGGGCTACGCCCGCTGGGTGGTCACCGACCCCGCGGGCGCCTTCCTTGGCTATGTGGGGATCATGCCCATCGACACCTGGCATCCCCGCTCGCCCAATGTGGAGATCGGCTGGCGCCTGACGCGCGCGAGCTGGGGTTCCGGCATCGCCACCGAGGCCGCCCGCGCCAGCCTCATCGACGGCTTCACCCGCTGCGGCCTCGACGAAGTGCTCAGCTATACCGCGGCCACCAACCACCGATCCCAGGCGGTGATGCGCAAGCTCGGACTGCAGCGGGAGGAAACCCTCGATTTCACCTCGACCCACGACGGCCACAGTTGGTCGGGCCTGGTCTGGGTGGCGCGTCGGCCGCTCTGATCTTTCCTGCCCCGTTTACGGGGAAGGGGGACCGCGCAGGGGAGGAAAGGGCTACGCCGGCCGCCGCGCTCGCATCGCCTGCGCGATCGTCCCGTCGTCTAGCCAGTCCAGCTCGCCCCCCACCGGCACACCGCGGGCCAGCATGGTCACCGAGACGTGGGCGTTGGAGAGGCGTTCGGCCAGGTAGTGGGCGGTGGTCTGGCCGTCCACGGTAGCCGGAAGGGCGAGGATCACCTCGGTCACCCCCTCCTCCATGGCCCGCGTGACCAGGGAATTGACCCGCAACGCCTCGGGGCCCACGCCGTCGAGGGCCGACAGCAGGCCGCCCAGGACGTGGTAGCGGCCTCGGAAGGCGCTGGCCCGCTCCATGGCCCAGAGCGCCCCCACCTCCTCCACCACACAGACCAGGGTCGGGTCGCGGGAGCGGTCGTCGCAGATGGCGCAGGGGTCCTGGGTGTCCAGAGACCCGCAGGTCGAGCAGGTCTTCACCCGCTCGGACGCCACCGCCAGCGCCTCGGCGAGCGGCTGCAGCAATTGCTCCCGCCGCTTGAGCAGGGCGAGCGCCGCGCGGCGCGCCGAGCGCGGGCCCAGGCCCGGCAGCTTCGAAAGCAGGGCGATCAGGCGCTCGATTTCAGGTCCAGCGGAGGCGGCCAATCTGGCTCCTGGCGATGCGGGGGCGATTCAAGGGATTGTCGGGTTGTTCCTATGTAGATGTCGAGGGCAGCTCGCGCCATGACCACCCCCGATCTGCCCCACGTCGAGGGCGCCCAGCTGGCCTTGATCTCGGGGTCGGCCGTCGAGGAACTCCAGGTCCTGCTGGAACGCTGCGAGGACTTCGAAGTCCTGGTCACCGGCCATCCGCCCGAGCCCTACGCCGCTCGTGAGTTGCTGGTGGACGCGCCACCCGACCATCCGCTGCGGGACAAGTTCGTCATCGGGGTCTGGACGGACCAAGGGCTGACCGCCGCAATCGACCTGCTGCGGGACTTCCCCGAGCGCCACGTCTGGTATCTGGGCCTGCTGCTCGTGGCGCCGGAGGACCGGGGCCAGGGGCTGGGCGAGCGCATCCTGGCGGCCTTTAGGCCTTGGATCCTGAGCCAGGAGGGCCGCGCGATCCGGCTGATCGTCCAGGACCAGAATCCGGCCGCCCGGCGCTTCTGGGTACGCGAAGGTTTCGTCGAGATCGGGACCGCGACCCAGGAGCTGATGGACCGGACGAACCAGGTCGCCCGCTTCGAACTCAAGCTCTAGAACTTCGGCATCCCGGGCAGGCCCATGCCCGCCAGCGGGCCGGCGGCGTTGCGCATCATTTCGGCCTGCTGAGCGTCCAGCTTGCGCTTGGCGTCGGCGTGGGCGGCGACGATCAGGTCGGAGATCACCTCGCCTTCCCCCGGCGCCAGCAGGCTCTCGTCGATCTCGACCGAGGCCAGTTCGCCGGTGCCCTTCAGGGTGAGCTTGACCATGCCGCCGCCCGAGGTGCCCTCGATGACCAGCTGCGCCAGACGTTCCTGCGCCTCGGCCAGCTTCTGCTGCATGGCCTGGGCCTGTTTCATCAGGCCGCCCAAATCCTTCATCGAACCCTCACTCGCATCATGAACCAGCTAGTCTTCGTCGTCTTCCGGTGGCGCGTCGGCCGGCGAGGCCTCCGGCGTCGGCAGGGTGCGGATGCTGATGATCTCGGCGCCCGGGAAACTCTTCATCACCGAGAGGACAAAGGGGTCCTGCTCGATCTCTGAGCGCACCTCGCGCTCCTCACGCTTCTGCCGTTCCCACTGGCTTTCGGCCCCGCCGCCGCCCTGGGCGGCGATCAGCCACGGCTGGCCGGTCCATTCCCTCAGCCGCCCGATCAGGCGCTGGGCCAGGTTCGAGGGCGCGCCGGGCGCGGGTTCGAACTCGATGGCGCCGGGCCGGAAGCTGACCGGCCGCACATAGCGTTCGACGTCGAGGCGCAGGGCGATATCGCGCTTCTTCTCGATCAGGGCGATGACGTCGGCGAAGGACTGCAGCACCGGCGGCGCCTCGGCCGCCTGGGGTTCGGGCGCCAGGACGCGGGCCTGGGCCGTGACGCTTCCACCGCCCCCCTGGCTCGCAGCGCCGCCCCCGCCGCCACCGCCGCCGGAAGGCGCGGGCGCGCCGCCCATAGCGTCGCCGGTCTGGATGCGCCTCAGCGCCTCCTCGGGCCCGGGCAGGTCGGCGGCGTAGGCCAGGCGGATCAGGGCCATGTCCACCGCCGCGGCCGGGTCCGGAGACCGGCGCACCTCGTCATAGGCGCGCAGCAGCATCTGCCACATCCGCGACAGGGTGCCCGCCGAGACCGCGGCGCCGATGGCCGCCAGCCGTCCGGCCTGCTCGCGCGGCATGATCAGGGCGTGGGCCCCGATGGCCTTCGCGACAGACGCTGAGTGCGCGTGCTCCAGCAGGTCCAGCATCACCTGGCCTGGGTCGGCGCCGTAGCCGTAGAGGGTGCGGAAGGTCTCGATGGCGGGGCCGGGCTCCCCGCGCATGGTCTGTTCGAACAGGGTGATGGTCTGGGCCCGGTCGGCCAGGCCGAGCATGTCGCGGATCAGGGTGGCCGGCACCGTCTGTCCGGGCTCTCCCTGGACGATGGCCTGGTCCAGCATCGACTGGGCGTCGCGCACCGAGCCCTCGGCTGCGCGGGCGATCAGCAACAGGCCCTCAGCGTCGACGCGGACGCCTTCAGCCTCGGTGATCATCTCCAGGTTCTTGACGATCACGTCGGGCTCCACCCGGCGCAGGTCGAACCTTTGGCAGCGCGACAGGATGGTCACCGGCACCTTGCGGATCTCGGTGGTGGCGAAGATGAACTTCACGTGCGGCGGCGGCTCTTCCAGGGTCTTCAACAGGGCGTTGAAGGACGAGGTGGAGAGCATGTGCACTTCGTCGATGATGTAGACCTTGTAGCGCGCCTCGACGGGGGCGTAGCGCACCCCGTCCAGCAGCTCGCGCATGTCCTCCACCTTGGTGCGGCTGGCGGCGTCGAGCTCCAGCACATCCATGTGCCGCCCCTCGATGATCGCCTTGCAGTGCCGGCCCTCCTCGCGGAGATCCAGGGTCGGCTCGTGGATGGCGTCGGTCTCGTAGTTGAGCGCACGCGCCAGCAGGCGCGCGGTGGTGGTCTTGCCCACCCCGCGCACGCCCGTGAGCATGAAGGCGTGGGCGATGCGACCGGTGGAGAAGGCGTTCTTCAGCGTCCGCACCATGGCTTCCTGGCCATAGAGGTCGTCGAAGGTGCGGGGCCGGTATTTGCGGGCGATAACGGTGTAGGCCGCCGAGGCCTCCTGCGGAGGCGTCACCGGCGCGGGTGGCGGCGCTCCGAACATGTCCTCCGTATTGGGATCACGCTCGGGCGTTTCGGGATCGAGCGAGAGATCTTCGTCGGCCATGCGCCCCGCGCCGTTGGCGCTTTCAGAGATAGGATGGGTGGAGACCGAACGACGACCCGGAGCGAAACTCGTTGCGGCTGCTTCCTTCCGGACCTGACCGGGTTGGCGAGGCGTCCGCCCGTCGCCGATCTCCACCCCCTATATCGCGACCTTGAGGCTCGCGCGCAAGCTTGGGCGACGCTAAGAGAGCTTTCATGGCTCTTTCTTCCTTCCAGAACACCTTCGCCGGAAACCCCCTGAACCGCGCCAGCGAGCGCCGGAAGGACGACACCTGGCTCAACGAACGGCTGAAGTCCGACGAATCCCTGGGCATCGCCCTGTGGAACGGCAAGCCCTTGGTGGAGAACAGCAAGGACGGCGGGGTGCAGATCGCCTACCTGCCGGCCAAGATGGTGGCGGAGCTCTCCGGCGGGGCCGAGACCCTGCTGTTCATGGGCCTCTGGAAGGAGACCGCGGTCTTCGCCGTCGACCTAGACGGGGGCGCCGACCCAGCCGACGGGCCGCTCTCGGGCCTGGGCCGGTTCGAGGACCTGAGGGCCTTGGCCACCCGCCTGCCCCACACCGACGCCGCCATCCTGGCCACGGCCAAGCAGATGTTCGAATGGCGCCGGCGCCACCAGCACTGCGCCAACTGCGGCGAGCCGTCCCTGGTGGCCGAGGGCGGCTGGAAGCGCGCCTGTCCCGCCTGCAAGGCCGAGCACTTCCCTCGCACCGATCCCGTGGTGATCATGCTGGCCGTGCATGGCGAGCGCTGCATGCTGGGCCGCCAGGAAGTCTGGCCGGCGGGCATGTTCTCCTCCCTGGCCGGGTTCCTGGAGCCCGGCGAGACCATCGAAGAGGCCTGCGCTCGCGAACTGCACGAGGAGGCGGGGCTGAAGACCTCGTCGGTCGTCTACCACTCCACCCAGCCCTGGCCCTATCCGTCGTCCCTGATGATCGGCCTGATCGCCCAAGTGGAGGACGACGACGCGACGCCGGACCAGACCGAGCTGTCCGAAGTCCGCTGGTTCACCAAGGAAGAGGCCCGCACCCTGCTGGCCGGCAAGCTGCCCAACACCTTCGCCCCCGGCCCCATGGCCATCGCCCACCAGCTCATCAAGGCCTGGGCGGAGAGCTGACTGCTGACAGAGCGCTGGCGGCGGGGTCAGCTAGGATCGTCCAAACAGGGGGCTCGGATGGTTGAACCGCTTTTCCGCAAGCTGGACTGCCTGATGCTGAAGGCGGACGACCTGGACGCCGCCATCGCCTTCTATGAGGGCCTGGGACACGGGGTGATCTGGCGCTCACCTGTCGCCGCCGGGCTCTCCATGCCCGACACCGACGCCGAACTGGTCCTGCACACCCAGCTGGGGCCGGAGGTCAATCTGCTGGTGGCCCACACCGACGCCGCCTTCGCCCGCTTCATCGCCTCGGGCGGCCGTGAGATCCGCGCCCCGTTCGACATCCCCATCGGGCGTTGCGCCGTGGTCATGGATACTCAGGGCAATGTCTTGGTCATGCTCGACCAATCCAAGGGACGCCTGGACGCCGACGGACAGCTTATTTCCAACGCGCTCTAGGATGCTGCCACACTGCTGTCAGCAGGGTGGCCTAGGATGCCTCCACCAACGGAGGAAACAGCCATGTCGGACCAGATCGTCTTCTACACCCACCCCATGTCGCGCGGTCGCATCATCCGTTGGCTGCTGGAAGAGGTCGGCCAGCCCTACGAGACCCAAATCCTCGACTTCGACGCCATGAAGGACCCGGCCTATCTGGCGGTGAACCCCATGGGCAAGGTGCCGGCCGTCAGGCACGGCGACACCGTGATAACCGAATGCGCCGCCATCTGCGCCTATATGGCCGACGCCTTCCCGCAGGCCAACCTAGCGCCCCCGGTGGGGAGCAAGCTGCGCGGCGACTACTACCGCTGGCTGTTCTTCGCCGCCGGCCCGCTGGAGGCCGCCGTCACGGTCAAGAGCCTGGGCTTCGAAGTCTCCGCCGACAGCAAGCGCTCGGCCGGCTGGGGTGACCTGGGCGACGTCATGGACACCCTGGAGAAGGCGCTCACCGGTCGCGACTACCTGGTCGGCGACAGCTTCACCGCCGCCGACCTCTATGTCGCCTCGCACCTCGCGTGGGGCATGCAGTTCGGCTCCATCGAGCCGCGCCAGGTGTTCAAGGACTATGCGGACCGCATGACCTCCCGCCCCGCCGACACCCGCGCCACCCAGATCGACGACGCCCTGATCGCCGCGGCGGCCTGATAGATGCTCCCCCTCCGGGGAGCTGACTGTGGGGACTTTGACCCTCGTTCGGGTCGACGGCATCGACGGCGTCGATCCCCCTAGGGCGTGTCGTCTTTCAGGCGCCCAGTAGTCGGTTCACCGTCCGATGAATTGCACTGACGGCCTAGGCGCCAAATATCCAGCCTGGGCCCAGCGATGAAATTTGAACGGCCTGGAGCACGAGCTGGCCGCCGCCAGTCATGTCGATCACCACGTCGGAACCGGATTGGATGGCGACGTAGGCCGTTCCTGAAAGCAGGTTCACGCGATCACCCTCGGCGAAGTTGAAATCTAGCACAAGGTCGAGCCCCGCCTCGCCAAAGGTGTGGAATGTGTCGGCCCCTGACCCACCAGAAATGGTGTCGTCACCCCGGTCGCCTGAGAGCCAGTCGGCGCCGCTCCACCCAAAGAGCACGTCGTCCCCCTGGCCGCCGCGAACCAGATCCTGACCCGCTCCGCCATCGCAGGTGTCACTGCCGAGATTGCCATAGACGATGTCGTCGCCGTCCTCGCCGAACAGCAGGTCGTTGTCCTTGCCCCCAACCACCCAGTCCCCGCCCGCATTTCCAGCCAAGGTGTCGGACCCCTGGTTGCCGTGCATGTCATCAAACGCGTCGCCGCCGGACATGAGGTCATCACCCTCGCCGCCGCGCATGAAATCCTCGCCCGGGCCGCCGCCAAGGCTATCGTTCGCCGCGCCTCCTAACAAAATGTCGGCGCCCGCCGTGCCATTTAAGACCTGACCGGCGCCTGCTGGCGAGTTGGCCCCCGGTTCGCCGCCGCGCCAGGCCTCGTACGCGCGCATGAAGCTGGCGCCGATCATATTGTACCCCGCTGGGGCATAATGGATGCCGTCGACCTGCAGCGGGAAGCCGTTGGTGTCGAAGCTGGCGGCATTCGGATCGTGACGGTCGGTGGACTGCTGGGCGGCGCGCACCAGCTCCGCATGGGGCGTGGTGGAGGCTATCTGGAAGAGGCCAACCTTGCCGCTGGCGTCACCCATCCACTGCAGCCGCACCGCCGTCAAAAAGCTGGGCAGGTTCGCGGCGTATGCGCCCGCGGCGTCGGCGTGGGTCGCGTCCTCTTCGCCCTGCCCGAAGAAGACTGCGCCGGGGCGCACTCCGCCCAGGCTCGCCCCGGCCTCAGCGATCGCAGCGGACGTGCGGTCGAAGAGCTCGTCACGGCTTTGCGGCGACCAGTCGTAGTGCCAAGCCGCCGGATCGAGCGCTAAGCCAGTGCCGCCGTCGGCCGTCTTTAGGATATTGAGGACTTCGCCCGGAAATTTCGCTCGAAAGTCGAGGGCGAACTGAACCTCGGGACCCCAGACCCCAGATTGCCCGCCGTAGCCGGTGTTCACGCCGGGCTGCATCTGTGCCCAGGCCTTCCCGCCCTGGTCCCAGATGAAGGTCAGCGGGTCGAGGACCCACGGCTTGCTGAGGGTCGCCGCACTCATGAAGGCGCCCCCGATGTTCGACTGGCCGGCGAAAACGACGAAGGCCATGTCAGGACACTTTCACTGCGGTGGAGGCATATTCGCGCTGCAAGCTTGCTCGGCCCACGCCCCGACATAGCCGAGCCGTTAAGCGTGACACAAGCTTAGCTATTTCAATTAGTTGGGTGGGAAGCGCCTTCGAGAACCCAGGGCGCGCCGGTTGGACAGTCTAGCTAATCCCGCGTCTGCCCCTATCGCGCGGCGCACCTGGGGAGGTTCTTCTACCGTCGCAGCGACAGAATGACCTCGACGTCCTCGGCGCGACGGTTTCGCACCTCCATGCGGGCCTGGCCCAGGGCGTTGGAGAGGTCCTTGACGAACTCAGCCAGCGGACCGCCGTGCAGGCCGCGCACGCGGATCATGTAGGGCGGCGCCAGCTCGCTCATGCCATTGGCCCAGATCATCGAGTCCACGAAGGACTCGATGCTGGAGCCGTGCCCGGGCAGGGCCCTGATCTCGGTCTTCAGGTCCTCGCAGAAGGCCTTGATGCTGGGATAGGCCGCACCGTCCATCTCGATGGTGCGCATCAGACGCGGGTCCGGAACGGGTCGGCGGGATAGACGCCGAGGATCTCGAACTGCTCGGAGAAGAACTGCAGCTCCTCGAAGGCCAGCGCCAAGTTGCGGTCTTCCGGGCGGCCGTCCACCTCCGAGTAGAAGAAGGTCGCCGTGAAGGCTCCGTTCTCCATGTAGCTCTCCAGCTTGGTCATGTTCACCCCATTGGTGGCGAACCCGCCCATGGCCTTGTAGAGGGCCGCCGGCAGGTTGCGCACCCGGAACACGAAACTCGTCACGCAGGGGCTGGTGAAGGGCGCCGGCGGCGGCGCCTTGTCCGCGGTCATCACCAGGAAGCGGGTGGTGTTGTTGTGCGTGTCCTCGATGTCCCGGGCCAGGATCTCCAGGCCATAGAGCTCGGCGGCCAGGGCCGGCGCGATCGCCGCCTTGGTGGGATCAGGATGTTCCGACAGCAGCTTGGCCGAAAGCGCGGTGTCCCCCACCTGCTCGGTCTTCAGCTTCAGCCGGCGGATGGTCTTGCGGCATTGGGCGAGCGCGATGGGCATGGAGGCGACGGTCTTCACCGCCTCCAGCTTCACGCCGGGATTGACCATCAGCTGGAAGTGGATCGGCTTGAACCGCTCGCCGATGATCTTCAGCCCCGAATTGGGCAGCAGGTGGTGAACATCGGCGACCCGGCCGGCGATGGAGTTCTCCACCGGGATCATGCCCAGCTGGCAGTCGCCGGACTTGATGGCCTCGAAGGCCTCCTCGAAGGTCGGGTGGGCCACCGGTGTCATGTCCGGGAAGGCCGCGACGCAGGCCTCGTGGCTGTTGGCGCCCAGCTCCCCCTGGAAGGCGATCCGCCCCGTGCTCATGACCTGACTCCGATTTGCCGGGCGAAGGCCCGCGCCCGCTCAAGATCGGCGGGGTTGTCCACCGAGATCGGCGCGCTGTCGACCACCGTCGCCCAGATAGACAGTCCCAGTTCCATGGCCCGCAGCTGTTCCAGCTTCTCCCTCTGCTCCAGCGGCGACGGCTGGGCCTGGGTGAAGGCCTCCAGGGCCGCACGGCGATAGGCGTAGATGCCGTGGTGGTGCCACACCGGCCCGTCGCCATAGAGGGTGGAGCGGGTGAAGTAGAGCGCTCGGCCGGTCCTGCCGTCGGGTTGCATGGCCAGCACCGCCTTGACCATGTCGGGATTGGTGCGGACCTCTGGCGAGGCTTCCTTCTCCACGATGGTGGCGATGTCGCAGGCGGGCTGGTCGCTCAGCAGGGCCGCGCAGGCCGCGAGGTCGGCCGGCGCCACAAAGGGCATGTCGCCTTGCAGGTTGATCACCACGTCGTGGACGCGCTGCGGGTCCAGCTCGGCCAGGGCCGCCACCAGCCGATCGGAGCCGGAGGGCAGATCGGGGTCTGTGAGAACGGCTCGGCCGCCGGCGGCGACGACCGCCTCCACGATCTCCGAATCGCCTGCCGCGACGGCCACCGGACCAAGATTTGCGGCCTGGGCCTGGCGCAGAACCCGGACAATCATCGGTATCCCCTCGATGTCGGCGAGGGGCTTGTTGGGTAGCCGGGTGGCCGCAAGCCGGGCGGGGATCAGGACGATGGGGTTCATGAGGGACTGAGCGAATGAGGGAAAGTGGGAACCGCCCGCATTCCGCTCCAACTCCAAAATGCCCAGATCACGGAGGTGACCTGGGGAGCGACCAACTGGCCGGTTGCGCCAGCGCCGGTAGCGTGTAAGAGACGCGGGCGCAATAAGGGGCGGGGATTCCCGCGCTTCCGCCGGTCTTTGGGCCGGCCGATTAGAGGGCCGATTTCAAGACGATGAGCGACCTTACGTTCAATAAAGTCGCCGGCGCCGTGCTGGCGACGGGTCTGGCCATTGTCGGCCTCCGCGAGATCACCACCGGCATGTTCGCCGCCGAAAAGGCGGAGAAGCCCGGCTACGCCATCGAGGTGGCCGAGGAGGCTGGCGCCGGCGGCCCCGTGGCCGATGCGCCCATCGACTGGGGCACCGTCCTGCCGGTCGCCGACATCGCCGCGGGCGAAGCGGTGTTCGCCAAGTGCAAGTCCTGCCACACCATCGATAACGGCGGCGCCAACGGCACCGGACCCAACCAGTGGGCCGTCGTCGGGCGCAAGCCTGGCTCGCATGCCGGCTTCGCCTACTCCGCCGCCATGGTGGAATACAGCGCCACGCATCCGATCTGGGACTATGAAAACCTGTCGGAGTTCCTCAAGAACCCCACCAAGGCGATGCCGGGCACCAAGATGGGCTTTGTCGGCCTGAAGAAGCCGGAAGACCGCATCAACCTGCTGGCCTATCTGAACTCCAAGGGCGGCACGGTGCCCTTCCCCGCGCCGAACCCGGCGGCCGCCGCGGCTCCCGCCGCCGCCGATGCGGGCGTAGCGGCCTCGGCCAGCGACCCCACCGCCACCGGCTCGACGGCGACGCCTCCGGCCACCTCGGGCGGCCCCGCCGGCCAGGCGCCCACCACGGGCGCGGCCAAGGCCCCGACCGCCACCGCGGCCCAGAACACCGGCTCGCCGAGCTAGGCGTCCCTTCCAGGTCGCGACGAGACAGGGCCCTCCGCATCGCGGGGGGTCTTTTCGTATGGGGCTTGAGGCTACAGCCTGCGATAGGCCGTGGGCTGACCACTGCTGGTCGCGCCGATCCGGGCGATGGCCTGGGCCAACGGCTCGACGGCGGTGGCCATGTGGTGGGCGTTGGCGTGCAGGATAGTCGCGCCGTCCAGCAGGATCGCCACGTGTCCCCGCCAGAACACCAGGTCGCCCCGGGCCAGGGTCTCCACCGGGCGGCCCATCAGGGCCTGCTGGTCGGTGTCGCGCGGGCAGGCCCGGCCGCAGGCCAGCAGAGCCTGCTGCACCAGGCCCGAGCAATCCAGCCCCAGGCTCTCGCGTCCGCCCCAGAGATAGGGCGCGCCCAGATAGCGCTCCGCCACCGCCACGAAGTCGGCCTCGAAGACCCCGATCGGCGAAAGGTGGTCCTCCACGAACCAGCCGCTGTGGGCCGCCTTCACGAACCGCCCCTCGCGGGCCTCCACGGCGATCAGGCCGCCCAGAGAATAGGGGCCCAGCGCCCGGCTCTTGATGCTGGGATCCTTGAAGGCGTAGGTGCGCAGCGCCGACACCCTGTGGGTCGGGGCGGGCGCGAGGGCCGCCAGGTCGACCTTGGCCACGAAGCCCACATAGCCGTCCCGCCGCGCCTGGCCCCAGCAGAAGCCGTCCGTCTCGTCCAGCACCTCGAAGGTCTCGCCAAACAGCAGCTGGTCCACCTGCTCGGCGTCGGCGTCCGGACCGGCGCGCAGCGGCGCCGCCGGGACCACGGCGGTCATCGGCTTGGGATCACCATAGGCGCCGGCCACCGCCAGCCCCTCAAGGGACCGGGCGGCGAGGTCGGGACGGGCCAGCGTGGTGCGGGGATCGCGGCTCACGCAAACCGGGTCCGGATCATCTGGTAGAGCGCGCGGATAGCTTGCGCCTCAGCGCCCGCCGTCCAGCCCGGCCGCCCGCGAGGGTTCCAGGCGAAGATGTCGAAGTGCGCCCAGGGCCCGGTCGGCGCGAACCGCTGCAGGAACAGGGCCGCCGTCACCGAGCCCGCCTGGGCCCAGCCGTCGGGATCGTTCTTGATGTCGGCGATATCGCTGTCGAGGGCGTCGACATAGCCCTTCCACAGGGGCATCCGCCACATGGGGTCGGCGACCTGGTTCATGGCCGTCTCGATCTGGCCGGCCAGCTCGTCGTCGTCGGTGTAGAAGGGCGGAAGCTGCGGCCCCAGTGCGGCGCGCGCGGCCCCGGTCAGGGTGGCCAGATCCAGGGTCAGGGCCGGCTCCAGCTCCGCGGCGCGGGTCAGGGCGTCGGCCAGAATCAGCCGGCCCTCGGCGTCGGTGTTGCCGACCTCGATGGTCAGGCCCTTGCGGCTGTCCAGGATGTCGCCCGGCCGCATGGCGTCGCCGCTGATGGCGTTCTCAACCGCCGGCACCAGGACGGCCAGGCGCACCGGCAGCCTGGCGGCCATGATCATCCGGGCCAGGCCCAGGACGGCCGCGGCCCCGCCCATGTCCTTCTTCATCTGCCGCATGCCGGCCGAGGGCTTGATGTCCAGCCCGCCGGTGTCGAAGACCACGCCCTTGCCCACCAGGGCCACCAGCGGCTTGCCGGCCTCGCCCCAGGTGATCTCGATCATGCGGGGCGCGCGGGCCTCGACCGCGGCGCGGCCAACGGCGTGGACGGCGGGGTAGTTGGCCTCCAGCAGGCCCTCGCCGGTGATCACCGTGATGGAGGCCCCATGCTGCTCGGCGATCTCGCGGGCGATGGTCTCCAGTTGCAGCGGTCCCAGGTCGTTGGCCGGCGTGTTGACCATGTCCCGGGCCAGGGCGCAGGCATGGGCGATGGAATTGACCTCGGCGATATCGACGCCCTCGGCCACCAGGCGCGGGCGCTCGGCCGTCTTCTTCTGCTTGTAGCGGTCGAACCGGTAGCTGCCCAAGGCGAAGGCCAGGGCGATCTGGTCAGCGCTGATCCCCACTGGGGCTACGGCCATCTTGTAGTCGCCGGCCGGCAGCTTGGCGGGCAGGGCCCGGAACACCATGGGGTCGGCGGGGCTGGAGCCCAGGCCAAACAGCACCCGCTCGATCCCGCCCTCGGCGTTTGGCAGGACCAGCAGTTGCCCGGCCTTGGCCTTGAACTCGGCGGTCTCGGCGAAGGCCTTCACGAAGGCCGCACGGCCCTCGAGGAAGCCCGCCAGATCCCCGTCATAGAGGGCGTGGACGGGAACCACGGCGCGGTCGGAGGTCGCAAGGATCACTTCGGTCATGGATCGGCCCTGACGCGGGGCGGGGCGCCCGCTTTATGCTTAACGCTTCCTTTAAGCGGGTCTGGGATGGTGTCGACCTCATCCCGGAGCCCGTCCCGTTCATGTGTCGCATGTCGGCGCTCGCCGCAACCGCCCTGACCCTCAGCCTGGTCGCCCTGCCCGCCCTCGCCAGGGCGCCCAAGGCTCCGCCCGCCGGGGTCTCAGCTACGCCCGAAGGTTCTCGCCGCGCCAGCGCCGAGGAGCGCGGCCTGGCCGCGCGCCTCGACCCCCTGGCCCGCGCCGCCTTCTGGGGCCGCGAGGCCGACCTCGATCCCCGCGACGGCGAGGCCGGCGTCGGCCTGTCCCAAGCCCTGCGCGCCATGGGCAAGTACGAGGACGCCGCGGAGGCGGCCAAGCGCGTGCTGGTCACCGATCCGAAGAATATCGAGGCCCTGCTGGAGGTCGCCCGCGCCCAGGTCGGCCGCGGCCAGGGCTTCTACGCCATCGAGCCCGCCCGCCAGGCCCAGGCGCTCGCGCCCCGCGACTGGCGCGCGCCGTCCCTGCTGGGGATCGCCTATGACCAGGCCAGCCGGCCGGAGGAGGCGCTAGCCGCCCACCGCCTGGCCGCCGGTCTGGCGCCCGATAACCCCGCCGTGCTTTGCAACCTGGCGCTCTTCTACGCCAGCCACGGGGACGCGCCCCAGGCCGAGACTCTGCTGCGCGCGGCCGCCGCCAAGCCCGGCGCCACCATGGCGGTCCGCCAGAACCTGGCCCTGGTGCTGGGCCTGCAGGGACGCTTCGATGAGGCCGAGCGGCTTGTGCGCCAGGACCTGCCGCCGGAGGCCGTGGCCAACAACATGGCCTTCCTGCGCGCCGCCGCGCCCGGCCCTGCCGGCCCCCCGCGCTCTTGGGACGCCGTGCGCGCCGCGCAGTAGGCGGACTAGGCGGTCTCAGCGACCTCGCGACGACCGCCCAGGCGGAAGCCGGAAGCCTCCCAGGCCCGCATGGCGTTGCGCGCCGGCCGCTCCACGAGATGGTGCACCACCATGGCCGCCGGGATGACGCCTGCGAACATCAGGGCCCAGACCGGCCAGGGCAGCAGGCCCTCCGGCAGGCCGAGCGCGGTGCGCGCCACCCGGGTGAAGACCAGCTCCCAGGGAATGCAGACCATATAGACGGCGAAGCTGACCTCGCCGAGATAGACGCCGAGCTTGGAGCCCATCAGGTTTGATCCCGTGCTGGCGAGACTGGCCAGGGCCAGGATCAGGCCGCCGAACAGCAGCACCATGAAGAGGTCGGGAATGGTGAGGGCCGCGCCCGCGGCGATGGCGACGATCAGGCCCGCCGTCAGGGCCTTGGCGCCGATGGGCGAGACGACCGCCTTGTTGCGCCACAGCAGATAGACGGCGCAGCCGAGCGCGAAGCACGGCACGATCCGCAGCGCGCCCCAGGCGATGGTCGCCTCGGTGAGCGGATGGCCGGCGAACAGCGGGAAGACCAGGTTGAGGACCACCACCAGCAGGACGGCCAGGCCCGTGGCGACCCAAGGCCTCGCCCGCAGCGGCCAGAACACCATCGCGAAGGCCGGGAAGGCCAGGTAGGCGAACCACTCCGCCGAGATCGACCAGGAGGGATGGTTCCAGCCCCCGCCCTGCCCCAGGCCCCAGGCCTGCAGCAGCAGCAGCTGGGCCGGCAGCGAACTCCAGACCACCACATTGTCGCCGGCCTCGAAGCCCGCGGCCGAGGCCCCGGCGATCAGCAGGGCCAGGCCCGCCAGCACCGCGATATGGACCGGGTAGATCCGCGCCAGCCGCGCCCACAGGAAGCTGCCATAGGAGAACCGCTTCTCGCCGAAGCTCTGCAGATAGACGTGGGAGAGGATAAAGCCCGAGAGCACGAAGAACAGCTCGACGCCGAGATAGCCCTTCTCCACCGCGCCCGGCCGGGCGCCGGCCACCAGCAGGGGCCAGTAGTGATAGAGCACCACCCAGGCCGCGGCGTAGATCCGCAGGGTGGTCAGGGGCTTGAGGTTCTCTGGCCGTGGCATGCCGCCACTCTGCGGCGTAACGCCTCAAGGCCAGGTAAACGCGCCTAGTTCTGAGCGACCATGTCCTGGACCTTGATCACGGCAGGTCCGAGGATGACGATGAACAGCACCGGCAGGAAGAACAGGATCATCGGCACGGTCAGCTTGGCCGGCAGCTGGGCGGCCTTCTTCTCGGCCTGGGCCAGGCGCATGTCGCGGTTTTCCTTGGCCATCACCCGCAGGGCCGCCCCCAGCGGCGTGCCGTAGCGCTCGGCCTGGATCATGGCCGTGGTCACCGAGCGGATGCCCGGATGGTTGGTCCGCATGGCTAGGCCCTCATAGGCCATCCGCCGCTCGGGCAGGTAGGAGATCTCCGCGGTCAGCAGGGTCAGCTCCTCGGCCAGCTCGATGGAGGTGCCGCCGATCTCCTGGCTGACCTTCTGGATCGCCGCCTCGATGGACATCCCCGATTCCACGCAGATCAGCAGCAGGTCGAGGCTGTCGGGGAAGGCCCCCACGATGCTCTCGCGGCGCTTCTGGGCGATGTTGGAGATGTAGATATTGGGGGCGTAGTAGCCCAGCGTCAGGCCTATGAAGCAGACGACCACCCGGTTCATCGGCGGCAGGCCGAAGTCATTGACCAGGAACAGGTACAGCGCCGCCGTCACCGCGAAGGCGAAGGGCAGGATGAAGCGGAAGAAGTAGAAGGTGGAGACCGGCCGTGGACCCCGGAAGCCAGCCTGGGCCAGCTTTTCCACCACCTTGGGGTCCTCCAGCAGCCGCGAGAGCTGCAGGCGGTCCACGACCTTCTTGTACAGCCCCTCATCGGTGTGCCGCAGGGTGCCGCCGCCGTTGCTCTTCACCGCGAGCGCCTCGCGCGACTTGCGCCGCAGCTCCTCGCGCCGCGTGGACACCGACTTCAGCCGGGTCTCCAGGGTCGAGCGGGTGATCATCGGGGTGGCGATGGAGACGATGGTGGCGAAGCTGACCAGGGCCACGAACAGGGTCAGAAGGTTGTCCGGGTCGGTCATGGCGGAGAGCAGGTTCATGGCGGCTCCCCCTAGATCTTGAAGTTGATCATCTTGCGCATCGTGAAGATGCCCAGGCACATCCAGAACGCGCCGATCATCAGCATGATGTGCCCGCGCGGATCATTGAACATCGGCTGCATATAGGCCGGGCTGGTCACGCTGATCAGTCCCACCACCCCAGGCGGCAGGGAGCCGATGATGATCGCCGAGGCCACGGCTTCGCCGGACATGGCCTTGATCTTCTCGCGCATCAGCTTGCGCGCCCGGATCACGGTGGAGAGATTGCCCAGCGCCTCGGCCAGGTTGCCCCCGGTCTTGGCCTGGATGGCCAGCACGATGGAGAAGAACCGCACCTCCGGGGTGGGCATGCGGGCGTACATCTTGTCCAGGGCCTGGTCGACGGAGACCCCCATGCCGATCGCCTCCACCAGGCGCTTGAACTCGCCGGCCAGGGGCTCGGCGGTCTCCTGAGAGATGACCCTCAGGCTGTCATGCACCGGAAGTCCGGAGCGGATGCCGCGGGTGATGATGTCCATGCCGTCGGGAAAGGCCTCGGTGAACTTCTTGGTGCGCCGGGCGCCCAGGAACCCCAGCACCCAGCGTGGCAGGCCAAAGCCCGCCGCGAAGCCGAGGCCGAGCGCGATCAGCGGCTTCTGGCCCAGCAGCATGACCATCCCCATCACCACCAGGCCGACGATGCCGCAGATGATCCAGAAGGCGCGCGCGTTGTCCGGCAACCCGGCCTGCTGCAGCTTGGCGGCGATGGTCAGGGTCGCCTTCTTCTGCTGTTTTTCCTGCTCCCGCAGGGTCTTGAGGATCTGGCGGCGCCGGGTGTCCTGGGCGCTGGCGGCCGGCCGACGTCCGGTGCGGGCGGCGGGGGCGGCGCCGTTGCCGAGGATGGCTTGGGCGCGCTTCAGGGTGCGGGCCTGTCCGCTGCTCGGGCCCGACAAGGCCAGCCCCAGGCCCGCGATGACCAGGAAGCCCAGCAGGGCGGCCATGACTGTGATGATCGTCGCGGCCATGACCTATTCCGAGGCGTCGAGGGCTTCGGCCAGCTCGCGCTCGAGGCCGTAATAGCGGGCGCGGTCCCAGAACCGGGGACGGGCGATGCCAGTGGAGCGGTGGCGACCCACGACATTGCCGTCGGCGTCCTCGCCGGTGATCTCGTAGACGAACAGGTCCTGGGTGATGATCACGTCGCCCTCCAGCCCCACCACCTCGGTGATGTGGGTGATGCGGCGCGAGCCGTCGCGCAGGCGGGCGGCCTGGATGATGACGTCCACGGAGCCGACGATCATCTCGCGGATGGTGCGCGACGGCAGGCCGTAGCCGCCCATGGTGATCATCGACTCCACCCGGCTGATGGCTTCGCGCGGCGAGTTGGCGTGCAGGGTGCCCATGGAGCCGTCGTGGCCGGTGTTCATCGCCTGCAGCAGGTCGAAGGCCTCGGGTCCGCGGACTTCGCCGACGATGATCCGCTCGGGCCGCATCCGCAGGCAGTTCTTCACCAGGTCGCGCATGGTGATCTGGCCCTGGCCCTCCAGGTTGGGAGGCCTCGTCTCCAGCCGCACCACATGGGGCTGCTGCAGCTGCAGTTCGGCGGCGTCCTCACAGGTCACCACCCGTTCGGTGGGGTCGATGAAGGCGGTCAGGGTATTGAGCAGGGTGGTCTTGCCCGAACCCGTGCCGCCCGAGATGATCAGGTTGCACCGGCAGGCGCCGATCACGCCCAGAACCCGGGCCCCCTCGGGGCTGATGGACGCGTAGTCCACCAGGTTCTTCATGGTCAGCTTGTCTTTCTTGAACTTCCGGATCGTCAGGGTCGGCCCGTCCAGGGACAGCGGCGGGGCGATGACGTTGACCCGGGAGCCGTCGGGCAGGCGCGCGTCGCAGATGGGCGAACTTTCATCAACCCGGCGGCCCACCTGGCTGACGATCCGCTGGCAGATGTTCATCAGCTGGGCGTTGTCGCGGAACCGGACATTGGTGAGCTGCACCTTGCCGGAGACTTCGATGAACACCCGTCCGGCGCCGTTGACCATGATGTCGGCGATATCGTCGCGGGCCAGCAGCGGCTCCAGCGGGCCGTAGCCCAGGACGTCGTTGATGATGTCCTGGACGAGCATGTCCTGCTCGGCCACCGACATCGAGACGTTCTTGATCGCCACCAGCTCGGCGACGATGTCGCGGATCTCTTCCCCGGCCTGTTTGACGTCCAGCTGGGCGAGCTGGGCCAGGTCGATGGTGTTGATCAGGGCGTTGAAGATGGTGGTCTTGGTGGCGTGGTAATAGTCGGTCTGCTCCCGCACCACCTGGGTGGTGGGGGCCGGGCCCTGGGCCGCGCGCAGTTGCTCGAAGGCCAGGGTGGGCTTGGGCCCCGCCGTGACCTGGCCGCCGGCCCGCTGCATCTCCGGGGCGCCCGGCTTGACCGGGGCGGTAGACGGCGCGGGGGCCGCGGACGGTTCGATCCGCTGGGGCCGGGTGGCGATGGCCACGCCGTCGGCCGCCGCCGGGGGCGGGGCCTTGCGGGCGGCCGGCGCATCGCCGTCGGTGGGACGCTTGCCGAACATCTACTTGCGCTTGAACAGGCTGCCGAACAGGGAGGTCTTCTGGACCGGCGGCGGGTCGCGCCGGGCGATCTGCTGGGCCAGGTAGTCGATGCCCTCGGCGGCCCGGGACTTGGGCGCCACCTCGCACAACATCTGGCCGTTGTTGGCCGCCTGGCCAAACAGCTTGGGATCGAAGGGCAGGCTGAGCGACGGCGTCAGTCCGAGCGCCTCACCGAAGTCCTTCACCGGGATTTCCGGGCGGCCGGGCACCCCCACCTGGTTCAGCACCAGGCGCGGCGGCGCGTCATTGGGCCGGGCGCGGCGCACCAGGTCGATCATGTTCTTGGCGTTGCGCAGGCTCGCCAGGTCCGGCGTGGCCACGATCACCAGGTCGTCAGAGGACAGCAGGATCTTACGGGTCCAGGCGGTCCACAGGTGGGGCAGATCCAGCACCACGAAGGGGGCGGCCGAGCGGATCTTCTGGGTGACCTCGTCATAGGCTTCCGGGCCGATGTCGTAGTCGTTGTCCAGGGTGGCCGGGGCGGCGAACAGCGACAGGCGCTCGGTGCAGCGGGCCATCATCCGGTCCATCAGCACCGGGTCCAGGCGGTCGGGCTGGGTCAGGGCGTCGGCGACCCCCTGCAGCGGGTCCTGGTTGAAGTCGAGGCCGGCGGTGCCGAAGGCGAGGTCCAGGTCCACCAGGACCGCGCCGGTGTGCAGCCGCTCGGTGATCGAATAGGCGACGTTGTGGGCCACGGTCGAGGCGCCAGAGCCGCCCTTGGCGCCGCAGAAGGCGATCTGGCGGCCCACGAAGGGCGCCGACGGGTCGGCATAGAGGCTGGTGACCGTGCGGACCACCTGCAGCGGATTCAGGGGCGGGACCAGATACTCGCTGACCCCGCGGCGCATCAGCTCGCGATAAAGGGCGATATCGTTGGCCGCCCCGATCACCACCACCTTGGTGCCCGGATCGCAGACCTCCGCCAGCTGGTCGAGCTGGGCGATCAGCTGAGGCGCGGGGTCCAGGCTCTCCACCATCACCAGGGAGGGGGTGGGCTGGTTCTGATAGGTCTCGAAGGCGCCCACCAGGCCGCCCATGCGCACCACCACGGCGGCGCGCGCCATGCGGCGGTCGGCGGCGGCGCGCTCCACCAGGTCGGCGGTCTCGGGTTGGGCGCAGAAGACATGGATGGTGATGCGCGGCAGGGTGTGCTCGCCCAGCGCGGCTTCCGCGCTGGCGATCAACTCGTGCACGGGATTGGCCGGCTGGGCGCGCGGCGGCTCGGGCTGATCCAGGTCGTCGGCCAGGGGATCGCCCCCGAAGTCCCGGGTCTCCGGCTCGCGGGCCGGCGGGAAGTCGGCGAAGGGGTCAACGCCGGTGGCCGGCGTCATCGGCGTCTCGCGCCAGGCGTCGCTCGACGGCGAGGTGAACTCGTCGTCCGCCTCGAATTCGAGCTCGAAGGGGTCGTGACCCGGCTTGCTGGTCATGGACGCCATCACTTGGCCACCGAGGAGACCGCGCCCTTGGCCTGGTCGTCCGCGGCCGAGGAGGTGATTTCGCCCCGGCGGTACTTGTCCAGGGCGAAGAGCCGCCGCTGACTGTCAGCCGGGCCCATGTCGGCGGGCCGCACGAGATCGGCCGGACTGGCGACCTGGGCGGCCATGTTGGCGGTGATGGCGCAGCCGAAGTTGGGCTGCACCTCGTTCTTCGCCGAACGGGCGATGTTGGTCCATTGCTCGCCGCAACGCGGCACCACGGCCAGGTAGCGGGCATAGGCGACGCGCACCGGGGCGCCGTTCTCGGCGGCGCCGTCATAGCCGGCCATGAGGATGGCGGCGGCGGGAACGCCCTGGGAGACCAGGAAGCCTCGGATCGCCTCGCCGGCGCGATAGGCCGCCGTGGTGTCGGCGCCGCCCGCCGGGGTCTGGATGGTGATCGGCCCGCCGCTCTCCCGGCGCCAGGTGTCCACATAGCCGGCGAGCGCCGCGGCCTGGTTGGAGGTCAGGCCGTGGCCGTTGACCGCCAGGGCGATCGCCTCGGCCTGTTCGGTCGCCGTGGCCTGGAAGTGCTCCGTCGGGGTCCGGGCCTCGACCAGACGGTCGGGCGCCGCCGTGGTGCCGCAGGCGCTGAGCGCCAAGGCGGCCAGGATCGCAGCGGTGTTCAGCGGAGTGTTCATTCGATCACGTAGCCGTACGGCCCCTGATAGGCGCGACCCGCCTGGGCCTGCGGCTTGGCCTTGTAGGCCTTGGTCAGTTCCCCCATCAGCAGGGTGGAGGCGTCACTGGCGATCCGCATACCGTCCACCGGGGTCTGCAGGCGGCCGGGGCTGGTGGGGGTGACGATGTAGGGGGTGACGATCACCACCAGCTCGGTCTCGCCGCTGAGGTAGTCGCGGCTGCGGAACAGGGCGCCCAGCACCGGCAGGGTGGTCATGCCCGGCAGGCCGTCGAGGGTCTGCTTGGTCTTTTCCTGCAGCAGGCCGGCGATCATCATCGAACCCCCGGAGGGCAGCTCCACGGTGGTCTCGGCCCGGCGCACGCTGAGCGCCGGGATACTGAGCGAGGTGTTGGTGGCGGCGCTGGAGACGGTGAACGACCCGGTGCTGGTCAGTTCGGAGACCTCGGTGGAGATCTTCAGGGAGATGCGGCCCTGGGACATCACGAAGGGGGTGAAGCCGAGCCCCACGCCGAAGGGCTTGAACTCCACGGTGATCTTGCCGTCCTGATCCTGGGCGACGGGGACCGGGAACTCACCGCCCGCCAGGAACTTGGCCGACTCGCCGGAGACCGCCGTCAGGTTCGGCTCGGCCAGCATGCGGATCAGCCCGACCCGCTCGAAGGCCTTCAGGGTCGCCTCGCCCTTGTTCAGGCCGGGGTCGCCCGCCGTGGTCCTGTTCACCGAGAGCGGGTCGTTGCGATCGACGAAGTCGAAATTCTGGCGCGAGTATTCGGTGTGATAGGCGCCCGTGGCGGAGTCATAGACCTGGGTCGCTACCGGCACGCTGCGGCTGATCACCGGGGTCTGGGTGGTGTCGGCCTTGTAGCCCGCGGAAATGCCGCCCAGCAGGGCGCCGTTCACCGCGAAGCTGGCGGCGGTCCCCAGCAGGTACTGAGGCTCTCCCAGCTGGTTCAGCACCGCGTTGAGGTTGAAGCCCAGCTGCTTGATCACATTGCGCTGCATCTCGACGACGCGGACCTTCAGCATCACCTGGTCCTTGCCGGCGATGGTCAGCATGTTCAGCACCTGGTCGGGCCGCTCCACCGAGGCCTTGGCGATCTGCACCGCCTTATCGGCGTCGCCGAGGTTAGCCACCTCGCCTGAGAGGATGATGCTGGACCGGATTCCGTCCACCTGGACCCGGGCGCCGGGCAGGATGCGGTTGATGGTCTGGGCGATGGCCGAGGTGTCCTGATCGACCCGCAGGTCCAGGGACAGGATGCGCCGTCCGGAGCCGTCGAAGAAGACCGCGTCGGTCTGGCCCTGCTTGATCCCCAGGATGAAGATCCGACGCGGGGTGCGCAGCATGGCCTCGGCCACGTTGGGATTGGTCACCAGCACGTCGCGGGCGTCCACTGGCAGCTCGACGATGGCCGACTTGCCCACGGGCACGGAGAGGGACTGCACGGCCCCGCCCGTCTGGGACAGATCGACCCGCACCACGGCGCCGCCGGTGGTCAGGCCGCTCTGGGCGTTGGCGGCGCCGGCCAGGCTGGCGGCGGCCAGGACAAGGGCTGCGAAGAGGGCGCGCGGGTTCATCGGACAAGCACCTCACTGGCCGATCCGCCACGGTAGACCCGAAGGCCCTGGCCGCCGCGCTTGCCGGGCACGCCCCGGGACGCCGCCCCGCCAAGATCGGCGTAGGAGCGCAGGGCCAGCTGCATCTCGCCCTGGGCCTTGCCCCGCGACAGCACCTCGGCGTCGGCGGCGGGAACCTCCAGCACGGCCACGGCGCCGACAATGGTCCGGGCGTCCTTCTCGGGATCGGTCTTCTGGTCGATGGCCAGGACGCGCAGGTTGCGCATCAGGGTCTCGGAGACCCAGGTGCGGCCGTCGGCGGCCTGCTTGCTCTGCAGCACGTCCACCCGGTCGCCCGGCAGGATGAAGCCGCCCACCGCGGTCTCGGCGTTGATCGGCACGCTCATGGCGCGCATGCCCGGCAGCAGCACCACGGCCATGTAGCCGCTCTGGCCGCCGCGCACGACCTTGCGGGCGATGACCGGCTCGCCCTTGAGGATCGGCTCCTTGACGATCGCCCCGTCGAAGGCGGCCATCGGGCCCTGGGCCATCATGGCGCTGGTGGTCTGGGCGGCCTTCTGGGCCACCTGCTGAGCGGTGGAGTCGGCGACGGGGGCCGGGGCCGCGCCGTCGGTGACGAAATTGGGGTTGAGCGCCTCGACGGGCCAGGGCTGCCAGGACATGTCGGTGGACGACAGCCTTGCGCCCACAGGCAGGTCGCGGCTGGCCACGAGGACATTGGCCATGGGCTTGGTGGGCGCGGCGACCGCGACCACCGGGTCCGGCGCCTTCTTCGGAGCCACCATGCCGCGCACGAAGAACGCCAGCACGATGGCGACGATGGCGGCGACGGCGAAGATGGCGATGCGGACGACGCCCATGAACGGCTACTCGTGGCTTCCCGCGAGGGAGACCGGGTGACTGGCGGCGGCCCTGCGATCCGCCCGGGCGCACACGATTCGAAACTCCGACCTTCTGCCGGCGCATCGCTTTTGGGGCCCGCATGGTTAACGCGGGCTAAAGGAAGTCCGTCAGGACAACCCCGGGAAGGCCGCCATCAGGGCGCAGGCCGGGAAGGCCGCCAGGGCGCCGACCGCGATGGCCACGCCGTACGGGACATTCTCGCCCGGGGTGGCCAGGCGCACGGCCCAGGCCGGGCCGTTCAAGACATAAGGCCGCACCCACATCGAGCGCAGGCCCAGCAGGCCCATGGCCAGCGCCCCGCCGGCGACCCCGGTCACCAGGAGATAGGTGGCGAAGGCCGGCCAGCCGAGCCAGAGGCCCGCCGCGGCGAACAGCTTGGCGTCACCGCCGCCGATCCAGCCCAGGGCGAACATCACCATGCCCATGACCAGCGCGATGGCGCCGACGCCCGCCTGGGCGCCGATCGCCTGGGGCGTCAGGCCGAGCGCGAAGGCTGTGGGGAAGAAGGCCAGGATCAGGGCCGCCGAGATCCAGTTGGGGATGGTGTAGCTGGTGGCGTCGCGCAGGGCGCCCACGATCACCAGGGCGGGGAAGATCGACAGCAGGGCGGCCTGGAGCAGGGGCATGGGCGAAAGACCATCTGGCGGGGTTCGAGCACATCCTGCCGCCTTTGGGTGAACGGGAGGTTTCAGACAGCGAAAGGGCCGCGGCGCTTTCGCACCGCGGCCCCCGCAATGTTTCGGAGCGAAGCCGCTTATTGCGGCATCGCGGTCCCGATCTTGGTGAAGGTGCCGGCGATCTTGCCCGACAGGGTGTTCATCGCGGTGATGAGCACGACGGCGATCAGGGCGGCGATCAGGCCATACTCGATGGCGGTGGCGCCGGATTCATCCTTCAGGAAGCGCGTGACGAACTTGGACATGGTGGTCTCCTTGGAAAGTTGCGAACCAGTTGGTGAGTGAGGGATCAAGTCACCGACTTGTTCGCCCCGAATTGCAGGATCAATTTGCGCCCCCGCGCTTAATGTCGAGTAAACACGGAAGTATTCGAGGAAAAGTTTCTATGGTTTACTTTCGTTTACTGTGAACAACCGTTAACCATGGCCCCTGAATCGGCCTGGAATCGGGGTTTTTGCATAATGATTCTCGCGCGCGCGTGAGTCGGTCTGTTCTTCAACCTTTCTTGACCATTCGCGGCGAGTCTGACGGACAAGTTTTTTCAGGTCCCCGCCATGCGCCGCCCGCTGATCGCCGCCGCCCTCGCCCTCCTGGCCCTCGCGGCCCAGGTTTCCTCAGCCGGCGCGGCGACGATTTCGGCGGTCATCGACCAGGGCGTCCGCATCACCCTGCCGGCCGGCGCCCGCGACGTGATGATCGGCAACCCCGCCATCGCTGACATCAATGTCGTCGACAGCCGCACCGCCGTGATCCAGGGGCGCAGCTACGGCGCCACCAACCTGATGATCATCGACGCCCGCGGCCGCACGATCCAGAACAGCCAGATCGTCGTCAGCGCCCCCAGCGGCAACCGCGTCTCGCTCTACCGTGGTCCCGGCGCGGGCGCCGCGGTGGCCAATGTCGCCAACTACGCCTGCGCGCCGCGCTGCGAGCGCACGCCGATGCCGGGCGAGCTCGACAGCGAGTACAACCGCTACAGCATGCCCTTCTCCGCCTACGCCCAGCGCGCCGCCGAGGCCCGCCGCGCCATCGCCCAGAACGGCCAGTAGCCAGGCGCCCGCCAAAGCCTGTCCGTTTCATTTGAAACGGATGAACAGGCTCGTTTCTCATGTGCGGCGCGTGACGGGCGCCTGAACCGGCATCCACTTCAGGCTGTCACGCGCCACGAGCCTGTCCGGGACATTAGAAACCGATGAACTGGCGCGTTTGGCAGGTGGGGCGCGTGACGGGCGCCTGTACCGGCGTACACGTCGGGCTGAGTCGCGCGACGAGCCTG
>NZ_JANPJP010000016.1:0-10449 GCF_031425575.1 Phenylobacterium sp.
GACGCGGGCGTCGTCTATGGCCGCGGCCCCTTCGACCGCGACGGCCAGAAGGCGCTCGGCGCGCTCTTTAAGGAAGCCGGCGGCGAGAACGGCTTCGATGTGATCTATGACGCGGTGGGCGGCGACTATGCCGAGCCCGCCCTGCGCTCCATCGCCTGGGAGGGCCGCTATCTGGTGATCGGGTTCGCCGCCGGCGACATCCCGAAGATCCCGTTGAACCTCGCCCTGCTGAAGGGCTGCGACATCGTCGGCGTCTTCTGGGGCACCTGGACCACCAAGAACCCGGAACTGTTCGCCAAGTCGGTGGAGGAGCTGCTGGAGCTCTACGCCCAGGGCAAGGTCAAGCCCCACGTGTCGGAGCGCTTCCCGCTCTCCAAGGGCGCCGACGCCATCGCCCACCTGGGCAGCCGCAAGGCCATGGGCAAGGTCGTCGTGACGGTCGACTAGGCCTCGACGCAGAGGGCGTCCCGCTTTAGTTATCACCGATCAGTTACAAGAAACGGGGAAGCGAAATGGCGGGACGTCTTGAGGGCAAGGTCGCGGTGATCACCGGGGCCGCATCCGGCATTGGCCTGGGCACGGTGGAGCTCTTCGTGTCCGAGGGCGCCTCGGTCGTCGCCGCCGATATCCAGGACGAAAAGGGCGCCATGCTGGAGAAGCGCTTCCCCGGCAAGGTCGCCTACGCCCACTGCGACGTCACGCAGGAGGCTGAGATCGAGGCCGCCCTGAAGCTCGCCAAGTCGCAGTTCGGCGGCCTCGACATCCTGTTCAACAACGCCGGCATCTCCGACCGGATGACCTCCATCGCCGAGATCACCGCCGACGGCTGGAGCTGGATCTTCGACGTCCTGGTGCGCGGCCCGGCGCTGGGCATGAAGCACGCCGTGCCCCTGATGCTGGAGCGCGGCGGCGGCTCGATCATCAACACCGCCTCCATCGCCGGCCTGCAGGCCGGATGGGGCCCCATCGCCTATTCCAGCGCCAAGGCCAGCGTCATCCATATGAGCCGCACGGCCGCCGCACAGCTCTCGCCGCAGAAGATCCGCGTCAACGCCATCTGCCCGGGCCTGATCGCCACCTCGATCTTCGGCGCCTCGCTGGGCCTGCCCCGCGAGGTGGCCGACCAGATGGCCGCCCGGGTCGCCGACAACGCCGCCAAGGTGCAGCCCGTGCCCAAGGCCGGCATGCCCGAGGACATCGCCAAGGCCGCCCTCTACCTGGCCTCCGACGACTCGGCCTTTGTGTCGGGGACCCACATCGTGGTGGACGGCGGTATCACCGTCGGCGGCCGCCACGCCTGGGACCCTACCGCGGGCTCACCCTTCGCCGCCCTGTTCGGCGACGCCCTGCCCGGCGCGCCGGGCTAATGGCCAAGGCGCTCGAACTCTCGCGAGGCCTCGACGCGGCGAAGCTGCGCCCGGCCTTCGAGCGGTTCGGCCGCCTGCACCTGCCTGGGATCCTACCGGCCCGGGACGCCCAGGCGATCCACGCGGCCCTGATCGCCGCGCCCTACCACCGCTCCCTGACCGCCTCGGGGAAAAGCTATGACATCGCCCTCGACACCCTGGCCGCCATGCCGCCCGAGCGCCGCGCGGAACTGGAGGCCGCGATCCTCGAGGGGGGCAAGACCGGCTTCCAGTATCAGTTCGACGCCTGGCGGCTCTCGGACCTGATGGAGGCGGGCCAGCGCACCGGCGGCGCCCTGGCGCCCCTGGAAGCGGTCTATGACCTGATCAACAGCGAGGCCTTCCTCGCCTTTATCAGCACGCTCACCGGCGACCCCCGCTGCGCCTATGCCGACGCCCAGGCCACCCGCTATCGGCCGGGCGACTTCCTCACGGCCCACGACGACGACGTGGCGGGCAAGAAGCGGCTCTACGCCCTGGTGCTGAACTTCACGCCGGCCTGGCGGCCGGACTGGGGCGGCCTGCTGGCCTTCCACGACGCCGACGGCCATGTCAGCGAGGCCTACAGCCCAACCTTCAACGCCCTGAACATCTTCCGCGTCCCGCAGCAGCACGCGGTGACCCAGGTCGCCAGCTTCGCGGGGGCGGAGCGGTTGTCCATCACCGGGTGGATTCGTGAGCGCTGACGCCCCGGCCAAGCCCGGCCTGTCGCCCAACCTGCACGGCGCCCTGTGGATGGTGGCCTCGGCGCTTGGCTTCACCGCCATGACCACCCTGATCAAGTATCTGGGGGACGACTACGCGGCCTCGCTGCAGACCTTCTACCGGCAGTTCTTCGGCTTCCTGATCATGCTGCCGGTGATCCTCAAGCACCGCGGCGCGGCCTTCGCCACCACAAGGCCGGGCATCCTGATTTTCCGCTCGGCAGCGGGCACGGTGGGGATGATCCTCTCCTTCTACGCCTTCCAGAAGATGCCGCTGGCCGACGCCAATGCGTTGTCCTTCACCCGCACCCTGTGGCTGGTGCCCCTGGCCTTCTTCGTGGTGCGCGAGCCGGTGGGTCCGCTGCGCATCGGGGCCGCCGTCGTCGGCTTCCTGGGCGTCCTCATCATGCTGCGCCCGGGCGGGGGCGATGCGTTCGCCATCGGTCTGCCGGCCATGGCCATGCTGGCCTCGTCCTTCCTGTTCGCCCTGACCATCACCGGGATGAAGGTGATGACCCGCGATCACGCCCCCATGGTGCTGCTGGTCTGGTCGGCGACGCTGGGCCTGGTGCTGGCCGTGCCCGGCGCCTTCCTGACCTGGCGCTGGCCCGAACCCGTCGACCTGGCCCTGCTGGCGGCCATGGGCGTGCTGGGGACCATCACCCAGGGCTGCTACATCAAGGGCATGTCCATCGGCGACGCCGGCGCCATGGCCCCCATCGACTATATCCGCCTGGTCTTCACGGTGATCGTCGGCTTCGCCCTGTTCCAGGAAGTCCCGGGCGTCTGGACCATCGTCGGCGCGGCCGTGGTGGTGGTTTCCACCCTCTTCATCACCTGGCGCGAGCACGTGACCAGCAAGGCCAAGATGGCCGCGGCGGCGCTGGTGGAGCCGGTCTAGGTCGTCACCGGAGACCGCGAGGGCGCCTAGCGCCCCATCCGCTCCAGAAACCCCTTGGCCGCCGCGCGGTGCCGGGGCTTCAGGTTCTTCCCCACCACGGCCATCATGGCGGCGAACACCGCCGCGTCGTCGGTGAAGCCAATCACGCCCAGGATATCGGGAAGCGCGTCGGTGGGCAGGACGAAATAGGCGAGCGCCGCCATCATCAGGCCCTTGGCGGCCTTCGGCGTCGCCGGGTCGCGGGCGCAGTACCAGACCGACAGGGCGTCGTCGGCGAAGGGAATCTTGGCCGCCACCTTGCGGAACTTGGGCCAGAAGCCCTCCGCCACCCGTTGCTCATTGACCTTCTGCACGGCCGGGACCAGGGCACGCTTGGGATCGACCTCGGCGCGCGGGTCGAAACCGTCGGCATTGACGTTGGGTGACGCTTTTGACTTGGAGCTCATCGGGCTAAAGCCTCGGGGGAAACAAGATCTGATCTAAACAGAACCGGGAGCGACGCGTCCATGAAACTCAATTCCTCTATCGCCGCGGTTGTCACCGGCGGCGCCTCGGGCCTCGGCGAAGCCACGGTCCGCCAACTCGCGGCCCAGGGCGTGAAGTGCGCCATCTTCGACATGAACGAAGCCAAGGGCGAAGAAGTCGCAAAAGAAGTGGGCGGCATCTTCTGCAAGTGCAATGTCACCTCCGAGGAAGAGGTCGATGCAGCCTTCGCCAAGGCCCGCGCCGCCCACGGCCAGGAGCGCATCCTGGTCAACTGCGCCGGCACCGGCAACGCCATCAAGACCGCCGGCCGCGACAAGGCCACCGGTGAGACCAAGCACTTCCCCCTCGACGCCTTCAACCTGATCATCCAGATCAACCTGGTGGGCACCTTCCGCTGCATCGCCAAGTCGGCCAAGGGCATGCTGGACCTGGAGCCGCTGGAGGACGGCGAGCGCGGCGCCATCGTCAACACCGCCTCGGTGGCGGCCGAGGACGGCCAGATGGGCCAGGCGGCCTATTCGGCCTCCAAGGGGGGCGTGGTCGGCATGACCCTGCCCATCGCCCGCGACCTCGCCAGCGAAGGCATCCGGGTCAACACCATCCTGCCCGGCATCTTCGACACCCCGCTGATGCGCGGCGCCCCGGAAGCGGTGAAGCAGGCCCTGGCCAATTCGGTGCCCTTCCCCAAGCGCCTGGGCCAGGCCGACGACTACGCCCAGCTCGCCCTGACCATGATCACCAACGGATATTTCAACGGTGAGGACGTCCGTCTGGACGGCGCGATCCGGATGGCTCCGCGCTAGATCCCTTTCCGATCTGATTGCTTCAATCTGATCGAATAAAAAGGGCTCTAATCCAAAAAGTTAGAGCATTCTTCGATCCGATAACCGTTTCACACTTATCGGAAAATGCTCTAGGCGGACCACCCTGCGGCGGAGGGAACCTGAAGCCACGCTTTACGTTTCCTCCGGTTCGGGGTTCGGCATGACCGGAACCCTGAGTAGGGGCATTGTCGCGTCATGATGGGTCGGTGGGCGCAGCGCTTCGCAGTGACGATCGAGCGCCCTCTCGTCGGATATCCAGCGGCGCTCGCCGCCGTCGCCGCGGCGGTTGTGGCGCGCGCGCTCGCTGGCGAGGTCATGACCTCGCCCCCCAACTTCATGGCCTTCTTCCCCGCCGTGCTCTTCGCCACCCTGGTGGCCGGACTGCGGGGCGGGCTGCTGGCCACGGCCCTGAGCGCCGGCGCGGTCTGGCTGCTATGGATCCCCAAGACCAGCCTGGAGGAGACCTGGCGGTCGCAGCACGTCCAGCTCCTGCTGTTCGTCGTCACCTCAGGCCTCACCGTGCTCATCGCCAAGGCCATCCGTGTGGCCGTCCTGCGCGGCGCGGCGGCGGAAGAGCGGTTCCGCATCTTCCAGGAACAGGCCCTCGACGGCTTCGTGATCATGGAGCCGGTTCGCGAGGCGGGCCAGATCGTCGACTTCAGATGGACCTACGCCAATCCCGCCGCCGACCGCATGGCGCCTGGAGGCCAGGGCCTGACGGGACGGCGGGTGACCGAGGTGTTCACCGGCGAGACGGCCACCGACATGGTCGAGCGCCTGCGCCTGGCGTTCGACAACAGCGTCCCCGACGAACTCGAGGTCCGCCGCGTCATCGACGGGCAGGAACGCTGGATGCGCTCGAGCGCCATGCGGGTGGGCGAGAGCTTGGCGGTCAACTTCCACGATGTCACCGATCAGCGCCGAGCCGAGGAAGAGGCGCGCCGCAGCCGCGACGAATTCGAGCACATCGCCAACGCCGCCCCGGTGATGATCTGGATGAGCGGGGTCAGCATGGGAGCCATCTGGTTCAACGCCTCCTGGTTGGCCTTCACCGGTCGGCGCATGGAGGAGGAGCTGGCCCGCGGCTGGCTCGGGGAGGTTCACCCGGAGGACCGCGAGCGCGTCCTGGCCATCTATGACGAGCACTTCGCGGCCCAGAGCCGGGCCCGGCTGGAGTACCGCATCCTGCGCCACGACGGGGCCTACCGCTGGATCGATGAGGCGGCCGCCCCGCGCTTTGACCGGGACGGCAGGTTTCTGGGCTATATCGGTTCCTGCTCCGACATCACCGACCGCAAGGCCGCCGAGACCCAGCTGCGGGGCGGGGAGGCGCGGGTCCGGGCCCTGGTGGACTCCCTGCCCCAGTTGCTCTGGTCGGCCCGCCCCGACGGGGATTTCGACTATCTGAGCCCGCAGTGGGTGAACTTCACCGGTGTCCAGGCGGCCGCCCATACCGGCGAGGGCTGGCTGGACGCCGTCCACCCCGACGACCGCGACGACCTGCGGGCGGCCTGGTCTCAGGCCATCCAGGGCGGCTTGCCCTTCGACCTCGAACACCGCCTGCGCCGCCATGACGGGGTCTGGCGCTGGTTCACCACCCGAGCCTCGGCCGTCCGCGAGGAGGACGGCTCGATCCGCCGCTGGTTCGGCTCATCCTCCGACATCACCGAGATCGTCGAGGCGCGTCGCCATCTGGAGGAGCGCGTCGCCGAACGCACCCGCGAACTGGAGGCTAGCCTGGAGGAACGCGCCCGCGCCGAGGCGGCGCTCGCCCAGGCCCAACGCCTGGAGACCGTCGGGCGGCTGACCGGCGGGGTGGCCCATGACTTCAACAACCTGCTGACCGTGGTGATCGGCGGCCTGGACATGATCCTGAAGAACCCGGCCGACACCGCCCGGGTCAAACGCCTGTCGGAGGCGGCGCTGGCCGCCGGCCGCCGCGGCGAGCGCCTCACCCGGCAATTGCTGGCCTTCTCGCGCCGCCAGGAGTTGAAGCTGGAGGTCTTGGACGTCGGCGCCCTGATCGAGCAGGTCGAGCCCCTGGTCCGCCGCGCCGTGGGCGAGGCCATCGAGCTGACCGTCGACTGCGAAGCCGGGGTCGGCGCGACCCGCCTGGATCCGGCCCAGTTCGAGGCCGCCCTGCTCAACCTTGTGGTCAACGCCGCCGACGCCGTGGAGGGCGGCGGCCGGATCAACATCCACACCCGCCGCGTGACCCTGGCCGACGGCGAGGTTTCCGGCGCCTCGGCCGGCGAGCATGTGGCGGTCAGCGTCTCCGACACCGGGGCCGGCATGAGCCCGGAAGTGTTGCAGCGCGCCTTCGAGCCCTTCTTCACCACCAAGGAGGTGGGCAAGGGCACAGGGCTTGGCCTGGCCCAGGTCTATGGCTTCATGAGCCAGTGCGGCGGCGCGGTGGCGATCGACTCGCGCCCCGGCGAGGGGACGACGGTCACCCTCTACGTCCCCGCCATCGATGCGGTTCCCACCACCGACCCGGTCCGGCCGACCACCGACGACAGCTGGGCGGCCGGCGCCGCCATCCTGCTGGTGGAGGACGACGCCGCCGTGCGCGCGGTCACCGAGAGCCTGCTGCAGGAGATGGGCTGCGTGGTCACCACCGAGATCGACGGCCCCTCGGCCATGGCCCGCCTGCAGACCGGCCAGGCCTTCGACCTGCTGATTTCCGACATCGTCATGCCCGGCGGCATGAACGGCGTCGAGCTGGCCAGCTGGGCCCGCGCCCAACGCCCCGCGCTGCCCATCCTGCTCACCACGGGCTATGCGGGCGACCAGTTCGCCGACGGTGCGTCGGAGATCACCTGGCCGGTGGTGCGCAAGCCCTTCCGCGCCGAACAGCTCAGCGCCGCCGTGCGCGACGCCCTGGGCCGAGTCCCGAGCTAGCGACTACTGGGAAGCGCCCCGGCCCTCGACCCGCACGAGGTCCACCAGCATGTCGCCGCGCACCAGGTGCAGAAGATCGTAGCGGTCGATGGTGGGATCGCAGTGGGGCGCCGTGAACTCGACCCGGTCGCCACGGCTTACCGCCCGATGCTTCGGCCGCGTCACCATGCCGTGCTCATCGCCGAAGAAGCGGTACTTGGATCCCGCCCAATCCTCCCCCAGGGGCTCTGGATCGGGCCCGTCTGTGGCGAAGGCCTTGAGGCCGGCGTCCACGGTGACCCAGCGTTCGGCGTTGGCGCTGATCACCCGGGCCTGGACCCTCAGGCTGGTCTCGAAGGCGCCGTCCTCGTCGGAGCCCAACGCCTCCCGATACTCCCGGTCCATGAAGGCGTAGGAGCCGGCTTGAATCTCGTTCAGCACCCCCTGGGCCGCGTCGGCCGAGAAGGTCCCGGTGCCGCCGCCGGTCATCAGCGTGATCTGGTGGCCCTGCGCCCTCAGGGCCGAGGCCACCTCCGACAGCTGGCCGATGCCGTCGGCCACGGCGGAGGAGCGGGCGTTGGCCCCGCTCATATGCTGCCAGTGACCGCCATAGCCCTGCACCCCGATGAGCTTCAGCGACGGCTGGGCGGCGAGCGCCGCCCCAACCGCCACGGCCTGCTCAACGCTGGAGACACCCGTGCGGCCCATGCCCAGATCGACATCGATGACCACCCGCACCGTGACGCCCGCGGCCTGAGCCGCCTGGCCGATCTCGGTGGCGCCGTCAGGGTGGTCGACGGTGACGGCGAAGTCCGGGTCGATCCCCGCCAGCCTCGCCGCCCGCGCCGCCGAGGGGGCGCCGGCCAGGGACGAGGTTATCAGGATGCCGCGAATCCCCGCCGCCGACAGGGCCTCAGCCTCCCCCAGCTTGGCGCAGCAGACTCCCACGGCGCCGGCGGCGATCTGCCGCCGGGCCAGGGCCGCGCACTTGTGGGACTTGGCGTGGGGCCGCAGGGCGAGACCCGCCGCCTTGGCCCGCGCCGCCATGCGGGCCACGTTTCGGTCAAAGGCGTCGAGGTCGATGACTCCAGCCGGGGTCGGTATCCGCCAGCGCGAGCCCGGCTGGCCGATCAGGGCCAGGGAGAGGGCGGTGGATGGCCGCTCGGCCAGGGCGCCGAGGTCGGCGGCGATGACCTCCAGGGGACGTTCGGCGCTCATCGGCGGCTCCGCTTCAGGCCGCCCATCAGGCCGCGCATGATCTCGCGGCCCGCGGTGCTGGCCACGGTCCGCAGCAGTTGCTTGGCGAAGGTCTCGCCCATGGACTGGCGGTTCGAGGCCCGCGCCGCCGGGCGCCTGGCGGGCGGAGGCTCGTCGCCCCAAGGCGCCGTGGCGGGCTCAGCCCGTCGTGTCTGCACGGGCGGGGCCTCGGCGGCTTCGGCCGCGGCCGTCGCGCGGGTCGCCAGCATCTCGAAGGCCGAGTCGCGATCCCGAGCCTCGTCATAGAGGCCGCGCACCGGGCTGGCCGCCATCACCGAGGCGCGCTCGGCCGGGGTCAGGGGGCCGAGCCGCGAGGCGGGCGGCCGGATCAGGGTCTTCTGCACCATGGTGGGCGCCCCCTTCTCGTCCAGCACCGACACCAGGGCCTCCCCGACCCCCAGGGCCTGGATCGCCTCGGCGGTGTCGAAGGCCGGGTTGGTCCGGAAGCTGTCGGCGGCGGCCTTCAAGCCCCGCTGGTCGAGGGGGCTGTAGGCCCGCAGGGCGTGCTGCACGCGGTTGCCGAGCTGGCCCAGCACCGTTTCGGGGATGTCGGCCGGGTTCTGGGTGACGAAGTAGACCCCGACCCCCTTGGAGCGGATCAGCCGCACCACCTGCTCCACCTTTTCCAGCAGAGGCTTGGGGGCGTCGCGGAACAGCAGGTGAGCCTCGTCGAAGAAGAAGGCCAGACGCGGCTTGTCGGGGTCGCCGATCTCCGGCAGCTCCTCGAACAGCTCGCTCATCAGCCACAGCAGGAAGGTGGCGTAGAGCCTGGGACTGGCGATCAGCTTGTCGGCCGCCAGGATGTTCACATAGCCGCGCCCCGAACCGTCGGTGCGCATCAGGTCGGCGAGCTGCAGGGCCGGTTCGCCGAACAGGTTTGCGCCCCCCTGGTCCTCAAGCGTCAGCAGCTTGCGCTGAATGGTGGCCACGGTGGCGGTTGAGACATTGCCGTACCGGGCGCCCAGGTCCTTGGCGTTCTGCGCCGCATAGGCCAGCGCCGCCTGCAGGTCCTTCAGGTCCAGCAACAGCAGGCCCTGCTCGTCGGCGGCGCGGAAGACCACGCTGAGTACGCCCTCCTGGACATCGTTCAGCTCCAGCATCCGGGCCAGCAGCAGGGGCCCCATCTCCGAGACCGTGGCGCGGACGGGATGGCCCTGCTCGCCGAACAGGTCCCAGAACACCACCGGGACGGCGGCCGGCTGGATGGTCAGGCCCATGGTCGCCGCCCGGGCCAGCATCTTCCCGTTGGGCTGCCCGGCCGCCGCGATCCCCGCCAGATCGCCCTTCACATCAGCGGCGAACACCGGCACGCCCACATCGGAAAAGCCCTGGGCGAGGATCTGCAGGGTGACCGTCTTGCCGGTCCCCGTGGCGCCGGCCACCAGGCCGTGGCGGTTGGCGCGGTCCAGCCGCAGGTGCTCCAGATGGTCGGAAAATCCGATCAGGACGCCGCTGTCGTTCATCTGGTCGGGACCTCTGATGTTACGGGTCAACCACCCTACTCACCGCTGGCCCCGGTCAAAAGTGAAAGCGCACCGGGCGGGTGAACCGGCTTCCACTTCACCCTGACGCGCTTTAGTGATCGCCCCGATGGCCGGGCCGAAACTCGACAACGTCGCGCGCAACGGCACGGTCTTCCTGGCCGTGATCGTCGGCGGCGCGGCTCTTATGTGGCTCGCGCCCATCCTGACGCCCCTGGCGCTGGCGCTGTTCCTGGCGGTGATGATCGACAGCTTCGCCCGGGTGCTGGAGGCGCGCCTGCCGGTGGTGACCCACAAGCTGGCCTTGCCCCTGGCCATCATCCTGTCCGCCCTGCTGTTTGGCGGAACGGCCTATTTTATAGCGGACAACGCCACCAGCTTCGCGGGCCAGCTGGTCGACTATACGCCGAAGCTGAACGGCCTGATCGCGCGGCTGGCTGACGCCATGGGCCTCGACGTGCCGCCGACGGTCGACCAGATGTTCCAGCAGCTCAACCCGACCCGCTATCT
>NZ_JANPJP010000017.1:0-5308 GCF_031425575.1 Phenylobacterium sp.
AAACAGATCGCCGAGGCCGCGCCGGACGACAGCGTGCGGGTGTTCATCCTGCCGCCCTCCTGGGAGGACCTGTCGCGCCGGCTGCACGCGCGCCAGCAGGACAGCGAGACGGTGATCCAGCAGCGCCTGGACCTGGGCCGCGACGAGATCGCCCACTGGGGCGCCTATGACTATGTGATCGTGAACAAGAACTTCGACCGGGCCTATTCGGACCTGATCCACATCTACCGGGCCGAGCGGCTGAAGCCGGGGCGGAACATCTGGTTGCCGGGGTTTGTCGAGGGGTTGCTGGCGGAGGGGTAGGGAAGAGTTCCGCTTGATCACTGACTGTGAGCGGCCCGTTGCTAGGTCTGCTAAGGGGTGGGAAGAGGACGTTGCCGTGGTAACGCTTGGAGATGGCTTGGTGGACACGACTCCTTCGCGCGTCCTCACCGCAAGTGCGTGCCGACCGGCTGATGAAGCGCGGCGTCGCTCTCGTGGCGAAAGGCAAGACGACCGAAGCGTTAGCCGTTGCTTCGGAATTGCATTCCATTCGCTACTCAGGGGCTTTTGAGGTCGAAGCTCAAGCGCTGGCTCGCGAGGGCTCAAAAGAAGCGGCGATAGCAGTCTTGCGGAAAGGCTTGAAAGTCGCACCGGCAAGCTGGTTGAACGGCAATCTCCTCGGTAATTACCTGTCGGACCAGGGTCGCTACGAGGACGCCTTCGCCGTCTACGATGAGGCGCTGCAGGCACCCGCCGCTGACCGCATTCTCATTGAAGCCAACTACGCCTTGGCGCTGCTGCGCGCGGGGCGCGCTGAAGAAGCGCGAGCAAAGATCGCCAAAGTTCTGGTGCAAGACCTTTCCAAGGCCGAGCCCGATACGCGAAAGTTCTTCCAATCGGTATTTTCCGACCTCAAGTCGTAATGTCCGCTTCGGGTGGTGTGTCCGCTAGGCGGGCGAACGGGACTTCACCGAACCATGGCGTAGAGCCGGGTGTTTCGGAGCGTGCCATCGGGGTCCGCACGCTCATGCTCCATCAGGCCTTCATAGTTCATTCCAATTCGCTCGCAGATGCGCCAGCTGGCGCCGTTCTGGTCGTCAGGCAGGGCGAAGACGCGTCGAGCCCGCAGGTGAACGAACGCAAACTCCAAAATCGCCGCCACAGCTTCGGTCATGAGGCCTTTTTTGGCGTAGGTGGACCGGCCCCACCAACCGATCTCCAGTTTCGGAACGCTCCAGTCGGGACGGTGCAGCCCGCTTGAGCCGACGATCGTTCCGCTACCGCGTAAGGTGATGAGCAGGGGGAAATCCGCTCGTCGTGCGAAGGCCTCGCTGCAAGCCCGGCAGAACTCTTCCGACCCCTGAGCGGATTGGTCGTCCAAGGACCAGCCCATTGCGGCTGGCCAACGGCGCAGATCGTCCAAGCTGTCGATGATGGCATCGTGCAGCGCTCGCCCATCACCTTCTCGATGCGGTCGGATCAGCAGCCGATCGGTCACAATCTGCTCGGGAATATCTTGGAGCCACTCGCGCATTTGGCGAGGTTACTCGACTGACCCATCGACTGCTACCGGTCGTGAGCCGCTATTGAACGGTCGACCGAAAACGGACGCTGCGGCCCCGGCTCACAATCTCAGTTCGTCATGGCCGGGCTTGTCCCGGCCACCCATGATCTCCGATGTTCAGCAAGGATTTGCGGCCTGCGCCGCGCGGCCTGAGGTAAGGCAGAGATCATGGATCCCCGGGACAAGCCCGGGGATGACGAATGCTGGTTGGGCCGTTGGCTGAAGGGGCTCCGTCCTGGCCCCACAATATCCCGGAGCCCAGGATTGGCGGAGCTGAGTGGCGCGCTTCTCGGCGCCGCAATGTCTTGCCCGTCGCCGGTCAGGACGTATTCTTCCAACAGCCTTGAGGATGGAAGCCATGAGCGAAGCGATCGGGCCTGGTGATCTGGTGATCTGCGTCAATGTCGCCCCCAACCATGGCTCGGGGCGGCCGGTGCCGCTCGTCGCCGGAGAGAGCTACCGCATCCTGGGGGTGATGGAGTTCGCCTGCCCCTGCGGGCGATCCGACGCCCTGCTGGATATCGGGATCGATTTCGCGTGGTGTCAGACGCGCTTCCGGCTGCTGCCCAAGCCCAAGGCGCAGGCCCGGACGCGGCGGGTTTCGGCGCCGAAGGAATTCGAGCCGGTTGGGTGATGGGTTGGGGCGGCCCAACCCCCGCTCATCCCGGCGAAGGCCGGGACCCAGGTGATGCCCACTCCCATAACAGATGGCGTGTGCTTTGACTGGATAATCCCGAGGCGCGGGGGATGAATCTGGGTCCCGGCCTTCGCCGGGATGAGCGGGGTTTCGGATGGCGGCAGATTGTCGCCCAGACCGCGCCGGCCTTGGCTGCTTCGCGCCGCCCTTCGGGTCGCCGGGATGAGCGGTGTGGGGTGGTTTGGAATCCGGCGGCAGTGCTTATTGAATGCCGCTCTTTGCTCCCGCCCAAAGACGTGCGCTGTCAGCGAAATTCCCGATGCGACTGATCTTTTTCATACAGTGTCCCAGCAAACAGGTGCGGCCCAGAGCAGCGCCACCCCCGACACCCGGAGACCTCCCTTGAGCCAGCTGACCTTCGACGCCGACTCGGCCAGGGCCCTGGAGGCGATCTACATGACGCCCGACGTGGTTGCGCAGCGGGGGCGGGTGATCGATCTGCTGGCTCCGGCGGCCGGCGAACACCTGGTGGACGTGGGCGTCGGGCCGGGGCTGCTGGCCCTGGATCTGGCGCGGCTGGTGGGGGAGTCCGGGCGGATGGTGGGCCTGGACCTGGCGCCGGCCATGGTGGCGGCGGCCACGGCCAGGCTGGCCGGGCTGTCCCAGGCGGAGGTCAGGATCGGTGACGCGGCGAACCTGGACCTGCCCGATGGCGCCTTCGACGGGGCGGTCTCGACCCAGGTCTATGAGTATGTCGCCGACATGCCCCGCGCCCTGGCCGAGCTGCACCGGGTGCTGCGGCCCGGGGGGCGGGCGCTGATCCTCGACACCGACTGGCGGAGCCTGGTCTGGCATTCCTCCGATCCGGCCCGCATGGACCGGGTGCTGGCCTGTTGGGACGCGCACCTGGCCGACCCGCACCTGCCGGCGAAGCTGGGTCCACTGCTGCGCGACGCCGGCTTTTCCGTGCGCCGGACGGAGATCGTGCCGATGTTCTCGCCGCGCTGGCAACCGGTCAGCTATGCGGGCGGCATGGTCCGCACCATTCGCAACTTCGTGCGGGCCAACGGCGCGCGGTTTGGCCTGGACGAGCCCGAACTGCAGGCCTGGTGGGCCGAGCAGGAGGCCCTGATCGCCGCCGACGCCTTCTTTTTCAGCGTCAACCGGTACGCGTTCCTGGCGACGCGCTGATGGGTTTAGAACACCAGCAGGTTGTTCAAGTCGTCGCCGAGGTCTCGCCACTCGGGGTTCGTCTCTTCGATCAGTCTGAGCTTCCAGACTCTTCGCCATTCCTTGATCTGGCGCTCTCGGCGGAAGGCGTTTTCGCGGAGTTCGAAGGACTCGAACCAGACCAGCTTGTCGACGCCGTACTTAGCGGTGAAGCCCGGGCGCACCTTCTCGCGGTGCTCAAAGACTCGCTTGGCGAGGTCATCCGTCGAGCCGGTGTAGAGCGTGCCATTGCGCTGGCTGGCGAGGATGTAGGTGTAGAACATGCCCTCCCTCCGCTCATCCCGGCGAAGGCCGGGACCCAGGTGAAACCCACTCCGATCTCTGACTTGTTCCGCTGGTGAGGAGGTCACTCCCAACGCCGGAGATGAATCTGGGTCCCGGCCTTGACTGCTGCGCGCCGCCCTTCGGGTCGCCGGGATGAGCGGAGAGTGTTCTCTAAATGTTCTTGCAATTTCGCGCAGGTTTGGTAGAGTTCCGCCATTGGTCAGGACTGCGCGCCGCGCGTCCTTAGGGCCGGTGATCCCTTAGAATTGCAGGATATTTCCATGAGCCGGAAGCGGGTCTGGGGCGAGGTCGCCCTGGTGGTGGAGGAGGTGTGCCTGCGACTGGAGGCCGGTGAGCCGCTGGCCGTGGTGTGCCGGGAGGCGGAGATGCCGCACGAGAGCACGCTGCGGGCCTGGCTGAAGCGGTTTCCGGATTTGAAGGTCCGCGTGGACGGCGCCCGTGCCGCAGGGTTGGCGGTGCAGGCGGCGCGGCCTCTGGTGATCCGGGTGCGGCCGGTGGCGTTCAATGAGGCGCTGGCGGACGCGGTGTGCGAGCGGCTGGCGGCGGGGTCGCAGGGGCTGGAGGCGGTGTGCGCCGACCGCGACCTGCCGTCGTCGGCCACGGTCTATCGGTGGCTGGCGGACTATCCGGACTTTGCGGCCCAGTACGGGGAGGCCCGCCGCATCCAGGCGCACAGGATGTTCGACGAGGCGCGCGCCATCGCCAAGGCGGCCACGGCCAAGTCGGTGGCGGTGGCCAAGCTGCGGATCGACACCCTAAAATGGCAGGCGGCCAAGCTGGCCCCCCGGGTCTATGGCGCGCGGGTTGAGCGGGATCTGGAGCCGGAGGCGCCGGTGATCAATGTCGAGATCGTCAAGTTCGGCGCTGCCAAGCGGCTGCAGAAGGAGGTGGACGACCTGCGCGCGCGGTTGGCGGCAGCTGGGCTGGAGCTTCCGCCGCCGAGCGTGGAAGAGCCCTAGGTTTGAGCTCCTCGCCCCACGTCTTTCGGGGGGAGAGGGGGGCCGCTTGCGCCGCCTCCTAGGCCCCGTGCCCGTGCCGGTGGTGCAGGTCGGGGTAGTGGGGGTGGGTGTGGGTGAGCGGGGTGTGGCGGTGGGGGTGGCTGTGGGGCTCGCCGGGCGGGTCACCCGGGGCGTGGTCGTGCTGGTGGTGGGCGTCGTGGACGTGGCGGTGCTCGTGGTCGAGGGGCTCGTGGGTGTGGGGGTGTTCGTGGGCCTCCATCAGGTGGAGGACGACGCCGACGATCATCAGGGCTGAGGCGGCCAGGAGCTGCATCGTGATGGGTTCGCCGAACATGGCGATGGCCAGGCCCGCTCCGATGAAGGGGGCGGTGGAGAAGTAGGCGCCGGCGCGGGCCGCGCCCAGGTGGCGCAGGGCGAGGACGAACATCACCAGGCTGACGCCGTAGCCCAGCAGGCCGATCAGGCCCGCGGCGAGGGTGGCGGTGAGCGGCGGCATCTGCGCGCCGAGCGCCAGGGCCAGGCTCAGGTTCACGGCGCCGGCCACGAGGCCCTTGATCAGGGCGATCTGGACCGGGTCGGCGGCGCTGAGCTTGCGGGTCAGGTTGTTGTCGATCCCCCAGGCCAGGCAGGCGCCGGCGATGGCCAGGGCGC
>NZ_JANPJP010000018.1:0-1870 GCF_031425575.1 Phenylobacterium sp.
TCAACGGATCCCCAGCCCCACAAACCCCAGCCCCTGCGCCCGCGCCTGCGCCTGCGCCTGCGCCCGCGCCTGCTCCCGGTGGGACCGCGGGCCTGGTGCTGACATCCAACCGCTACGCTGACACCCTCACCGGCGGCGTTGGCGCAGACACCCTCAATGCGGGGCAGGGGCCCGACAAACTCACCGGCGGCGCCGGGGCCGACGCCTTTGTCTTCAAGGCCATGCCCTGGAACGCCGGCCACATTCGCGACTTCGCCGTCGGCGTCGACACGCTGGACCTCAGGCCGCTCTTCGCCGCCATCGGCTACAGGGGCCGCGATCCGATCGCCGAGGGGTATCTGAAACTGCAGTCGGACGGCCACGGCGGGACCGTGGTGCTGATTGATCGGGACGGATTCGGCGCCGCCGACCTATGGGCCACGACCATCACCACGCTTGATGGCGTGACACCCTCAAGCCTGCGGCCCTCGGACTGGCTGTTTAACTAGGGCTGGGATGGCGCCTCATTCGCCGACCATCGGCGGCAGCGGCGAGCCCGTTCGCACAACCTTGCTGTGGAACCTCCAGCCAAGCCTGATGTTCTAGTTGGCGGCATCCTACGCAATGTCCGATCAGGTTCCCGTTTTGGCAGACCCGCACATTCCAGCGCAGCCGGGCGCTCGGCAGGAGCCGCCCGTGAACGCAGCCAAACCCCGAGACCCTGCAGACGAAGGGTTTTCGGCCACGGTGGCCCGTGACGTCGAGGCGATCTTCGCCCCGCTTTCGCCTGGCGCCTCCGAAGCAAACCGCGGCCTGCCGCCGGCAGGTCAGCGCCAAGCCCGGGCCGATGACACGACGTCCGTGCGCAGAGCGGCCCGTATCGGCGGAGCTGTCGCCGGGATCGTGGTGGTCGCCACGCTTGGAATGGTGTGGGTCAAGCCGGCGCTGGACGAGCGGTCCAGAACGCGTGCGGCCGAGTCAGTGGTGCCGTTGGCGCCCGCCGCCAGTCCAGGCGGCGCCCCGACACGGCCCCCCACAGCGCCGGAAAGCATCTATGTCCCGCCCGTCGTCGCACTTCCGTTGACGACAGCCCCGACCGGCAAGCCGGCCGAGCCATCGGCACGCGCCTCCAACCCCCGTAACGCAGCCGCCAAGGATCTGGGATGCCGGGGTTTGGCCGGTCAGCGCCGTCAGGCCTGCTTCCACGCGCAGGTGATGTCCGCGGATCGGCGTCTCCGGCGCGCCTATGCCAGGGCGGCCGACGCCAGGGTCGCGCGTCCGATCATGGTTTCGTATCGCAACCGTTGGGCCGGGCTGCGCCGCCAGGCCATCCGCGACCCTGCACGCGTGGTGGCGGGCTATAGCGCCATGGCCGCCGAGCTGCGCCGCGAGGCCCAGCGTGCAGAGCGCCGCTATGGAAGGGCTGCGGGTTAGGATGAACGCTGTCCATGCCTCGCCGGTCGCAGAGGTTTACCGGGCCCAATCCGTGGTCTCGCGGGCCGCCCTGCTGCACAGCGACACAGCCGGCGAGCTGATCTACGCCATCGGCGACATCCATGGCCGCTACGACCTGATGGTGGAGCTGCTCGCCTTCCTGGCGGAGGACGCGCGCGCGCGCGCGCGCTCGCGCAGGCCGATGTTGGTCTTTACCGGAGACTATATAGATCGCGGTCCCGAATCGGCCCGGGTGGTCGAAGCCCTCACTCTGGTCCAGCGTCGGGCAGAGGTGAACGTCCACCTGCTGAAGGGAAACCACGAACAGGCGCTGCTTGCGTTCCTCGAAAACCCTCAAAATGGCGCGATGTGGCTGCGCTGCGGCGGGGTGGAGACCCTGATCTCCTACGGCGTCGACCCGCCTTCCCCGGACGGCGCCCCGCAGGAACTGGCTGGC
>NZ_JANPJP010000019.1:0-9227 GCF_031425575.1 Phenylobacterium sp.
GACCGCGCTCGGGTTCAGCGCCGAGGACTTCCGCTCCAAGTCCTGGGACGAGTTCGCCAGGCCGGGGGCGCCTCAGCTCGATTTCGTGATCACCGTCTGTGACAACGCCGCCGGCGAGGTCTGTCCCATCTGGCCGGGCCAACCCATGACCGCCCATTGGGGCGTCCCTGATCCGGCCGCCGTCGAAGGCTCGCACGCCGAGCAGGCCGCCGCCTTCGCGGAAGCCGCCCAGCAGCTGGGCGCGCGCATCCGGTTGTTCCTGGCCCTGCCGCTGTCGACGATCGACGCAATGTCCCTGCAAAACCGGCTGCGGGACATCGGGCAGATGCAGGACACCCCGGCTTCCACCGCCCGATGAGTCATCAGGACGCAAGCCTGGAGCCGCCCCGGGAGTCCTTCAGCACCTCTCGCAGGCTGGTGGCCGAACTGCTGGGCACGGCCCTGCTGTTGGCCATCGTCATCGGGTCCGGGATCATGGGCGAGCGGTTGTCGGGCGGAAATGACGCGGTCGCCCTGCTGGGAAACACGCTCTCCACGGGCGCGGGGCTTGTGGTTCTGATCACGATATTCGGCCCGCTCTCCGGCGCTCATTTAAATCCGGCCGTAACCCTGGTCTTCGCTGCACGTCGTGAACTGGGTTGGGGCCTTGCAGCCGCTTACGTCGCCGTCCAGGTGGTCGGTGCGATCGCGGGCGCGTGGCTGGCTCACCTGATGTTCGGGGAGCCGGTGCTGCAACTCTCCCACAAGCTCCGCGACGGCCCTGCGCAGGCTCTGTCGGAGGCCGTCGCCACCTTCGGGCTTATCGCCACCATACTCGGATCGATTCGGTTCAGGCCGGAGGCGACGCCGATGATGGTCGGGCTCTACATCACCTCGGCCTATTGGTTCACCGCCTCGACCTCCTTCGCCAATCCGGCGGTCACCGTGGCGCGCAGCCTGTCTGACACCTTCGCCGGCATCGCGCCCAGCTCCGCGCCAGCCTTCGTCGCCGCGCAGCTTGTGGGCGCGGCCCTCGCGGCCATTCTGTTCGGCTGGCTTTTCAACGGGGCGAAACGACCATGACCGGTCGCCCCTTGGCCTAGGTCAGGCCGCCTCGGGCCGCCGCCGCCGCACCCGCGCTAACCGGCGCAGGCGGCGCCAGAAGCGGGTCTTCTCGGGTTCCGGATAGGGCTGCAGATTGCGCACGAAGTCCTCGGCGCAGGCCCGCCAGGAGAAGCCTTCAGCAAAGGTGCGCACGATCTTGCGGTCCAGCTTCAGGGCCTCAAGGCAGGCCTCGCGGAGACCCTCGGTGGCGCTTCCGGCCAGGACGCCGGCGTTGCTGCCGGGAATGATGTCGATGGGGCCGGGCGCGGGATAGGCCGCCACTGGCGTGCCGGTGGCCATGGCCTCGAGAATCACCAGGCCGAAAGTGTCGGTGAGCGAGGGGAAGACAAAAACGTCGGCGCAGGCGAAATGCGCGGCCAGTTCGTCGCCCATCTTGAACCCGCGGAACTCGACCTCGGGGTACTTGGCCTTCAGCTCCTCGGTCTGCGGGCCGTCCCCCACCACCACCTTGGTGCCAGGCAGGTCGAGGCCGAGGAAGGCCTCGATGTTCTTCTCCACTGCGACCCTCCCCACCGACAGGAAGATCGGCCGCGCCAGACCCTCATAGACGTCGCACTCGTCCTTGGCCCTCGGACGGAAGGCCTCGGTGTCCACGCCCCGCGACCAGGCGGTGATGTTGCGGAAGCCGTGGTGTTCCAGCTCGTCGCGCATGGTGGGGGTGGCCACCATCAGGCGGCCTGACGGCTTATGAAACCACTTCATGTAGGCGTAGCCGGCGGCCAGCGGCAGCGGCAGCCGAGCGGAGACATATTCCGGGAACCGGGTGTGGTAGCTGGTGGTGAAGGGCAGCTTCCACTCCACGCAGATGCGGCGCGCCGCCAGGCCCAGAGGGCCCTCGGTGGCGATGTGGATGGCCTCCGGCTCGAACGCCTTGAAGCGCTCCTGCACCGGCTCATAGGTGCCGACCGCAACCTTGATCTCGGCATAGGTGGGCAGCGGGAAGGTCTTGAACTGGTCGGGGCTGATCACCTCGACCGAGTGGCCCATTTCCCGCATCTCCTTGATGACCCGGGTGAGGGTGCGGACCACGCCGTTCACCTGCGGCTCCCACGCATCCGTCACAACCATGATTCGCATGGGCTTCAGGCTGTCGCGCGGCGCTGTGATGGCCTCGCGGACGCGGTTGCGAGACGGCCGGGGCGGGGCCAGCGCCTGGGTCTGCAGCCAGGCCCAGAAGGCCCCCATCAGGGCCTCACGGGTGGGGAAGTGACGGTACACAGTGCGCTCGCCCACCTTCGCCTCGGCGGCGATCTCGGCGAAGCTCAGTTCCTCCAGCCCGCCGGACTCCAGCCGGGTCGCCACGGCGCGCAGGATCTGGTCGTGAGTCTCGGCCTTCTGGCGATCGCGCAGATTGGAGACGTAGCGGGTTGGGGGCATCGTCATGACAGCGGCACTGTCGTCAGTTCGGAGGGGCTGTCAAGAAAACGACGTTACGCAGCTACGGCCGGGAACGGAATCAGGTCTGGCATGGTCCTGTCGATGGCTGACCATGAGCGGATCTTGGCCCACTCAAGAATCTCAAGCCGGCCGTCGGGATGCTCGACGAGCGCGGTGCAACTCTCCACCCAGTCGCCGTCATTGATATAGGCGATCCCGTCGATGTCGCGCATCTCGGCCTTGTGGATGTGGCCGCAGATCACCCCGTCCACCCCACGTCGCCGCGCTTCGTCTGCCACCGCAGCCTCGAAGTTCTCCACGAACTGAAGGGCGTTCTTCACCCGGGTCTTGAGGAAAGCCGACAGGCTCCAGTATCCGAAGCCCATCCGGCGGCGCACCCTGTTGAACAGGGTGTTGATGGCGATCAGGGCCCGGTAGGCGTAGTCGCCGACGAAGGCCAGCCAGCGGGCGTGCTGCACCACCCCGTCGAACTCGTCGCCATGCAGCACCAGGAAGCGTTTGCCGTCCGCGGTCTCGTGGATGACATCCCTGGCCACAACCACGCCACCAAAGTGGACGCCGATGAATTCGCGCGCGCCCTCGTCATGGTTGCCAGGCACGTAGGTGACGTTCACGCCCTTGCGCGCCATGCGCAGAACCTTCTGAACGACGTCATTGTGGCTCTGCGGCCAGTGCCAGCCAGAGCGCAACTTCCAGCCGTCGATAATGTCGCCGACGAGGAAGAGGTGGTCGCATTCGATGTGGCGGATGAAGTCCAGCAGCAGTTCCGCCTGACATCCCTTGGTCCCAAGGTGGATGTCGGAAATGAAGACGGTGCGATAACGCCGGATTCCGAATTCGGACATCGAGGCCCCCTGAGCGTGCAGCCAACGCCTGCCGGTTAGGCTGATTGCATGTCATTCTCATGAAACCGATCGCGCCCCTTTCGAAGCGGGCCCTTTCGGAGTAAGGGATTGCTCAGGCCGACCCTCCCCAGGTCACCCCAAATCAGGTCCCGATGGACGCCCGTACCTATCCTGCGAAGGAAACGCCGAAGTCTCGGCGTACCCGAGCACGTATCCTCGACGCCGCCATGCGGCTGTTCGCCGACGTCGGCTATCACGCCGCAACCAACGCCATGATCGCGGACGCCGCGAACCTGACGCGGGGCGCGATGCTCTATCATTTCGCCAGCCGTGAAGAGTTGGTGGAGGCCGCTGTGACCTACATCGAGGTGGAGCGCGCCCGACTGTTCGAGCAGGCCGCCTCGGCGCCCGCCGCGCCTGGCGTCGACGCCTCTGAACACGCCATCGACGCTTACTGGGCGTTGCTGCACGAGATTCCTTTCGTGGCCTTCGCCGAGCTGGAGACCGCCGCCCGCACCGAGCCGATGCTGCGGGTCCGTCTGGCCGCCGCCCAGAGCGCCTTCGACCGCGCCCAGGTGGGCGATCGGTTCCTGGCGCTCGCCCAGGCCGGCGAGGACCCGCGCTTCCAGACCAGCCGCGATCTCGGCCGTTTCCTGCTTGAAGGCTTGGCGAAGGGCGCGATGACCTACGACGAGCCGGCGCGCAAAGAGCGCCTGCTCACGGTGGTCAAGCGCGCCGTGCGGGTGTTGAACCGCAAGGGCGATGTGCAGGAACTCTGGCCCGACTAGGGCGACCTGTCAGAGTGTCGCGAGCAGGCCTACGAAGGCGATGGCCTTAATCGCCAGGTACCAGAAGACGGCGTTCAACCCCAGGAAGCCGGCGATCAGGGCTATCCTGTAAAAACGCGGTCGACCCTTTGAGCCCATCGAGCCCAGGGAAGCTGCGGCCATACTCATATCCTCCGCTGCTGCCATTGGTTCGGGGGGAAGGCAGCTAAGCTTGAGTGTTGCACTGATTCATCGGGAATGAATCGGCGACGAAATGTCACCGATCCAACGCAAAAGCGAAACCAAGGTTTCATCTGCGCCTTGCTGACAGCGTCGGGAACCGGCGGATGTCGAAAACCATTGGGCCCTGGCCAAAGCTGGGACGCTGGCGTCCCTGGACAAGGGGATCGGCCTGGCGGTCTACTTGGCTAGGGGCGGGTGAGGAGCCGCCTGGCCTGATCTTACTCGGCCGGTTCTTCGAAACCCTGAGGCCGATCGGCGAGCTGACGCAGGTACTGGCCGTACTCGCTCTTGGCCAGACGGTCGGCCAGCTTCAGGAGCTGGGGCCGGTCGATCCAGCCCTGGTGGAAGGCGATCTCCTCCAGGCAGCCGATGCGCAGGCCCTGCCGCTGCTCGAAGGTGCGGATCAGCTCGCCGGCCTGGATGAGGCTGTCATGGGTGCCGGCGTCTTCCCAGGCGAAGCCTCGGCCCAGCAGCTCGACGTGCAGCTCGCCCGCCTCCAGATAGATCTGGTTCAGGGCGGTGATCTCCAGCTCGCCCCGCGCCGACCGCTCCAGGGTCTTGGCGAAGGCGGAGGCGCGGCCATCGTAAAAATAGAGGCCGGTCACCGCATAGTTGGACTTCGGACGGGCGGGCTTCTCCTCGATGCCCAGAGCCCGGCCGTCGGCGCCCAGCTCCACCACGCCGTAGCGTTCGGGGTCCTGCACCGTGTAGCCGAACACCGTGGCGCCCTCGGTCCGGGCGTCGGCCGAGCGCAGCATCTGGCTGAAGTTCTGGCCGAAGAAGATGTTGTCGCCGAGGATCATCACGCTGGGCTCGCCGCCCACGAAGTCCTCGCCCAGGATATAGGCCTCGGCCAGACCGCCCGGTGTCGGCTGGACGATGTACTCGAACCGCACGCCGAGCTGGGAGCCGTCCCCCAGCAGGCGCTGGAAGCCCGACTGGTCCTCCGGCGTGGTGATGATCAGGATCTCGCGCACCCCGGCCAGCAGCAGGACCGACAGCGGATAGTAGATCATCGGCTTGTCGTAGACCGGCAGCAGCTGCTTGGAGACCGCGAGCGTCAGCGGATGCAGGCGGGTGCCAGAGCCACCGGCCAGGATGATGCCACGCCTCATGCGGTCACCGAGGCTGCGTTCAGATCTTCGATGGTGTCCTCCAGCGCCTCGCGCCACGGCCGCAACGTCAGTCCAAAGACCCCCTGGAGCTTCACCGTGTCCAGTTCGCAATTCAGCGCGCGACGCGCCGGGGTCGGAAAGGCGCTGGTGGGCACCGGCTGCATGGGCGGCAGTGGTTGGCCCGGACGCGCCAGCTCGAAGATGGCGCGGGCCATCTCGAAGCGGGTGGCGACGCCGTCATTGACCAGGTGCAGCAGGCCCCATTCCGGCGCGCCGGCCGGCAGGCGCGATAGGCGCTGGGCCTGGCTGAGCATGAAGCCCGCCACGTCGCCGCTGGCTGTCGGCCGGGCGCGCTGATCGTCCACCACCTTCAGCAGGGGCTGGGTGTCGGCCAGTTTCAGCATCATCTGCAGGAAGTTCTGGCCGAAGGCCGAGAACAGCCACGAAACCCGGGCCACCAGGGCGCGGTCGCAATGCTCCAGCACCGCCTGCTCGCCGGCTAGCTTCGAGGCGCCATAGACGTGCAGCGGGTTGGTGGCGTCGGTCTCGACATAGGCGCCGGCCTTTTCGCCGTCGAACACCATGTCGGTGGAGATATGGATCAGAGGAACGCCCCGCGCCTGGCAGGCGCGGGCCATGGCCTCCGGGCCCTTGGCGTTCACGGCATAGGCCAGGTCCGGCTCACTCTCGGCCCTGTCCACTGCGGCGTAGGCCGTCGCGTTGAACACCAGGTCGATGTCGGGCGTCTCACCGATCACCCGCGCCACGGCGTCAGCGTCGGTGATGTCCACATCGGCCCGCGACAGGGCCTGGATCGCCACCACGCCGCTGGAGCGGAGCAGCATCTCCCGGGCCAGCTGCCCGGTGGCGCCGAACTGCAGGATCGTCGTGGTCATGCCTTGGCGAGGCCCAGGCGCTCGGACTCAAAACCGCGCTCCCGGATGGCTTCCCACCAGGCCCGGTTCTCCACGTACCAGCGAACGGTGTCTTCCAGGCCGGCGGCGAGGTCGGTTCTCGGCGCCCAGCCCAGTTCATTGGCGAGCTTCGAGGCGTCGATGGAGTAGCGGAAGTCGTGGCCGGGGCGGTCGGCCACGAAGCTGATGCGCTCGGCGTGCGGGACGTTGGCCGGAGCCAGCCTGTCCAGGTGGGCGCAGAGAATCTTGATGACCTCGAGATTGCGCAGGTTGCTATCACCCCCGACGCAGTAGGTCTCCCCCAGGCGGCCCTTCTGCAGCACGGTCAGCAAGGCGTCGGCGTGGTCGTCCACGTGCAGCCAGTCGCGAACCTGGCGGCCGTCACCATAGACCGGGATGGTCTTGCCCTCCATGGCGCGCAGCACCACCGTCGGGATCAGCTTTTCCGGAAACTGGAAGGGGCCGTAGTTGTTAGCGCAGTTGGTGATCACCACCGGCAGGCCGAAAGTGCGGTTCCAGGCGCGCACCAGGTGGTCGGCGCCCGCCTTGCTGGCCGAATAGGGCGAGTTGGGGTCGTAGGGGGTCTCTTCGGTGAAGGCGCCGCTCTCCCCCAAGGCCCCGAACACTTCGTCGGTGGAAACGTGGTGGAAACGGAAGCCGGCCTTCCTGTCCGGGTCGAGGCCCAGCCAGTAGGCGCGCGCGGCCTCCAGCAGGACGGCTGTGCCCATGACGTTGGTGCGCACGAAGTCCAGCGGCCCGTCGATGGCGCGGTCGTTGTGGCTCTCGGCGGCCAGGTGCATCACCGCGTCGGGCTGGTGCCGGGCGAAGATCGCCTTCACCGCCGGTGCGTCACAGATGTCAGCTTCCTCGAAGGCGTAGAGGGGCGAGGCCGAGACCTCGGCCACGTTCTCCAGATTGGCCGAGTAGGCCAGGACGTCGAGGTTGACCACCTCATGGCCGTCCGCCACGGCCCGTCTCACGACCGCCGACCCGATGAACCCGGCGCCGCCCGTAACAAGGATTTTCATGGAGTCTTTCGTAAGCGATGGCGGCGATCTTGCCACGTCAATTCCCGCGAGGATTGCCTCTAGCAGGAGATCGCGTCGGGCTCAATTCGTGGCGCGCCGTGACGCTTTTTCGCAAGGGCCGCGCTTGAGGCGGTGAGACGGGGCGCCTACAGTCTCCCAACTCGCTCCCTGGCATTTTCGGGGATCACGCCGCGCCTCCGCATTTTCGGGGACCAGTCGATGGCGGGCGGCGCGTGTCGCGCCTTGGGGATGGCCGTGGTTTCGAGTTCAGACGATGGGCCTGTTGCGGCCCCCGGCGGGCCACGGCCCGGCTTTCCGTCCGGAGGCCCTCGCGGTCGCGGCGGGCCGGACCTGACCACCGGCCCCATCGGCAAGACCCTGATCGTCTTCGCCCTGCCGGTGATGGGCTCCAACATCCTGCAGTCCCTGAACGGCTCGGCCAACGCCATCTGGGTCAGCCATGTCCTGGGCGAGGCGGCGCTGACCGCCACCTCCAACGCGAACATATTGCTGTTCCTGATGCTCGGCGCCGCCTTCGGGGTCAGCATGGCGGCCAACCTGCTGATCGGCCAGTCGATCGGCGCGGGCGACCAGCCGATGGTCAAGCGGGTGATCGGCACCGCCACCACCTTCTTCATCGTGCTCTCGATTTCCGTGGGGGCGGGGGGCTGGCTGCTCACCCCGACCATACTCCAGGCCATGGGCACGCCGGCCGACGCCATCCAGGACGCCATCACCTATCTGCGGGTGATCTTCCTGGCCATGCCGTTCATGTACTTCTTCTCCTTCGTCATGATGGCCCAGCGCGCCACCGGCGACTCCAAGACCCCCTTCTACTTCTCGCTGTTCGCAGTGGGGCTGGACGTCATCCTCAACCCCCTGCTGATCACCGGTTTCGGGCCCGCCCCCCGCATGGGGATCGGCGGCTCGGCCATGGCCACCCTGGTCAGCCAGACCGCGACCCTGGGCGCCATGCTGGTTTATCTCTACCGGACCAATTCGGTTCTTGTTCTGCGCCGCCATGAGTGGACTCTGCTGAAGCCCGAGTTCGAGATCCTCAAGACGATTGTGGTCAAGGGCATGCCCATGGCCTTCCAGATGCTGGTGATCTCCGGCTCGGCGGTGCTGATGATCAGCATGGTCAACACCTATGGCTCCAGCACGGCGGCGGCCTATGGCGCGGCCACCCAGCTGTGGACCTACGTCCAGATGCCGGCCATGGCGCTGGGCGCGGCGGTCTCCTCCATGGCCGCCCAGAACGTCGGCGCGGGCCGGATGGACCGGGTCGACCGGATCGCCCTGATCGGCTCGGCCTATGCGGCCCTGTTCAGCGCGGTTCCGGTGGTGCTGATCTATCTGGTGGAGCCGGTGATCCTGCGCCTGTTCCTGCCGGCCGACAGTCCCTCCCACGCCATCGCCATGCACCTCAACGCCTATGTGCTGTGGGGCTTCATCCCGTTCGGGGTGTCCTTCGTGCTGTCGGGGATCGTGCGGGCCACCGGGTCGGTCTGGCCGCCCCTGTTCGCCATGATCATCTCGCTCTGGGTGGTCCGGGTGCCTTTCGCCAAGCTGCTGATGCCGGTGCTCGGCGCCGACGCCATCTGGTTGAGCTTCCCCTTGGGCAGCATCACCTCCTGCATCCTGGCCGCGTCCTGGTATCGCTGGGGTCCGTGGCGCAACGCCCGCCTGATGAAGTTCACCCCGCACGGCGACGCGCCCGACACCGGCATGAGCCTGCCGGGCGGCCTTGAGGAGAGCGAGGCCGCCGAGGCCGTCGCCGAGGCCGGCCAACCCGCCCCTACGGCTCAACCAG
>NZ_JANPJP010000020.1:0-1885 GCF_031425575.1 Phenylobacterium sp.
GATGGCGACCCTGCGCTGGCTTGGCCCCATCGACACAGCCCTGCAGTCGCGCCTGAAAAAAGCTCCGCCCGAGGCCATCGTCAATGTCCTGCGCCTGGGCGCGGCGCAACTCCTGGTCCTGAAGACGCCCGCCCACGCGGCGGTGGGGGCCACCGTGGACCTGGCTGCCGCCCAGAGCGGCGGTCAAGTCTTCAAAGGGCTGGTCAACGCCGTGCTGCGCGGCCTGACCCGCGAGGTTCCTGACCTCAACGACCCGTCGCTGATGGCCCCCACCTGGCTGCAAGCGCGCTGGCGCGCCGCCTACGGTCCGGACGCCGCCGACGCCATCGCCGCCCTGATCGGCGCGGAGCCGGCCACCGACCTGACCGTGAAAAATCCGGCCGACGCCGACGCCCTTGCCGGGCCGCTGGAAGCCGAAATCCTGCCCGGCCCCAGCCTGCGCGTGGGCCTGAAGGGCGAGGTCGCCGGCTGGCCGGGGTTCGCCGAGGGCCGCTGGTGGGTGCAGGACGCCTCGGCCGCCATCCCCGCCCGGCTGGCCAACCTCAGCGCCGGCGACACCGCGCTTGATCTCTGCGCCGCGCCCGGCGGCAAGACCCTGCAGCTGGCCGCCACCGGGGCCAAAGTCACCGCCTTGGACAAGTCGGCGGGCCGCATCAAGCGCGTGTCCGAAAACCTGTCCCGGGCCGGCCTCGCCGCCGAGGTGGTGATCGGTGACGCCGCCGACTGGCGCGATAGCCGGACGTTCGACGCGGTGCTGCTGGACGCGCCGTGCTCGGCCACCGGCACCTTCCGGCGTCATCCGGACGTGCTGTGGGTCGCCAGCCCCCAGGACATCCCCCGGCTGGCCAGCGTCCAGACCCGCCTGCTGGCCAGCGCCGCCAAGCGCGTGAAACCGGGCGGGCGGTTGATCTATTGCGTCTGTTCGCTGGAGATGGAGGAGGGCGAGGGCCAGGTCGCCACCTTCCTGTCCCGCACCCCCGACTTTACCCTCGACCCCATCACACCTGGCGAAGGCGGCGCCCCCGAAGCCAGCCTGCGCCCCGACGGCGCCCTACGCATCCTGCCACATCACCGGGCCGGCGGAACAGACGGCTTCTACATCGCCCGGATGCGGCGGGCGGGATAGACATGCAACATTTGGCAGTCAGCCCCGCATCAGGCTAAGCGGGAGCATGGCCTCGCCCAAGACCATTATCGCCCCCTCGATCCTCGCCTCGGACTTCGCGCGGCTGGGCGAGGAGGTGCGCGCCATCGAGGCGGCCGGCGCCGACTGGGTGCATGTGGATGTGATGGACGGCCACTTCGTGCCGAACATCACCCTGGGGCCCGACATCGTCAAAGCCCTCCGGCCGCACGCCAAGATCCCCTTCGATGTGCACCTGATGATCTCGCCGGCCGATCCATACCTGGAGGCGTTTCGGGCGGCGGGCGCGGACTACATCAGCGTTCATCCGGAGGCCGGACCTCACCTGAACCGCACGCTGAAACGGATCCGCGAGCTGGGCGCCAAGGCCGGCGTGGTGTTCAATCCGTCGACGGACCCGTCCGTGATCCAGTGGATGATGGACGAGGTGGATCTGATCCTGGTGATGACCATCAATCCGGGCTTCGGCGGCCAGACGTTCATGCATTCCCAGCTGGCCAAAATCATGGCGCTCAGGGCCATGATCGACGCGACGGGCCGCGACATTCCGCTTGAGGTGGACGGCGGCGTGACGCCCGAGACCGCGAAGCTGTGCATCGCCGCGGGCGCCACCGCCCTGGTGGCCGGAACCGCCGTCTTCCGTGGTGGGGCGGACAGGTACGCCGCCAACATTGCCGCCCTGCGCGGCTGAGGAACGGCGGATGGCCGGGCTCGCCATGCTCCGTCAGGTCCCGGGTCGCC
>NZ_JANPJP010000021.1:0-21006 GCF_031425575.1 Phenylobacterium sp.
GGCCAAGGCCGGCCTGCCGGTCATGCCCTCGGAGAGCCACATCGTCCCGGTGCTGGTGGGCGATCCCGTCCACTGCAAGATGATCAGCGACATCCTGCTGGAAGAGCACGGCGTCTACGTCCAGCCGATCAACTACCCCACGGTCCCGCGCGGCACCGAGCGCCTGCGCTTCACACCCTCGCCCGCCCACACCGACGCCATGATGGACGATCTCGCCCAGGCTCTCGAACGGCTGTGGGCCCACTGCAACATCAAGCGCGTCGGCGGATACGCCGCCTGACGGCGGAGGCGCTGAGGGCGGCGGTGAGGAAAAGCCGTCGCCGGCTTGCGATTCGAGGCGCGCAGGCGCATATGTGGCGCGCACTCACCGCTTCGGAGAAGCCTCAACTTCTATATTCATCTGAACGATCAGGCGGCCGGGCCGCCCAACTCAGGTCCGTCGCCGCACGCCCTTGCCGAGGCCGATCTGCTTGGCGAAGTCGGACCGCCGCGCCGCATAGGCCGGGGCCACCATCGGATAGTCGGGCGCCAGCCCCCAGCGACGGCGATAGTCATCGGGGCTCATGTCGAACCGCGAACGCAGGTAGCGCTTCAGCATCTTCAACCGCTTGCCGTCTTCAAGACACACGATGAAGTCGTGCTGGATCGACTTGTTGATCGGCACCGCAGGCTTGGGCCGTTCTTCCACGGCGATGGGCGCGGTCTGGCCAAGGCCCTGCAGGGCCTGGTGCACCGACCGGATCAATTCTGGCAGGTCGTTCTGAGACACAGAGTTGCGGCTGACGAAGGCCGAGACGATGCCGGTGGCGAGGGACAGAACCTCTTCGACATCCGTGCCGTCAACTTCCCGGTCGATACTCATCAAGCCCCCCTTGGGTACATGGCATTGCAAAAGCCCGCGCACCCCTTCGCCCAGGGCCGTCGGACTTGGCGTCAACGCCTCCGACCCGACATGGTTCCCAGCGTTTGGACCAGAGCCCGCGAGGCGGTAAAGAGCCGCCCAGGCCCGTCCTCCCCAGATTCCCGAAAGGCCCTCTCATGACCGCCCAAGCCGCCAATTTCATCGACGCCTTCTTCACCGCGCCTGCTTCGGAGAGCGACCCGGCCGTCTCCAGCGTCCTGACGCGGGAGCTGAAGCGCCAGCAGGATCAGATCGAACTGATCGCATCTGAGAACATCGTCAGCCGCGCCGTGCTGGAGGCCCAGGGCTCGGTCCTGACCAACAAGTACGCCGAGGGCTATCCGGGCAAACGCTACTATGGCGGCTGCGAGGTGGTGGACGAAGTCGAGGAGATCGCCATCGAGCGCGCCAAGCAGCTGTTCGGCTGTGAGTACGCCAATGTGCAGCCGCACTCCGGCAGCCAGGCGAATCAGGCCGTCTTCATGGCCACCATGAGCCCCGGCGACACCTTCATGGGCATGGACCTGGCGGCCGGCGGCCACCTGACCCATGGCAAGAGCGTCAACCAGTCGGGCAAGTGGTTCCGTCCCGTGGCCTACGGCGTGCGCCAGCAGGACCACATGATCGACTATGATCAGGCCGCCGAAGTGGCCCTGGCCGAAAAGCCCAAGGTGATCATCGCCGGGGGCTCGGCCTATTCGCGGGCGATCGACTTCGCGAAATTCCGCGAAATCGCCGACAGCGTCGAGGCCCTGCTGATGGTGGACATCGCCCACTATGCGGGTCTGGTGGCGGGCGGCGCCTATCCCAACCCATTCCCCCACGCCCACATCGTGACCACGACGACGCACAAGACCCTGCGCGGTCCGCGCGGCGGCATGATCCTCACCAACTCCAAGAAATGGGCCAAGAAGCTCGACAGCGCGGTATTCCCCGGTCTGCAGGGTGGTCCGCTCATGCACGTGATCGCCGGCAAGGCTGTGGCCTTCGGCGAGGCCCTGCGGCCGGAGTTCAAGCAGTACGCCCGCCAGGTGATCGACAACGCCCGCGCCCTGGCCGCCAGCCTGCAAACGGCGGGCTTCAAGATCGTCTCCGGCGGCACTGACAGCCACCTGATGCTGGTGGACCTGACGCCGAAGAACGTCTCCGGCGCCGACGCCGAGATCGCCCTGGAGCGGGCCGGCATCACCACCAACAAGAACGGCATCCCCTTCGACCCGCTTCCGCCCATGCAGACCTCGGGCCTGCGGGTGGGCACGCCGGCCGGTACGACGCGCGGCTTCGGTCCGGCGGAATTCCGTCAGGTCGGGACCTGGATCGGTGAGGTTCTGGACGGCGTCGCGGCCGGCGGCGACAATTCCGCCGTGGAAGCCAAGGTGAAGGCCGAGGTCCTGACCTTGACGAAACGCTTCCCGATCTACAGCTAATCCTTCTAATAGGGGTTGGATTGGCCAGGAGGGGCTAGATCATGCGCTGCCCATTCTGCGGTCATCTCGAAAGCCAGGTGAAGGACAGCCGCCCGTCGGAAGACGGCGCGGCCATCCGGAGGCGGCGGCTGTGCCCGGAGTGCGGCGGGCGTTTCACGACCTTCGAGCGGGTGCAACTGCGCGAACTGACCATCCTGAAGCGGTCGGGGCGGCGTACGCCATTTGAACGTGACAAGCTTGCGCGCTCGATTGCGATCGCCACCCGCAAGCGGCCCATCGAGCCCGATCGCATCGAGAAGATGATTTCCACCATCGTGCGCGAGCTTGAGAGCATGGGCGAGACCGAGCTGCCGTCGTCGGCCGTCGGCGAGATGGTGATGAAGCAGCTCAAGGTCCTCGATGACGTGGCCTATGTCCGCTACGCCTCGGTCTACCGCGACTTCCGTGAGGCCGGCGAGTTCGCCACCTTCCTTGGCGAAGAGGGCCTGAGCGAAGGTTCAGAGGATGAGCGTTAGCCTCAAGCTCGCTACGTCTCTCGACGGCCGAATCGCAACCGGAACCGGGGAGAGCCGCTGGATCACCGGGAATGAGGCGCGTCAGCAGGTCCATCGCCTGCGCGCCGAGCATGATGCGGTCGTCGTCGGCGTGGAGACGGCCCTAGCCGATGATCCTGAGCTGACTGTTCGGTTGGCCGGTTTCAACGGTCCGCAGCCGGCCCGCGTCGTGCTGGACAGCCGCCAGCGCTTGGCCGACGGCTGCAAGCTGATCGCTACGTCCCGCGACATCCCCACCTATCTGATTTCCACCGCGCCCCCGGAAGCCCGCCTGATCGACGCCGGCGTCCGGGTGCTGCAGGTCCATGCGGTTGGCGACGAGCGGCCCGAACTGCTTGATGTGGTCCGGGCCCTGGCCGCCGAGGGCCTGGATCGCCTGTTCGTCGAGGGCGGCGGACAGGTGGCCGCGAGTTTCCTGCGCTGCGGCCTGGTGGACCGGCTGGAGTGGTTCCGGGCGCCCATGATCATCGGCGGGGAGGGCAGGCCTGGCGTCGGCGCCCTGGCCATCCAGGCGCTTTCCGACGCGCCCAGGCTTAAGCGGGTTGATCTTCAGCTGCTGGGTCCCGATGTGTGGGAACGCTACGAGAGGATCTGAATGTTCACCGGAATCGTCACCGATGTGGGCCGCGTCCGCGCCGTCCGCGACACCAACCGCGACCGCAGGTTCGAGATCGAGACCAATTTTGATCTCTCCACCGTCGATATCGGCGCCTCCATCAGCCATGCCGGCTGCTGCTTGACCTTGGTGGAGAAGCACGACGGCTGGTTCGCCGTCGAGGTTTCCGGAGAGACCCTGGCCCTCACCACCCTATCGGACTGGGAGGAGGGCCGTCCGGTCAACCTGGAGCGCGCCGCCCGGGTGGGCGATGAACTGGGCGGCCACATTGTCTCGGGACATGTCGACGGCGTCGGCGAGGTGATCTCCATCGAGAGCGAGGGCGGCTCGCACCGGGTGCAGGTCCGGGTTCCCCGGCCCCTGCACCGCTTCATCGCCCCCAAGGGCTCCATCACCATCGAGGGGGTGTCTCTGACCGTGAACGAGGTCGAGGACGACGTGTTCGGGGTGAACCTGATCCCCCACACCTGGGACGTGACCACCCTGGGGACCCTGAACGTCGGCTCCCGCGTCAATCTCGAGATCGACATGCTGGCCCGGTATCTCGCCCGCTGGCGAGAAACAGCCTAAAGGGGGCGGCCAAACAGGTGGCCGTCCGGAAAGAACTCATGCTCGAAGACAAAATCCGCATCCTCGTCGTCGAGGCGCGCTTCTATTCCGACCTGGCCGACGCCTTGCTGCAGGGGGCGGCGGACGCCATCACCTCGCAGGGTGCGGAGTATGACGTCGTGACGGTGCCCGGCGCCCTGGAGATCCCCGGCGCCATCGCGCTTGCAGAGGAAGGCGGCGCCACCGGCGTGCGCTATGACGGCTATGTGGCCCTGGGCACGGTGATCCGCGGCGAGACCTATCATTTCGAGATCGTCTCCAACGAGTCGGCGCGCGGCATCATGGACCTGACGGTCGGCAAACGCCTGGCCATCGGCAACGGCATTCTCACTGTCGAGGACGAGGACCAGGCCTGGGCGCGCGCCAAGGCCAGCGAAGGCGACAAGGGCGGCGGCGCGGCCCGCGCGGCCCTCACCATGATCTCGCTGAAGAGCCAGCTCATGGGCGTCCGATGAGCAAGCCCAAGCAGGCCCGCTCGGTCGCGCGCCTCGCCGCCGTCCAGGCCCTGTACCAGATGGAAGTCTCCGGCGTCGGCGTCGAGGCGGTCATCCGCGAATTCACCGACCACCGCTTTGATCGCGGCATCGAGGGTGACGGGGAGGGCGATCCCCTGGCCGCCGCTGACGAGCTGTTCTTCGCCGAACTGGTGCGCGGCGTGGTGCAGAGCCAGCGCGAGATCGACGCCGCCGTGGTCAAGCGCCTGGCCACCGGTTGGAAGCTGGACCGGCTGGACGCCACCGTGCGCGCCATTCTCCGTTCGGGCGCCTATGAGCTGTCCCACCGCGACGACGTGCCGGTCGAGGTGGTGATCGACGAGTATGTCGAGCTGGCCAAGTCCTTCTTCGAGGGACCGGAGCCGGGGTTCGTCAACGGCGCCCTGGACAAGGTGGCGCAGGATGTCCGCGCCGGATGAATTCGAACAGATCGCCCGGCTGTTCCGGCCGCTGACCCGCGGCGCGGCCGAGGCCCTCGATCTAATGGACGACGCCGCGGCGATTCCCTCGCGGCCGGGCTTCGATCTGGTGGTGACCAAGGACGCCCTGGTGGCCGGGGTGCATTTCCGCCCCGATGATCCGCCCGACATTGTGGCGCGCAAATTGTTGCGCTCCAATCTCTCCGACCTGGCCGCGAAGGGCGCCGAACCCTACGGCTACTTCCTGATGACCGCCTGGCCACCCGGCTTCGGATGGGACCAGCGCCAGGCGTTTGCGCGGGGCCTGGATGAGGACGGCCTGGCCTATGATGTCATCCTGCTGGGGGGTGACACGGTCTCCACACCCGGCCCGCTGGTGGTTTCCATGACCCTGATGGGTTGGGTTCCCAGCGGGACCATGATTCGTCGGAGCGGCGCCAAGGCCGGCGACCTGCTGATGGTGAGCGGACCGATCGGCGATGGCTGGCTCGACTGGGGCCCGGGATGGGGCGAACTGGATCGTCGCTGGCTGGCGGAGGCGCACCGCCTGCCCAATCCGCGCCTGGACCTGCGTGACCCACTCCGCGCGCACGCCAGCGCCGCCGCCGACGTCTCCGACGGGCTGGTGGCCGACGCCAGCCACATCGCCCAGGCCAGCGGTTTGGGCCTGAGGCTCGACCTGGAACGGATGCCGCTTTCCAACCCCGCCCGCGCCTGGCTGGCCACGCAGGACGATCAGGCCGCGGCGCTGTTGCGGCTGGCCACGGGGGGCGACGACTATGAGATCGTCTGCACCGCGTCAGCCGAGCATCCGGACCTGAAGGGCCTGACGGTCATCGGAGAGATGGTGGAGGGCGGGGGGATCGAGGTCAGAGTCGGTGACGAGATCATCGATCCGGGCGCGGGCGGCTGGACCCACGCCTGACCTCGCGTGAAGAGGCCTCTAGGTCAGCTCCGAAGCCCCGCAAGCTTCCGGAAACCATATCCTGTCAGGGTGGCGGGATGGACCGTCGCGCTCTCCTCGCCCTTGCGCCTCTCGCGCTTATCGCCGCCCCAACGCGGGCTGCGGCGCCGAAGAAGGAGCCCGCGGTTGCGAAGACGGACGGCCAGTACGTGGACCTGTCGCCTGTGGCCCTGCCCATCATCGTGCGCGGCCTGTTGGTCAACTACGTGTTCGTCTCGGTCCGCATCCAGCTTGCGGCCCTGGCCAACACAGCCAAGCTGCGGGCGAAAGAGCCGTACTTCCGCGATGCGCTGGTGCGGGCCGGGCATCGCTCGCCGTTCTTCACCCTGGCGACCGACTACACCAAGATCGATGAGGCCAAGCTGAAGGCCGTCCTGCTGCGCGAAGCCATCGTCATCGGCGGGGCCAAGGAGGTCAAGGGCGTCGCCGTCCTCTCCCAATCGCCCAAGAAGCGCACCGGCCTGCCCGCTCTCGGGTGACTTCGGCGCGCGAAATGCGGCCCTAGGGCCCGAATGGCCAACAGACGTTGCTTACGGGCGCCAGTTTTGGCACCTTCACGCTCTCAAATAAAAGGGGCGCCGCCAAGGCGCTCTGCTGGGGAAACACCATGGGGCCGGGAACATACCGACGCGCGCGCCTAAGGCTGGCGTCGTCCCCCCTCCGCACAATTGCACAAGGGGCTTTCAGATAATGAGTTTTACGCTTGAGCTGGTGATCGCCGCCGGCGTTCTGGCGGTGCTTTACGGCATCGTCCAGACCGCCGCGCTGCTCCGGGAATCGCCCGGGAACGCGAAGATGCAGGAGATCGCCGCCGCCATTCAGGAGGGCGCGCAGGCCTATCTGAAGCGCCAGTACACCGCCATCGCGATCGTGGGCGTCGTCGTCCTGATCGCCCTGTACTTCCTGATCGGCGGCTATTCGGCGGCCGGATTCCTGATCGGCGCGGTGCTTTCGGGCGCCGCCGGCTTCGCCGGCATGCTGATCTCGGTTCGCGCCAACGTCCGCACGGCCCAGGCCGCTTCGGAGAGCCTGGCCAAGGGCCTGAAGCTCGCCTTCACCTCCGGCGCCATCACCGGCCTGCTGGTCGCAGGCTTCGCCCTGATCGGCGTCGCCGGCTACTACGGCTACCTGACCCAGGTCCAAGGCCTGGCCCCCGCCGATCGGCACGTGATCGACGGCCTCGTCTCGCTGGGCTTCGGCGCCTCGCTGATCTCCATCTTCGCCCGCCTGGGCGGTGGGATCTTCACCAAGGGCGCCGACGTTGGCGGCGACATGGTGGGCAAGGTCGAAGCCGGCATTCCGGAAGATGACCCTCGCAACGCCGCCACTATCGCGGACAATGTTGGTGACAATGTCGGCGACTGCGCCGGCATGGCCGCCGACCTGTTTGAGACCTATGCGGTGACCACGGTCGCCACCATGGTGCTGGCCGCCATCTTCTTCGGCGGTTCGGCCCTTCTCCCCAGCATCATGCTGCTCCCGCTGGCCATCTGCGGCGTCTGCATCATCACCTCGATCATCGGCACCTTCGCCGTCCGCCTGGGGAAGTCCGGCTCGATCATGGGCGCCCTCTATCAGGGCCTCATCGTTACCGGCGTGCTCTCGGCCATCGCGCTGTGGTTCCTGATTCCCGCCCTGGTCACCGAACCCCTGACCGTCAACGCCGGCACGCCGCTGGAGAAGACCTTCGACTCGATGTCGCTGTTCTACTGCTCCATGGCCGGCCTGGTGATCACCGCGCTCATCGTGATGATCACCGAGTACTACACCGGCACCAACTTCCGCCCCGTGAAGTCCGTGGCCCAGGCCTCGGTCTCCGGCCACGGGACCAACGTCATCCAGGGCCTGGCCATGAGCCTGGAGGCCACCGCGGCCCCCGCCCTGGTGATCATCGTCGGCATCATCGTCACCTATAACCTGGCGGGCCTGTTCGGCATCGCCATCGCCACGACCGCGATGCTGTCCCTGGCGGGCTTCGTGGTCGCCCTGGACGCCTTCGGTCCGGTCACCGACAACGCCGGTGGCATCGCCGAAATGGCTGGCCTGCCTCCGGAAGTGCGCGTCACCACCGACGCCCTCGACGCCGTCGGCAACACCACCAAGGCGGTGACCAAGGGCTACGCGATCGGTTCGGCCGGTCTCGGCGCCCTGGTGCTGTTCGCGGCCTATACGGAAGACCTGAAGTACTTCGCGGCCAATGCGGCGCCGGGCTCGTTCTTCGACGGCCTAGGGGCGGTGGCCTTCGATCTGTCCAACCCCTACGTCGTGGTCGGCCTGCTGTTCGGCGGCCTGCTGCCCTTCCTCTTCGGTGGCATGTCGATGACCGCCGTGGGCCGCGCCGCGCAATCGGTGGTGGTGGAGGTCCGTCGTCAATTCCGGGAAAACCCCGGGATCATGACGGGCGAGGTGAAGCCGGAATATGGCCGCGCCGTCGACATCCTCACCAAGGCGGCGATTCGCGAGATGATCGTGCCGTCGCTGCTCCCGGTGGCCTCGCCGATCGTGCTGTTCTTCGTGATCAACGCGATCGCCGGCAAGGTCGACGCCTTCGCCTGCGTCGGCGCGATGCTGATGGGCGTTATCGTCACCGGGCTGTTCGTCGCCATCTCGATGACCTCGGGCGGCGGCGCGTGGGACAACGCCAAGAAGGTGATCGAGGAAGGTTTCACCGACTCTGACGGCGTCCTGCACGGCAAGGGTTCGGAGGCTCACAAGGCCGCCGTGACCGGCGACACCGTCGGCGACCCCTACAAGGACACCTCGGGTCCTGCGGTGAACCCGATGATCAAGATCACCAACATCGTGGCCTTGCTGCTGCTGGCGGTCCTGGCGCAGCAATAGTCTGCTGAGACGGACATGAAGACGCCCCGGAGAGCGATCTCCGGGGCGTTTTTCATTGTGTGGCTCGGTGGCGTTTAGCGGCGGTCGCCCGGGCGGCTGCCGGGGACGCCCTCGTCTTCGTTGGGCAGCATGGTGCCACGTCCGACGGTGCCGATCAGCTGCTCGAAGATGGTCAGCTCGCGGCCCCGGGTCGGGGTTTCGCGGTCATTGAAGGCGATGACCTTGCCGTCCTTCAGGGTGTACTGGCTGACGCTTTCCACCACTTCACTGTCCTTGTTGAAGGCGATGGCGGTGACGTCGCGCCGCGTGGTCTTGGGCATACGGAACGCCACGGTCTCCTTGACCTGGTCGATATAAAACCAGACGTTCGGGTCGAAGGTGGAGGTGGCGGAGGGCGAACCCAGCCGGCCGCGGACGACGGACTTGGTGTCGGTGCCCACCTTCACGTCCTTGGGATTGGCGTCGATGGCCTGGAACCCCGAATAGGTGGTGATCGGCGCGCAGGCGGCCGTGGCCATGAGACCGGCGGCGATTGCGGCGAAGGCGACACTGCGAAACATGTGCGGATCAGACCCGTTCAATTTTCCTGGGCTTTGACCTATCGCTCGCGGCCCCTTACTGCAATGCCGCCCTTAAAGGCCCCTTCGGGCGAAATCGAGGCCAAGATGCTTCTGGACCGTCTGTTCCGCCCCAAGCCCGCCTTGACCGCCGGTCGCGCTCTGTTCGCCTGCGTGGTCGATCAGTCGCGGACGCCGGCGCTTTACGAGGTCTATGCCGCCCCCGACACCGTCGAAGGACGCTTCGAGATCTACAGCCTGCATGTCTTCCTGCTGCTGGACCGCCTGAAGCGGCAGGGCGCGCAGGCCAGCGATACGGCCCAGGCCCTGTTTGACTCCTATGTCTCCTCCCTCGACGACGCCTTGCGGGAGATGGGGGTCGGGGACCTGTCGGTGGGCAAGAAAATGCGCAAGATCGGCGAGGCCTTCTACGGCCGTGTGAAGTCGTATGAGGCGGCCTTCGAATCGCTGCCGGTCACGGCGGCCCTGGAGGCCCTGCTGGTCCGCACGGTCTATGCCGAGGCCGAATCGCCGGCCGCTCCGAAGCTGGCCGCCTATGTGCTGGCCCAGCGCGCCAAGCTCGCCGATCAGCCCCTGGACACGCTGCTGAGCGGCGTCGTCGACTGGAACCCCGCATGAAGCGCGCCTGGAGCCAGACGATTCGCCTGCAGGAACTGTCCAAGGGGCCGGTGAAGGTCCGTCTGGAGCCTGACGCCGAGACCCGCGCCCTGATCGCCAAGGAGATCGGCCTGGAGAGCCTGCCGGCCCTGACCGCCGACATCACCGTCCATGCCTGGCTGGACGGCGCAGAGATCCTCGGCCAGCTCGACGCCGTGGTGGAGCAGATCTGCGGCGTCAGCCTGGACGCCTTCGAACAGCCGCTGACCGCCGACATCGAGTTCCGGGTGGTCCCGGCCGGCAGCCCGCATGCGCCTCCTGAGTCGGAAGCCGCCACGGTGGAACTGGAGTTCGACCCTGACGAGCCCGATCCGCCGGATGTGCTGGCCGATGAGGAGATCGACCTCTCGGCCTACCTGATCGAGCAGCTGGCGCTGGAGATCGATCCCTTTCCCCGCAAGCCCGGAGCGGTGTTCGACTACGCCCCCGACACCACCGACCTGTCGCCCTTCGCCGCCCTGAAAAAGCTGAAGGGGGAGGGCGAATGATCGCGCGGTCCTCGCGCGGTTTGCATCGCCATGCCTGGGCTGTATCGTCCGGGCGCGGTCGCAATAGGGGGCTGAACGCAATCTCTTGACCCGATCCCTGGTCATTTCAATCGATGCGATGGGCGGCGACCACGGGCCTTCCGTGACCGTTCCCGCCCTCGCGCTCGCCGCCAAGGTCATGCCGCCCGGCACGCGGTTCCTCGCGCATGGCGACGAGGCGATGCTGGCGCCTGAGCTCGCCCGTCACCCGGCGCTCAAGGCCCAGGTGGAGATCCGCCATACCGACAAGGTCATCGCCTCGGACGAGAAGCCGGCCACAGCCCTGCGCCGCGGCAAGGGCAGTTCGATGTGGAACGCCGTCGAGGCGGTGAAGACCGGCGAGGCGGTCGCCGCGGTTTCGTCCGGCAACACCGGCGGCCTGATGGCCATCTCCAAGCTGATCCTGCGGATGAGCGTTGACGTCGACCGTCCTTGCCTGGTGGCCAGCTGGCCCGGCGCCAAGGGCCTGACCACGGTGCTGGACGTGGGCGCCAATATCGACTGCGACGCCGAGCGGCTGGTGGAGTTCGCCATCATGGGCGAGGCCTTCCACCGCGCCTTCCACGGCGTCGCCAAGCCGACGGTTGGGCTGATCAATGTCGGATCCGAGGACGTGAAGGGCCACGAGGAGGTGCGCCAGGCGCACGCCATCCTGCGCTCCGGCAAGTTCGACCTGGACTATCGCGGTTTCATCGAGGGCGACGACCTGTCGAAGAACACCGTCGACGTCGCGGTCACCGACGGCTTCACCGGCAATATCATGCTGAAGGCCGCCGAGGGCACCGGCCGCTATGTGGAGGCCGAGCTCCGCGCCGCCCTGACCAGTTCGCTGATCACCACCGCCGGGGCCCTGCTGGCCCGTTCCGGCCTGCGCCGGTTCGGCCAGAAACTGAACCCGCCCCGCGCGGCGCCACTTCTTGGCCTCAACGGTGTGGTGGTGAAGTCGCACGGGGGCGCCAAGGCCCAGGACTTCGCTGACGCCATCCGCATGGCCGCCAGCCTTTCGCAAAGCGACTTCGCCAGCGAGGTCGAAAAGAATATGACGCGGCTCACCGCCGCCGTGGCCGAGTCGAGTGCGCCGGCCGCCGATGGAGCTGCAACCGTTGACTAAAGTCCTGCGTAGCGTCGTGACCGGGGTCGGGGGCTATCTGCCCGACGAGATTGTCACCAATGCCGACCTCTCCAAGACGGTCGACACTAGCGACGAGTGGATCATCGAACGCACGGGCATCCGCCAGCGCCATCGCGCCGCCCCGGACCAACCCGTCTCCGATCTGGCGGTGGAAGCCGCGAGGAAGGCCCTGGCCGCGGCGGGCAAGACGCCGGCGGACGTCGATCTGATCATCGTCGGCACCACCACGCCGGACCTGACCTTCCCGGCCGTGGCCACGATCGTGCAGCGCAAGCTCGGTTGCCCCGTAGGGATCGCCTTCGATGTCCAGGCGGTCTGCTCGGGGTTCGTCTACGCGCTCTCCACGGCCGACGGGTTCGTGGCCCGCAATCGGTCCAAGTGCGCCCTGGTGATCGGGGCCGAGACCATGACCCGGCTGATGGACTGGACCGACCGCGGCACCTGCGTGCTGTTCGGCGATGGGGCCGGCGCCGTGGTTCTGGAGCCGGGCGAGGGCGACGGGACCACCGCCGACCGCGGCCTGCTGGGCTTTGCGCTGCGCGCCGACGGCACCAAGCAGGACCTGCTCTATGTGGACGGCGGAGTTTCCACCAACGGCCAGATCGGCCATCTCCGCATGCAGGGCAACCAGGTTTTCCGCCATGCCGTGGTGAACATCTCCGAGGCTGTGGTGGCCGCCGCCGTGGATGCGGGCGTTAATGTCGCCGACGTCGACTGGTTCATTCCCCACCAGGCCAACCAACGGATTTTGGAAGGCGTCGCCAAGCGCCTGGGCATCGACGAGAAGAAGGTTATCTCGACCGTGGCCAAGCACGCCAACACCTCGGCGGCCTCGATCCCGCTGGCGCTTTACGAAGGCATTTCGGACGGACGCATCAAGCCCGGCCAACTGCTGCTGCTGGAGGCCATGGGCGGGGGACTGACCTGGGGCGCCTGCGTCGTACGCCTCTAGGCGAAAGCTTTGGGCCCGTACCCGGTTACGCCTTGAAGTCTTTGACCTGATGCGACAATCAGGCCATGACGATTATCCGACGTTCCCGCGATTGCGGCCCGTCGCAGTGGTTCAGTAGGGGCAGGGGCGAGGATGAAGGGCGCGACAGTAACGCGGGCCGACCTGTGCGAGGCGGTTCACGAGGAGGTGGGCCTCACCCGCCAGGATTGCTCCGAACTTGTCGAGCGTACGCTCGAACTGGCCGCCCAGGCTCTGGAGCGCGGCGAACAGGTCAAGCTTTCGGGCTTTGGCGTGTTCCAAGTACGCGCCAAGCGGGCCCGCATGGGCCGCAACCCGAAGACCGGCGAACCCGCCGCGATCGAACCTCGGCGCGTGATCGGTTTCCGCGCTTCGCAGGTCATGAAGGCGCGAGTAGACCGCGCCCTCGGAAAGTAGAGAGAGGCCGCCCGTGGCCAAGGGCCCGGACGCCTTTCGCACCATTTCGGAAGCGGCCGACGAGCTGGGCGTGCCCCAGCACGTGCTCAGGTTCTGGGAGACCAAGTTCTCCTTCATCCGGCCCATGAAGCGGGCGGGTGGGCGCAGGTTCTACCGCCCGCAGGACATCTCGATGCTGCGCGGGGTCAAGACCCTGCTGCACGAGGACGGCTACACCATCAAGGGCGTTCAGCGCCTGCACAAGGAACAGGGCCTCAAGCGCCTGCTCTCGGCCGCCAGCGGGCAGGGTGCGCCGCCGCTCGAGCCTGCAGACCACCGGCCTGTCCTAGATCTCACCAGCGCTCGCCTGGGCGCCGAAGACCGCGAACGCCTGGTCTTCGCCCTCGATGACCTGCAGGCCGCCAAGCGCCGACTCGACGCGCTCCTGAAGCGTTGAGCCGCAAGCTGCGCTGCGCTGGCGCAGATATCGGCGCTGCCCGGAAATTCGAGCTTGCCCGTGCGCCGCAAGAGGTTAGAAGGGCCGCCTTGCCGATGTCGGAGCGTGGCGCAGCCTGGTAGCGCACTTGACTGGGGGTCAAGGGGTCGCAGGTTCGAATCCTGTCGCTCCGACCATCGACAAGATAAGGGGTTGCGGGGGTTTTCGGCCATGCTGGCCAGGCCCCCGCAGCACCCTCCAGGTAACTCCTCAGGTAACGGCAATGTGTTGCCCTCGGCGTCCCGACCCCGGGGATCTGGTGAGTTGTGGTCAAGCGCCGGCTCCTGCGCTGATCTTGAGCGACACGGCCGCGACCGCGTTCAGCGCCGCCAGGGCCGCGTGACGCCGTTTCCGGGCCATCCGTCCTCACGGTGCCGAAGAGGGCCTGGAGGGCGCTGCCGGTCGCCAACACAATAGGGGTCACCTCAGCCCTTCCGAATTCTTGGGGGCCGCTAGCCCGAGCAAGTAGCTAACGCCGCTCTAGCAGCTGCCCACCGCCCCGCTGGCCGCCTTTTGAGAAAGTGGGCCTGAGCCTCAGCCAATGCCGACGACGTCCAGGCGTCGGGATATTCCTCGCGAAGCGACAGCTTCACCTCTTCCAACTGCTTCAGCGAGGCCCAGTGATTCCGGCCGAACCCGTCGTAGACGCCGATGCGATCAACCCCGCGCCGAAAGAACGATTCCTCGCCATGGGGGAAGTAGATCGAGACCGATTTTCCGACTGCGATCGGCAAATCCAGCCCTGCTGCGGGTTTGAACGCGGCGGAATAGAAGGGCTGCACCAGCATGTGGGGAATGCCGCGCTGGGCCCGGCGGCCTGTACCGCCAGACCGGATGACCGCGCCAGCCAGGTCCGCCGCGATTGGCCCGTGATTGGTCGCCGACAGCCGAATGGTGGCTGGCGGTTTTCCGGTTGCGTCTGGATCTATCAGCAGGACCACAGACAGGCTGATCTGCAGCTTCGGCTTCGGGTAAATGAATTTGGACCAGACATTCCAGGCGAGACCAGCGAGTGAGACGGTTAGCGCCAGACCGCTGATCACTAGAGCAATATTGGCCGTCGACCAGCTCATGGTTCCCGGGCCCTCAACGCGGCGATTTCCTCGGCGACTTGTTGCAGATACCGACGTTCCTGGGCTGCCAGTTCTTCCTCCGCCGCGCTCATAGGTCCCCCAAGAGAGCGAGCAGCGAGGGCCGCCCTTGAGCGGTTGTATCGTTGTACGGCCTCTCCCAGGCGCGGATCCTCATTGTGTAGCGCGACTTGCGCCGCTGTCCGCAGGGACACCGCCAATTCTCGCTGACCTCGACGCTCGGCCTCCTCGGCCGCCGATAGGGCGTGTTCGATTTCCACGACCTCAAGCGGGTCGCCCTTCTGCCGCCTCGCGAGAACGCATTGTGTGCCGTTGTCTCGGGTATGCGCGATGGCCCATTCGAACCGCATGCGGACTCCTGGGCCGTCACCGTTCTGTGGGATGAACATGACGCCAGCCCTTTCGAGCGCCTGGCGCATCGCGGTGATGCTTCGGCCTCTTGGCGCCCGGCGTCCGGCCTCGAAGTCAGCAACCGTATTCCGTGAAACTCCTGAACTTGTCGCCAGGTGCGCCTGGTCGATGCCTAACAGGCCCCGGGCCGCCCGGCATTGTGCGGGAAGCATCATATTATTGTTTACATCAGTCATAAGTTGAGCATTATGCCCAAGTCGCTGCTAACGCAAGCGATGATGAGCCGAGCAGGCTGCAACCTGCTCGGCCCTAACCGCAACCGATCCATAGGAGATCAGGTCATGGCATCTGCCAATCTTACCACACTCGGCATTGGGCCGAAGTCCGATCCGGCGTCGATCATGCTGGCCAAGCTGTTCCCGACCTGGCGCGGCGACGCCTCCGAACCGACTATCCCGGCGCCCGCTCCGACCCGTCCGGCTCCTGCCGCGGCTGAAATGGCGGTGGCGTGATGGGCATCCACCAGACACCGCGCGCCGCGACACCTCTGCAACTGGCGAAGCCGTATCCCGAGATCTACGCCGTCGTCCCCCACGGGGCTTGCATGGAGCCGGAGTTCAAACACGGCGTCCCGATCATCGTGAGCAGCATCATCACGCCGGTCGCGGGCGACACAGTCATCATCCACCTCAAGCCGGCCGCCCAGGCGCTCTGGGGCTACGAGGCCATCGTCAAGCGCCTGAAGTACGGCCTTCACGGCTTGGAATTTCCTTGGGAGCCCGGCGCCAGCAATGTCGTCGCCTCCATCGTTGTGGAACAGCTGAACCCGCCCCGATCATTCGATCTGTGGGCCGATCAAATCGGAGCTGTCCACAAGGTCATGGGCGTCGGCAAACGAGGTCGAGACGGCCAGGTCACGGCTTCCCGTAGAACGCTGGAGCTCGCGTGATGGCCGCTCAACACACCCGGCGGGCGCTCTTCGCAGCGGTGCCCTCTGTCGCCCTAGGGGCTTCAGCGTTGCTGGCCTTTCAGCCAGCGTCCGCAGCAACTCCGATGCGTCGCCCTGACGCTTGGCCGGAGTTCATCCACGCCCTGGGGTTCATGCATCCCGAAGGCCGGGAGATGGGGTTCAAGGCCATGGAGGCTGGCCTGAAGCCGGAAGACTGTTACCTGATCATGCTCTCGGGCCGCCCATTTCTGATGTTCCGACCGGCGGACGGCAAAGCTGTCAGCGTCGGCCCGGAAGGCGTGTTCTGATGGCCGGCTTGCCACACACCGAACCGCAGCCTAGTCCCGACGAGGTGATCACCTTCGCCCTGGCCGTGCTCCTGAGCATCACCAAGCCCGCGAAACGCGACCAACTTCTCGCAAGGCTTGAACAAGCCGCAGAGGCCGCCATGGCGGAAGCGGCGCGGAACTACAACGTGATCCCGATCCGCGGCAAATGGCCGGATAGGCTGTCACCCGCCCGAAAGGCGCAGCTTCTCGCCGCCAAGGCAGTCTCGCGCTTGACTGAGCGGGCGATCCTGCGCCGGGAGCTGTTGTAGGTCGTCGCCGTTGTGCCGTGGCGGGTGGTGTACGTGCGCGCCTCGGGTTGACTGTGCGTTTGCACAGTGAAGACCGGCTCTGGCCGCAAGCTGGCGACTGTGTGATGGCTATCTGCGGAAGTTCCGCAGATGGGCGCGGCCGACGGGTGCTGACGGTCTTGCCGTCAACTGCTTCCGGGCTGGAAGCAGTGCGCTCGTTCGGGCCTCGGGCTCACTGTGCATTTGCATAGTGATGGGCTGGGCACGACGGCGTGCTGTCGAACACCGGACGGTCTGCGCGCGGCGGCGGAGGGGCGCGCGGCGCGATGTTCATGGTGTAGGTCGAGCCGCCGCGCTCAACGGTGCGGGCTATCTGTCCACTTTGGGCAGATGGCGCCGGTCTAAGTGCGGCGACGGTCTTGCCGCCGTGGACGCCACTACGATCAGGCTGGACGATTAAGTCTCATCGCCCTCCGCTTTGCCTTGCACGAGGTGTAATGCGTCCCGATAGAGGAACGGCACCCAGAAGGTCGTCGGGTCGGTGCGAGAGCCTCTAGATTCAAAGAATCCGAGCGCGACAAGGTCCCCCGCCTTCCTGAGGGCGGTTTCCCGAGCCATCCCCCAGATTGCCATTAGGCTCTCTGGCGTCTGCTCCGCCTTCTGCCCTTCCAGCTTCTCCAAGAACGGGCGCTCAGTGGGATACTCCGCGTAGAGATAGGTGTTGAGTCGCGTCTCCGAGACTGTAGGTAGCGCCAGCTTGAACACTGACCGGTCAAAGAGTTGCTCCCCAGGGGCCGCACCACCGCCCCGTTCCAACCGCTTGATCTCCTCATCCCGGATGCAGTTCAAAAGGTGGATAAATTCACGGGGAGCCGTCTTGCCGGTGGCGTCCGCGCACCGGCCCACCATCCAGTTGAACGTTGTCGCCTTCTGTGGGCCTTGATCGACCTGCGGCGGAAAGAGCCGCGCGAACAACTCTTCTTGTTGTTGGGAATCCCGCAGAACTTCGTCCCGATCAATCCTGAACTCGTCTATCAGGATTTGATTGCTAAGAATCCGGCGCAGCGCGAGATTCAGAAGCATCGGCGGCGTCCACTTCATGATCTCAAAGCGCGTAATGTGGCTGGCCTCCCGCAGCCCTCCAGCCGTCACGCGCTTCCAGATGTCTTCGCGCAGGAACACTTTGAATGAAATCTGATCCAGCGCGCGAAGGTCGCTGTAGACCTTCATTAGGGCGCGGATCGCGTTGGCCTCCAACTCGTGGCTTTCTGCAAAAGCGACGTCCAGGCGGTCCAGTAGGACCCAAACGCTGTATCCGCTTTTGGCTAGGCCTTCGTTGACCTTCTCAAACATACCATCAATCGATGAAACGCCGCGTTGACGCAGCTCCCCCGTGGGCTCCGCGAGCGAGATGCGTCCGATGATGCCCGATGGCGCGCCCGTGCTGGGGTCAAGTTCGACGCCAGCTTCGAACTTCGCCTGGGTGAGTATCTTGCGTGCGAAATTTTGCGCGACCCTCAACAACCCAGCGAGGTTCAGCTTGGCCTCTAAGAGGCCTGCATCTTCAAGGGCGCCGAAGACCGATTTGATCTCGCCATCATCCATCCCGACATCGCGAAGTTCATGGCAGATAATTGAGAGGACATAGACCTTCCAAAGAACGACGAACTCGGGTTCGGACGTTGGGGGGTCTGAGATTAGATCTTTGAATACCGTGGCGCCACGCGGATTTTCTCCGCTAACTAGTAATATTTTGCGGTCTAGCAGCGCGTTGCTGTTCTTCCCGAGCAGGAGGTAGAGGGCGCTCTTACCGGCTCCCTTTTCGCCTCGGACAATGTCTATTTTCCCGCCTACAATGCGGTTCCACTGATCGGTTTGGACGAAGTAGCTCTCAAGGAACTGGACTTCTTCCTCGGCCACTTGGGAGCCAAACGACAGTTCCTTGAGGAGTTGTAGACGATCCATCGCCTGCCTTCGCGCCGTTTCGGTCAATGGCGCAACCTTACGGCGACGCTCTAGGCTCCGCGAGTCATTGCTAGCGGCCATCGTCGCTAGAGCTCCTACCCCCATTGGGGTCGCTCGCCGCAACGCGCACGTGTTCCACTACTAGGCACCCTTGGTCAGGCCGCGGCGCCGAAGGCGGTGAAGGTCCGTTCCGCTAGGTCTCGCTCGATACGCTCAATGACACTCAGCCAGTCACCGGCCTTCGGCTGGCGATAGAGCCGCGCGCTCGGATACCAGGGCGAGTCCTCGCGGCCCCGTTGCCAGCGCCAGTCGACCCCGAAGGCCGGCAGCATGATCCAGACGGGCTTTCCCATCGCCCCGGCCAGGTGCGCGACTGAGGTGTCGACGGTGATGACCAGATCCAAACCGGCAATGATCGCGGCGGTGTCGGCGAAGTTCTCGGCGTTGGTGTCGCGGACGTGGAGGCTCATGGCGCCGGGAAGCTGCCGCAGACGGCACGCCAACTCGGCCGGCAAGGACCTCCGCTCGTCGTTCCAGTGCACGGCGTTGCCCTCGGCCACGACGCCCACCGAATAGCCCCGAGGCGTGGTCGCTGCGGGCGTCGGGATGTAAGGGGCAGGCGGAAGGTTCTTAAGCCTGAAGCCAGCGCGGGCGGGGATGTCGAACAACAGCACCCACCGATCATCGGGGGACGTAGCGGCAAAGTCGTCGTCATGCTCCACCGCCATGGTTTCGACGCCCATGCTTCGGAAGAGCGGCTCAAGTTCGGGGCTGCAGGTCAGAACCACGCGCTCCCCGCGGGCCTGCAATGCCAGCGCGAACCTCGCGCACTGGATCTCGTCGCCGAAGCCTTGCTCTTTCACGATGATGAGCCGGCGCCCACGCAACGGCTCGCCCTTCCACTCTCGGCCCGGCAGCTCAGGATGCGCGAGGTCGGACGCCGCGAACCGCCACCTCAATCCCTCCCATGCCGAACGAGTGTCCATGCCGCCGGCAAGCTGCGCCTGGGCGATGATGAACCGCATGTGGGGTTCCCACGGCGGATTGCGCGGCGCCCGGTTGAGCGCGCGCCTGAATAGAAGTTCAGCCTCCTCCAGTTGGCCGGTGGAGAGGAGGAAGGAACCGACGTAGGCTTGAATTGCCGGATCGTCTGGCATCGCCCGGATCCCCTCGCGCCAGAGGCGCTCAGCGGTTTCTAGGTCGAGGTCGGTTTCCGCTGCGGTCGCTTCTTCGACTAGGCGCTCAAGTCGTTCAATGAGCGCTGCACGCTCAGATTCAGTTTGCGCGATCACTCACTATCTCCTCCTTGATTGCTGTGTGGGCGAGGAGGCGGCGACTGGCAGGATGGCCAGCCACCGCCCTTGCCCTTAGGCGGAGATCGTCAGCTTGCGCAGGGACTCAGCCTTGACCACGTCGCCACCAACACGGCGGCGAGCATGGAAGCGGACCAGGCCCGACGTCGCCATGGTGTAGGGGTCGCGAAGGATCGACATGCCGGTGCGGTCGTAGATGCGATACGCCTGCATGAAATCGCCCACCGCGATCGGAGTCAGGCCTGCGCCGACGTCGGGCATGTCCACGGCCTCGACAACCGGGCGCCCCAGGATGGTCTCCGGCTGGCCAGCCATCAGACCCGGCATCCAGAGATACTGGCCATTTCCGTCCTTCAGCTTGCGGATCGCGGCGAGCGTGGTCCCGTTCATCATCCAGGTCGCCTTGTTCCGGTAGAAGGCCGGGAGGGCGTAGAGGATGTTGATCAAGCCATCGGCGGTGACCGTGGCCGCCGCGCCGCTGACGACGCTGGTCACGCCGGTGTCGGACAGGATGCCGACCGGCTTTCCCACGCCATTGCCCACCACGAACGCATAGCCCTCCAGCCGCGCGAACTCCTCGGCGAGATCCATGGCGATCTCGTTTTCGACGGAGAACTCCGCGTCCTCCAGGAGCTTTTGCGAGACGTCGATGTAGCAGGCGCTTTCGTGGGCCGTGATGCGGGCCTGGCCATAGGCGGCCTGCGTCCCCGTGCGGGCGTCCGTCTCGCCGACCCAATAGGCGGTCGGCGCACCGGTGCGGCGAGGAATGATGATTTCCCCCGACGCCATCTGGCCCACACGTGCGGCCTGACGAATCGGCGAGAACTGCACCAGGTTCTTGATGATCTCCCGCTCGAATTGCGAGGTCGTCAGGTAGCCGCCGGCAGTGTCGGTGCCTACGGTGAGGCTCTTGCGCTCCACCTCCGGCAGGCCGTCCGGGCCGGTGCGCAGGAAGGTCGAGAACGCCTTCTCCTCCAGCGTCGGGCCCGTGGTTTCGTCACCGCCGGTGCCGTGGCGCTTGAAGGCGGTCTCCAGGCGATCGGCACGCTCCACGGCCTGGGCGAGCTTGGTCTCCAGGTCGGTGAAGCGAGACTTCACGGCGCCGTCGCGCTCATCCAGAGCCGCCGAGATGGCGGCCAGGGGGTCTTCATTGTCACCGGCGGCCTTGGTCTCCAGGAA
>NZ_JANPJP010000022.1:0-4946 GCF_031425575.1 Phenylobacterium sp.
TCAAGATTGACGCGTCCAGCTTGGCGGCAAATATCGCCCTTAGCAAGTTTGGAAAAAGGAGGTCCTCCCATGTCGGACGGACTGGAAGACGTCATCGCCGCCCACACCGTGATGTCCGACGTGGACGGGGCGGCGGGCCGCCTGATCATCCGCGGCCGGTCGCTGGACGACCTGGCCGGGCGCGTCAGCTTCGAGGAAGTCACCCGCCTGCTGTGGGACGGGTTCTTCGACCACCTGCCCGCCGATCTGGCCGGGCCCCTGGCCGCGGCCCGCGCCGAGGTGTTCGCCGAGGTCTCGGCCATGGACACCGGCATTCTGTCGCTCAGTCCCATCGAGGCCATGCGGGCGCTCACCGCCCGGCTATCGGACGGAGACGACCTGGCCGTCGCCCTGCGCCTGCTGGCCGCCCCGGCGGTGTTCACCGCCGCCGTGGTGCGGGGCCAGGCGGGCGAGGCGCCGATCGCGCCGGACACCTCGCTCGGCCACGCCGCCGACATCCTGCGCATGCTGGGCAAGGCGCCTGACCAGGCGCAGGCCGAGGCCCTGGACACCTATCTGGTGACGGTGAGCGACCATGGGCTGAACGCCTCGACCTTCGCCGCCCGGGTGGTGGCGTCCACGCGGGCGGGGCTGGGCTCAGCGGTGCTGGCGGGGATCAGCGCCCTGAAGGGGCCGCTGCACGGCGGGGCGCCGGGACCGATCATCGACATGTTGGACGGGATCGGCGGCGCGGAGAACGCCCGGCCCTGGATCGAGGCGGCCCTGGCCCGCGGCGACCGGCTGATGGGCTTCGGCCACCGGGTCTACCGGGTGCGCGACCCCCGCGCCGACGCCCTGAAGGTCGCCATCCGCCGGATGGGGACCCGCAGCGGGCGGCTGGAGTTCGCCGAGGCCGTGGAGCGCGCAGTGCTGGAGATCCTCAAGGCTCACAAGCCCGACCGCAGCCTGGACACCAATGTGGAGTTCTACACCGCGCTCTTGCTGGAGGCCCTGGCCTTCCCGCCGCAGGCCTTCACCTGCGTGTTCGCGATGGGACGCACGGCCGGCTGGATCGCCCATGCGCGGGAGCAGCTGGCGGGAGGCCGCCTGATCCGGCCGCAGTCGGTCTATGTGGGGCCAACGCCGCGGGTGGCCGCGTGAGCTGAGAGTCGTTAGCGCTGGGGCGGCGTGCGCGGGCGCACTAGATAGGGCTCATGCACGCCCCCGCTGGCCTCGACCCGAAAGCCGCCGCCGCCCTCACCCGGCGGATCACCCTGCTGTCGGTGGCGACGGCCGGGGTGCTGGTGGTGATCAAGGGCGGGGTCTGGCTGATCTCCGGCTCGGTGGCGCTGCTGGCCTCGGCGGCGGACTCAGGGCTGGACCTCATCGCCAGCCTGGCGACCTTCTATGCGGTCCGCTACGCCCAGGCCCCGCCGGACGCCGAGCACCGCTTCGGGCACGGCAAGGCCGAGGCCTTCGCCAGCCTAGTGCAGGCAGGGCTTGTCTTCGCCTCGGCCGCCCTGATCGGCCAGGAGGCCATCGTCCACATCCTGAACCCCACCCCGGTGGCCAACGAGGGCTGGGCGGTGGCGGTGATGGCGGTCTCCACCCTGCTGACCGTGATGCTGATCCTCGCCCAGGGCCGGGTGCTGAAACAGACCAACTCCGTGGCAGTGTCGGGCGACCGGGCCCACTATCTCACCGACGTGGCCTCCAGCCTGATCGCGCTTGTCGGCATTGGCGCAGCGGCCTGGCTGGGCTTCAACAGCCTCGACGCCATCGCCGGGCTGATCGTCGCGGCTTTGCTGCTGTGGGCCGCCATCGGGGTGTTCCGCGAGGCCTCGGGCCAGCTGATGGACCACGAGTTGCCTGACACCGACCGCGCCCGCATCGTCGAGCTGGTGAGCCAGGACCCGCGCCTCAGCGACGTTCACCAGCTTCGCACCCGGGCCTCGGGGCCGTTTATCCATATGCAGATGCATGTGGACATCGATCCGGCCCTGACCCTGGAGGCCGCCCATCGCCTGATCGTCGAGGCCGAGACCCGTATCCTGGCGGAGTTTCCTCAGGCCGACATTTTGATCCACGCCGACCCGCGCGGCCGCGCCGAGCCGCACGGCGGCGCCTTCGCCGAACAGTCGCAGTAAACGCGCCCTTAACGCGACCTGTGGTAGTCCGCACCCTTCCATGACCCCCCACCGCACCCTTCACCATTTCCCCCTCGATCCCGCCTCGCGGCAGGTGCGTCTGGCCCTGGGCGAAAAGCGCCTGGCGTTTGTCGAGAACCCGGTGCGCTACTGGGAGCGTCCCAAGGAGCTGGTGAGCCTCAACCCCTCGGGCCTGACCCCGGTGCTGACGGAAGGCTCCCTGGTGCTCTGCGAGAGCCGGGCGATCCTAGATCACCTGGAGGAGACCTATCCCGAACCCGCCCTGCTGGGCCGCGAGCCCGCCGAACGGGCTGAGGCCAGGCGCCTGCTGCAGTGGTTCGACCGCAAGTTCGACTACGAGGTCGGCGGCTTCCTCCTGCACGAGAAGATGGAGAAGCGGCTGCTGGGCCTGGGGGCGCCGGACCTGGCCTCCCTGCGCCAAGGCCGCGAGGCCCTACGCGGCCACATGCTCTATATCGACAGCCTGCTGTCTGACCGCGACTGGCTGGCCGGGCCGCGGCTGTCGTTGGCCGACTTCGCGGCGGCCGCGCATCTCTCGGTGATCGACTATTTCGGCGACGTGCCCTGGACGGACTTCCAAGCCGTCAAGACCTGGTACATGAAGCTGAAATCGAGGCCGGCCTTCCGGCCGCTGCTGGCCGACCGCTGGCCCGGCCTCGCGCCGGCGCCGCATTATGACGACCTCGACTTCTGAGCTGATCTCCGAGAAGGCGGCCGAACTGGGCTTCGACGCCTGCCGCTTTGCGCGGGTCGACGAGGCCTGGGCGGCGGGGGAGCGACTGCATGAGTTCATCCACGACGGCCGCCACGGCGAGATGGACTGGATGGCCACCACCGCCGAGCGTCGCGCCCATCCCAACGCCATGTGGAGCGGGGCGCGCAGCGCGATCATGCTGGGGGTCAATTACGGCCCCGACGCCAATCCGCTGGAGGCGCTGGCGCATGGGGACCGCGGGGTGATCTCGGCCTATGCCCAGGGCGACGACTATCATGAGCTGATCAAGGGACGGCTGAAGCAGCTGGCCGGTTGGCTGGCGTCGAAGTTCGGCGGCGAGCTCAAGGTGTTCGTCGACACCGCGCCGCTGATGGAGAAACCGCTGGCGGCCCGCGCCGGCGTGGGCTGGCAGGGCAAGCACACCAACCTGGTGAGCCGCGAGTTCGGGTCCTGGCTGTTCCTCGGGTCCATCCTGACCGAGTTGGAACTGGCCCCCGATGCGCCGGAGGCGGAGCACTGCGGGTCTTGCCAGGCCTGCCTGGAGATCTGCCCGACCCAGGCCTTCCCGGCCCCGTTCCAGCTGGATGCCCGGCGCTGCATCTCCTACCTGACCATCGAGCTGAAGGGGCCGATCCCGCACGAATTCCGCGCCGCCCTGGGCAACCGCATCTATGGCTGCGACGACTGCCTGGCGGTCTGCCCCTGGAACAAGTTCGCCGCCACGGCGCGGGAGCAGAGGCTGCACGCGCGCGACGCCCTGAGGGCGCCGACCCTGCGGGACCTGGCGGGGCTGGACGATGCCGGCTTCCGGGCGCTGTTCTCCAAGAGCCCGGTGAAGCGCATCGGGCGCGAGCGGTTCGTGCGCAACGTGCTCTACGCGGTGGGCAATTCCGGGGACGCCGGGTTGGCGGAGGTGGCGCAGGGGTTGCTGACCGATCCGGCCCCCCTGGTGCGCGGCGCGGCGGTCTGGGCGCTCTCGCGGCTGTTGAGCGCCGAGGCGTTCGCAGTCCTGCGGGCTGCTCAGGCCGAGAGCGACGCTGATGTGCTCGCCGAGTGGGCTCATTTTCCTCCCCCGTAAACGGGGGAGGAAGGTTCAGGTCTGCCAGGTCGGCGCGGGGGCCGCGCTCTGCGCCGCCTTTGCCCGCACGAACCCGTCGCGCGTTTGCAGCCTCGCCCAGTAGTCGGCCACGGCGAGGGAGAACCTGGCGTCGAGCCCAAGCGTCTCCGCCAGCAGCAAGGCGTAGCCCACCGAGATGTCGGCGCCGGTGAACCGTTCGGCGCAGTACCAGCGGCCATTGGCCGCCAGCCGGGGCTCGAGGCCCTTCAGCCGGGCGGTGAACCAGCGGCCGTAGTCGTCGGCGACCTGGGGGTTGCGGCGGTCCTGGGGCTCCAGGCGCGTGTAGCGGAGCACCAGGGTCTGGGGGAAGGTGAGCGTCGCCTCGCCGAAGTGCAGGCCGTTCAGCCAGTCGCCATAGGCGGGGTCCCCCGGTTCGACGGAAAGGGCCGAGGGACCTTCCCGGGTGGCGAGATACTGCACGATGGCCGCGCTCTCGGTCATCCGCGTGGCGCCGTCCACCAGAAGGGGGATGGTGCCCAGCGGGTTTTCCGCCAGATAGTCGGGCGCCAGCACCCGGGGCGGGAAGGGCAACAGCTTCAGCTCATAGGGAAGGCCAAGCTCCTCCAGGGCCCAGAGCGCCCGGAAGGAGCGCGCGTCGGCGCAATGATAGAGCGTCAGGCTCATGGATTAGTCCGCGTAGACCGCCGGCCGCTTCTGCATGTTGGACATCACCGCCTCCACCTGATTGGGCGAGCCGATCAGCGCGCCCTGTTCCTGGCTCTCGGCCAGCAGGATGGCGTGCTGGTCGGCGTCGTGGGCCATATCCAGCAGCCGCTTGGAGCCCCGAGTCGCGTCCGGGCTCTTGGAGGCGATCTCGGCGGCCAGGGCCAGGGCCTCGGCGCGGGGATCGGCGCAGACCCGCGTGGCGAAGCCCATCTGCAGCGCCTCCTCACCGCTGAAGATGCGGCCCGTATAGGTCAGCTCCCGGGCCACGTCGTCGCGCACCAGGCGTTTCATGAGCACGATG
>NZ_JANPJP010000023.1:0-11263 GCF_031425575.1 Phenylobacterium sp.
GAGTGGATCGCGCCGTGGGGTGTGACCGAGGTCAAGCGCCTGGGGCTCTACGACCTGCTGGTGAGCGCCGGCGGGCACCACATCGAGACCCACATCTCCTATGACGAGAACCGCGATCCGGAGGCGGCGCGGTCGACCCCTGCGCCGCTCGGGGTCTTCGCGCCGGGGGTTCCCGGCCCGCTCTGTCTCGGTCACCCGCAACACTGCCAGACGCTGTTTGACGAGGCTGTCCGCCGAGGCGTCGACGCCCGGCGCGGCGTTCAGGTGATCTCGGTGACCGCGGGGACCAGTCCCACCGTCACCTTCCGCCACGACGGCCAGGAAACCACGGCGACGGCGCGCCTGCTGGTGGGCGCCGACGGCCGCGCCTCCATGGTCCGCGAGAACCTGGGCATCCCCCTGCATCAGGACGCCCCCCACCACATGTTCGCCGGCCTGCTGGTGGACGGCGCCCCCGATTGGGACGCCAAGGTTCAGGCCATCGGGGTTGAGGGAGACTTCTCCTTCCTGGCTTTCCCGCAGGGCTCCGGCCGCGTGCGGCTCTATGGCAGCTACGCCCTGGATCAGCGCCGCCGGTTCGCGGGCCCGGACGGTCCCGCGGCCTTCCTCGAGGCTTTCCGCATGGAGTGCTCGCCCGACAATGTCCACCTGGCGGGCGCCAGGCCCATCGGGCCGCTGCTGTCCTATTTCAACAACGACGCCTGGACCGACCAGCCCTTCGCCCCGGGCGCCTTGCTGGTGGGGGACGCCGGCGGCTGGAATGACCCGATCATCGGCCTTGGCCTCTCCATCACCTATCGCGACGTTCGGATCGTCACCGACATCCTGAAGGCGGAAGCCGACTGGGCCCGGGCGGATTTCTCGCCCTACGCCGAGGAGCGCGCCGAGCGCCTGCGCCGCCTGAGGTTCACCGCCTCCATCGTCTCGGCGCTAGAGGCCGAGTTCGGCGAGGCGGCGCGGGCGCGGCGCGACAGCCTCCATGAGCGCGCCAGCCTCGACCCGTCGCTGCGGGCCCACACCTTCGCGGTGATGGCCGGCCCCGAGGTCTTGCCGGCCGAGATCTTCACCCGCGAGCACCGCGCTCGCGTCCTGGGAGAGGCTGCGTGAGCGACCTGCCCATCGTCACCGACCCCTACGGCGTGGACGCCGCGTGGCTCACCGCCGCCCTGAACGGCGCCGGAATCCCCGCCCAGGTCGAGGGCTTCACCCCGCAGAAAGTGGGGGACGGCATGTTGGGGGAGAGCGTCCGCTTCAACCTCGACTACGCCCGACCCGTCGAGGGCGCGCCCGCCAGCGTGGTGGGCAAGTTTCCCTCTGCGGACCCCGTCAGCCGCGCCACCGGTGGGGCCATCGGCCTCTATCTGAACGAGGTGCGGTTCTACCAGCAGATCGCCCACACGGTGGATATCCGCACGCCGAAGCCCTTCGTGGCGGCGATCGACCCTGAGACCAGCGACTTCGTCCTCCTGCTGGAGGATATGGGCCCGGCCCGGGGCGGCGATCAGCTCACCGGCTGCTCCCTGGCCGACGCGGAGGTGGCCATGCGTGAGGCCGCGGCCCTGCACGGTCCGCGCTGGGCCGATCCGACCCTGACGCAGGTGGAATTCCTCAATCGCCCGATGATCGATCCAGGCGCGATCGCGGGGATGTTCGACGGCGTCATCGCGGCCTTCCGGGCCCGCTACGAGGGCCGGCTGGAGCCGGAGTACATGACGATCTGCCAGGACTTCGCCGACCATATCGGGGCCTTCTATTCCGGGCCCGCCGCCCCGCCGACCCTGCAGCACCAGGACTTCCGCCTCGACAACATGCTGTTCGAACCCCAGGGCGGCCGCTGGCCCATGGCCGTGCTCGACTGGCAGACGACGGCGCTAGGCCCCGGCGTGCTGGACGTGGCCTATTTCATCGGCGCTGGCCTGCCGACCGAGATCCGCCAGCAACATGAGCAGGATCTCCTGAAGCAGTGGCTCGAGGCCCTGCGCGGCTATGGCGTGACCTACGCCTGGGACGACGCCTGGACCGCCTATCGCCATTACTTGCTGCAGGGGGTGTTCACCGCCATCTTCGCCTCGGTCAGCACCAAGCAGACTGACCGCGGCGACGAAATGTTCCTGACCATGGCTCGCCGCCACTGCGCCCAGGCCGCCGACCTGGAGTCGCTGAAATTGCTGCGGAGGGCGTAGGGCCTTTCAGTCGGTAAACACCACGGTCTTGCTTCCATTGAGCAGCACCCTGTCCTCCAGACGCCACCGCACGGCGCGGGCCAGCACCCGGCGCTCTATGTCGCGGCCCTTCCGGATCAGGTCGCGCGGGGTGTCGCGGTGGCTGATCCGCTCCACGTCCTGTTCGATGATCGGCCCCTCGTCGAGGTCGGCGGTGACGTAGTGGGCCGTAGCCCCGATCACCTTCACGCCCCGCTGGTGGGCCTGGTGATAGGGGCGCGCGCCCTTGAAGCCCGGCAGGAAGGAGTGGTGGATGTTGATGCAGCGGCCCTCCAGCTTGGCGGCCAGGCCGTCGGACAGCACCTGCATGTAGCGGGCGAGCACCACCAGTTCGGTCTGCGTCTCCTGGATCAGTTTCCAGAGCGCCGCCTCCTGCTCCATCTTGGTGTCGCGGACCACCGGCAGGTGGTGGAAGGGCACGCCGGAGAGATCCAGGTGGGCATAGGTGTCGGCTGCGTGATTGGAGACCACGGCGGAAAGCGTCATGGGCAGTTCGCCGCGCCGCCAGCGATAGAGCAGGTCGGCCAGGCAGTGATCCTGTTGCGAGGCCAGGATCATCACCCGCTTCTTCACCTTCGAATCGCGCAGGGTCCAGTCCATGCCGAATTCCTCGGCGTGCGGGGCGAAGGCCGCGCGCAATGTCTCGGCGCTCTCATGTCCGGCGAACACCACGCGCATGAAGAAGCGGCCGGTCTCCTCGTCGTCGAACTGCTGGGCGTCGAGGATGTTGCCGCCGCGCTCGAACAGGAAGGCCGAGACGCGGGCGACGATGCCCGGGCGGTCGGGGCAGGCGAGGGTCAGGATCATGGACGTGCCTAAGGCTTGATCACCGCGCCGCCGTCAAGCGCCCTCACGCTCAGTTGCGCGGGCTGGCGGGTGGAGCCCGCCGCCGCCCAAGGCTAGGGTGGCGCATGACCCTCACCGCCCGCGCCCTCGACATCCTTTCGACCCTGGTGGCCTTCGACACCACCTCCAGGCTCTCCAACCTCGCCCTGATCGAGTGGGTGGAGGCCTATCTGGACCGCCACGGCGTGCCGCATCGCCGGGCCCCCAACCACGATGGGTCCAAGTCCAACCTGCTGGCCACGGTGGGGCCGATGATCCCTGGCGGCGTGGTGCTGTCGGGCCATACCGACGTGGTGCCGGTGGACGGCCAGGCCTGGATCACCGACCCCTTCAAGCTGACGCCGAAGGACGACGGCCGCATCTATGGGCGCGGGACCTGCGACATGAAGGGGTTCCTGGCCCTGGCGCTGGCCGCCGTGCCGGACCTGGTGGTGGCGGGTCCGAAGAAGCCGGTGCACCTGGCCTTCTCCTATGACGAGGAGATCGGCTGCCTGGGGGCGCCTGACCTGATCCGGCTGATCGGGGCGGAGTTGCCGGCCCCGGCCCTGGTGGTGGTGGGCGAACCCACCAACATGGAGGCCGTGCGCGGCCACAAGGGGATCATCAACCACCTGGTGACGGTCAACGGCCACGAGGCCCATTCCAGCCAGACCCAACTGGGCGTCTCGGCGATCCTGGAGGCCGTGCCCCTGATGGCGGCGGTGCGCGACCTGGCGGCGAAGCTGGAGCGGGAGGCCGATCCCAGTTCGCTGTTCACGCCGCGGCACGCCACCATGACCATAGGCCTGGTCCACGGCGGCACGGCGGGCAACATCCTGGCCCGGGAGTGCGCCTTCCAGTTTGATCTGCGCTACGCCGCCGGCCTCGATCCCGACGCCCTGCTGTCGCCGTTCTTCGCCCAGTGCGCGGCGCTCGACGCGGCCTTGAAGGCCCGCTTCCCCCAGGCCGGGGTCCGAGTTGAGCGGAAATCGGCCACACCGCCCCTGGCGCCCGAGCCGGACGGCGTCGCTGAGGTCTTCGCGCGCCGTCTGACCGGCGATAACGGCCCGCCCCGGGTCGTGGCCTTCGCCACCGAGGCCGGCCAGTTCCAGCAGGCCGGCTTCTCCACCGTCATCTGCGGCCCGGGCTCCATCGACCAGGCCCACCAGCCCAACGAATATGTCGAGGCCGTCCAGATGGACCGCGGCGGCGCCTTCATGGAGCGGCTGGTGGAATGGGCGGCGGCGGGGGAATGACCCCTACCGCTTGATCACCACCCGCCGCAGGAACAGGTCGAAGGGGTTCCAGGTCATGGCGCGCGCGAGGGCCCAGGAGCCCACGGTCCGGGTCGCCTGGGTCTCCCGCCGCGCCGCGATGGCCACGTCCAGCCCCTTCAGCCCCGCCATCAAGCCCCGCCACGGCGCCCTGACCTCGTGGCGGTCGGCGTGGCGCAGGAACAACAGTGCGGTGGCGAAGGCGTGCAGGGGCAGGGTCAGGGCCAGCAGCAGTGGCGGGGTGTTCTTCACAAACACCCAGAACCGGTTGCGGGTGCCGTGGAACACCGCGAAGTCCGACCTTGGGCCGCCTGAGGCGGTGGAGCCGACGTGCCGCACCACGGCGGTGGGGACGACGATGGTCGGCTCGCCGATCAGCCGCATGCGATAGCCAAAGTCGACGTCCTCGCAGTAGCAGAACAGCCGCTCGTCGAAGCCGCCCAGCCCCAGGAAGAAGGCCCGGTCCACCAGCATGGCGCCGCCGCAGGCCGAAAACACCTCGCCCGGCTCCACCGGCCCCGGGTCGCGCCCGGTATAGCCGCCGCGGAACGGGAAGCCCGCCCCCGACATCACATCCCCCAGCCCGTCCAGTCGGGTCGTGTCCTCAGCCATCAGCTGGCGCGACGCGAAGCACTTCACCTGCGGCCAGGTCAGCGTCGCCGCCATCAGGGCCTCAAGCCAGTCGGGATCGGCGAAGGCGTCGGGATTGATCAGGGCCAACCACCGGCCCGTGGCGAGCTGGGCGGCGCGATTGACCCCCGCCGCAAAGCCCAGGTTCGAGCCCGCCTCCAGGAAACGCACCTCGGGGTGGGCGCCGGCCGCGGCCTGCGGCGCGCCGTCGCTGGAGGCGTTGTCCAGCAGGATGATCTCGTGGTCGTGGAAACCCTGGGCCGCCAGGCCCGCGAGGCAGGTTTCCAGGTGCCGGCCGCTCTGGTAGGCGACAACCACGATGCTGACGGCGGGCGTCAAAGACTTGTCTTTCCCGCCAACCCGCGCCATCGCAAGCGTCACTCCGTCCAACTGAGGCGCCATGACGACGATTACGCCCCTCGCCCTGCCCGAGGTCCTGCTTATCACGCCCAAGCGCCATGGCGATGCGCGGGGCTGGTTTATGGAGACCTGGAGCCGCCGCGCCTTCGCCGAGGCCGGGCTGGATTTCGACTTCGTGCAGGACAACCACGCCTTCAGCGGCGAGGCCGGCACCGTGCGGGGCCTGCATTTCCAGACCGCCCCACACCCCCAGGCCAAGCTGTTGCGCGTCCTGCGCGGGTCCATCCTCGACGTCGCCGTCGACATCCGCACCGGTTCGGCCACCTACGGCCGGTGGGTCTCCGCAACCCTCACGGCGGCCGGCGGTGAGCAGCTGCTGGTTCCGCGCGGCTTCGCCCACGGCTACTGCACCCTCGAGCCCGACACCGAGCTGGCCTACAAGGTCGACGGCCTCTATGCGCCGCAGACCGAGGGCGCGGTGCTCTGGAACGACCCGGACCTGGCCATCGACTGGCCGGCCTTCGCGGGCTCGGTGGTGTCGGACAAGGACATGGCCGCCCGTCCCCTGAAGGACCTCGCCCCGGTGAGCTTCTGATGGCCGAGGTCTCCGAACTGGTCAGCATCCTGGAGCTCGAGCCCATCGAGCTGGACATGTATCGCGGCCAGACCCCGCCCGGCGCCGGCAGCCGCATCTATGGCGGCCAGGTGGTGGCCCAGGCCATGGCGGCGGCCTATCGCACCATCGATGACGGCCGGCTCTGCCACTCCATGCACGGCTATTTCATGCGGCCGGGCGACCCCAAGACCCCCATCCTGTTCCAGGTGGAGCGGGTGCGTGACGGCGGTTCCTTTGCGGTGCGCCGGGTGGTGGCCCTGCAGAACGGCAAGCAGATCTTCAACCTGGCCGCCTCCTTCCAGACTCCGGAGGAAGGCTTTGAGCACCAGTTCGACATGCCCGCCGCCCCGGCCCCCGACACCCTGCTGAATGAGGAAGAGCTGCGCGCCAAGGCCGGCCTTGATCCCGCCAGCCGCCGCATCTGGCCCGTCGAGGTCCGCCCGGTCGATCCGGTCCCGCACGGGGTGACCGAGGCGCGCGAGCCCAACGACATGTGCTGGTTCCGCGCCCGCGTCTCGGTGGGCGACGACGTGGCGCTCAACCAGTGCGCCCTGGCCTACGCCTCGGACATGACCCTGCTGGACGCCTCGCTGCGGCCCCATGCTGTGGACTGGGATTCCGGCCGCCTGCAGGTGGCCAGCCTCGACCACGCCCTGTGGTTCCACAAGGCCAGCGACTTCTCCCAGTGGCACCTCTATGTGCAGGACCGCCCCTCGGCCTCGGGCGGACGCGGTTTCAACCGCGGATCGATCTATGGCCCGGACGGCGCCCTGGTGGCCTCGGCCACCCAGGAAGCCCTGATCCGCTTCCGCTAGAGCATGTCAGGCGCAAGTGGGCGCCGGTTCGCCGCCCGGACATGCTCCAGATTCAAGAAGATAGACCCTTTTTATCCGATCAGGTTGATTCAACCTGATCCGGAAAGGGTCTAGCCTGGGGTCACGCCTCGACCGCTTCCGGCTCCGTCACGAAGCCCTTCCAGGTCGCCATGTAGTCGACGAAGGCCGGGCCCAGGCCCTCGTGGCGCAGGTGCTCGCGGGTCACCGGCAGGCTGACGGGCTTGAAGTCGGCGTCCATCTCCACCCGGTGTGGCCAGTCATGGTGCAGGATGGCGGCGCGGCCCAGCAGGACGAAGTCGGCGCCGGCGTCCAGCATGGCCCGCGCATCGGCCGCGCTCATGATCTTGCCGGCGACCCCCAGGCGCACGGCGCCGCGGTCCAGTTCGGTGAAATAGCTCATCAGGGTTCGGCCCTTATAGGCCTCGTCCGAGGGCTCCTTGAAGGCGTCCCACAGGGACATGTCGAGGAAGTCGATAAGGCCCTGCGACATCACATGCTGCGCGAAGTCGGCGATCTCCCGCAGATCCAGGTCGAACCGTTCCGGCGACAGGCGCAGGCCCAGGAGGAAGTCCGCGCCGCAGCGGTCCCGCACGCCCCGCAGGATCTCCATGATGATCCGCCCCCGGTTCTCCGCCGAGCCGCCGTACTGGTCGGTGCGCCAGTTCAGGCCGGCGCTGAGGAACTGGCAGAGGATGTAGGAGTGGGCGCCGTGAACCTCGACGCCGTCGAAACCGGCGGTCTTGGCCCGCACGGCCGCAGCGATGAAGTCCTCCACCACCTGCTCGACCTCGGCGGTCGACAGCCCCCGCGAGCCGGAGGCCTCATCGTCGGACGGTCCCACCGGCTGGGTCCCGATGAGGTCCTTGGGCGAGCGGTAGCCGGCGTGGTGCAGCTGCACCACCGCGATGCTGCCTGCCGCCTTGATGGCTGTGGCCAGCCGGGTCAGCCCCTCGATGTGGCTGTCCGACCAGATGCCCATCTGGCCAGGAAAACCCTGGCCGACCGCCTGGACGTGGGCCGCGCAGGTCATGGTCAGGCCAAACCCGCCCTGTGCCCGCAGGGTCAGCCAGTGGAACTCGTCCTCCGACATGGTCCCGTCCGCATGGCTCTGCAGATTGGTCAGCGGCGCCAGCATCAGGCGGTTCTTCATGGCCGGGCCATGGGGGAAGGTCAGGGGCGCAAGCAGATTGGCGGGCAAGGCGGTCATCCGGTCTGGAGAGGGGTCGGCGCCAGTTGAGAGGCCCGCCGTCTTCGGCGCAAGCCCCCGCGGCGCCTAAGTGATTGCCGATAAGCTGAGCCTGCGCGATGATCGCCGCCTGGCCGGGAGCCCACCATGACCGCCAACCTGATCGAGCAGAGCCTGGAACTGGCCGCCGAGCGCTGTGAGGACCTGACGCCGCTGGTCTATGCGCGCCTGTTCGCCGACCATCCGGAGATGGAGGCCCTGTTCTGGAGCGACAAGAACTGGGCGGTTCGCGGCGAGATGCTGGCCCAGGTGTTCTCCGCCATCCTGGATTTCATCGGCGACCGGCTCTACGCCTCCACCCTGATCCAGACCGAGGTGATCAATCACGCTGGCTACGACGTGCCTCCGAAGGTCTTCGCGATCTTCTTCGCGACGGTGGCCGCCACCCTGAAAGAGGTCATCGGCGCCGACTGGACGCCGCAGATGGACCAGGCCTGGACCCGGCTGCTGGCCGACCTGGACTATTACGTCACCCACCCCAATCAGGCGGAGACGCAACGGGTGGGCGTCTGACGCCCATGTATTCGTCGTCATTCTTCGGCCAGGCTCTTGCCCTGCCGTAGGGGAATGGCGTCCTGTTCGCCGCCGAAGCGCCACGGTTGAGCGGCGCCGGTCGGGAGCAGGTTTCGTGAACCCAGGCGCGTCAGGCTCCAGCAGGCTCAGCCTGCCCACCATCCTCGGATTTGCGCTCTCCAACCTGCCGCTAGGGGCGCTGGCCGTCGCCGTGGCGGTCTATCTCCCCCCCTATTTCGCCAGCCACCTGGGGGTCAGCCTGGCGGTGGTGGGCGGCGCCTGGATGACGGTCCGGCTGCTGGACATCGGCGTGGACCCGTTGCTCGGCGTCATCATGGACCGCACCCGCACGCGGCTCGGCCGCTACCGGTTCTGGATGCTGCTGGGCGCCCCGGTCCTGATGCTCTCGGTCTTCGCCCTCTTCCAGGCCCCGCGCGGCATTGGCCTTGGCTATCTGATCGGCTGGCTGCTGGTCTTCTACCTGGGCACCTCGATCCTCGGCCTGGGCCATTCGGCCTGGGGCGCGAACCTCTCCAAGGAATATCACGAGCGCTCCCGCCTGTTCGGGGTGGTCGCCGCCCTGGGGGTCATCGGGGCGGTGGTGGTGCTGCTGATCCCCATCGGCGCCGACGCCCTGCGCCGCGACGCCGCCGAGATCGTGCCCGACATGGGCTGGTTTATCTTCTGGCTCATCCCGGTCTCGATGGTCTGGATGCTGCTGCGGACGCCTGAGATCATTGCGCCCGAGACAGACCATCCCCGCTTCCGGCTGCGCGACTATTGGTCCCTGCTGGTGAAGCCCGACCTGCTGCGCCTGTTCCTGGCGCAGATGGCCCTGACCCTCGGTCCCGGCTGGATGAGCGCTCTCTACATCTTCTTCTTCACCGACAGCCGCGGCTTCACCGGAACCGAGGCCTCGATCCTGCTGCTGATCTATGTCGTGGCCGGCATTGTCGGCGCGCCGCTCACCGCCCTGCTGGCGCGGCGCCTCTCCAAGCACCGCACCCTGATGGTCACCACCACGGCCTATTCGCTCGGCCTGTGCATGGTGATGATCCTGCCCAAGGGCGATGTCGCCGCGGCCATTCCGGCCATGTTCTGGTGCGGCTTCATGGCCGCCGGCTTCGACCTGATGATCCGCGCCATGCTGGCCGATGTCGGCGACGAGGTGCGGCTGGAACAGGGCCAGGAGCGGCTGAGCCTGATCTACGCCCTCAACGCCCTGGCCGCGAAGATCGCCGGCGCCTTCGCCATCGGCGTCACCTTCCCCCTGCTGCAGCGCCTCGGCTACAATCCCACCGAAGGGGCGGTGAACACCGAGGGTGCGATCCGCAGCCTGGAATGGGCCTATATCGCCGGCCCCATCGTCTTCGTCATGCTGGGGGGCGCCTGTGTCATCGGCTGGCGCCTGGACGCCGAGCGCCACGCCCAGATCCGCCGCGACCTGGACACCCGCGACGCCCAGTACGCCGAGGCTCCGATTCTGGAGAGCCTGTCGAGCGAGCCGGCCATCCCGGTGCTGGGCGGCCGGGACAGCTAGGCCCTTGATCAGTCTTGTCTTGCGTTCATTGTGCGCCGCAATATGAGCCAAGAGGCCGACCGGGGTCGGCTCGCTCCAAGGACGCCGCCATGATCCTGCAATCGAAGTCCGCCGTCGTCACCGGCTCCACCAGCGGCATTGGCCTGGCCATCGCCCGCGCCTTTGCGGCCGAGGGCGCCAATGTCCTGATCAACGGTTTCGGAGCCGCCGAGGACATCGAGGCGGCGCGGGCCGGGATCGAGGCGGAATTCGGGGTCAGGGCGATCTATTCCGGCGCCGACATGACCCAGCCCGCGGAGATCGCCGCCATGATCGCCCAGGCGCAGGCCGAACTGGGCGCCGTGGACGTGCTGGTCAACAACGCCGGGGTGCAGTTCGTCTCCCCCATCGAAGACTTCCCCCTTGAGAAGTGGGACCAGATCATCGCCATCAACCTCTCGGCCGCCTTCCACGCGATCCGCGCGGCGGTTCCCGGCATGAAGGCGCGCGGCTGGGGGCGGATCATCTCCACCGCCTCGGCCCACAGCCTGGTGGCCTCGCCCTTCAAGTCGGCCTATGTGGCCGCCAAGCACGGGGTTGTGGGCCTCACCAAGACCGCGGCCCTGGAACTCGCCCCCCATGGCGTGACCGTCAATTGCATCAGCCCCGGCTACGTCTGGACCCCCCTGGTGGAGAACCAGATTCCCGCCACCATGGCCTCGCGCAACCTGACCCGAGACCAGGTGATCAACGACGTCCTGCTGGCCGCCCAGCCCACCAAGCAGTTCGTGACGCCGGAGGAAGTCGCCGCCATCGCCGTCTTCCTCTGCTCGCCGGCCGCCAAGCAGATGACCGGCGCCAACCTCTCGGTGGACGGCGGCTGGACAGCGGCCTAGGGACGGAGTCGATAGGCCCATATCTGCTCATCCCGGCGCAGGCCGGGACCTGGATTCGTCTGAACGGGCGGTCCATCTATCGTTCGTGTGGTTCGTGTGGTTCGTGGTTCCTTTTCTTCTGGCCGCGACGCCTCGCGCCTGAGAAATATAGTCAACCAACCAAACTAACCACACGAACGTGTTCGAGCATGCAGGGCTCGTGGCGCCCTCCTCATGACGCGGCGTCAGAGTTTCGTCTCGCCGAATTCCGTGACAGAGTAGTCCCGCGCCGGGCCTTCAGAGCCGGCGAAGCGTGACAGCCGAAAGTGGTTTCCGGTTTCGGCGCC
>NZ_JANPJP010000024.1:0-4374 GCF_031425575.1 Phenylobacterium sp.
TCATGGAGGCGTTGTTGTCATTGCCAACCCAGACGCCGACCACGAGATCGCCGACATAGCCGATGAACAGGGCGTCCCGGTAATCCTGGGTGGTGCCGGTCTTGCCGAAGGCGCCGGGCATGGCGGCCTCGATGCCGGTGCCCCGCTGGGTGGCCGATCGCAGCAGGTCACGCATCCCGGCCAGTTCGGCCTTGCCGAGCTTGCGGACGGTGGCGGGCTTGCGGAAGCTGGCCAGGCCGTGGGCGATCACCGGGGCCTCGCCCGCGTCGATGGCGGCATAGGCGGCGGTGAGCTGGACCAGGCTCATGGGACCGGTGCCGAGCGCCAGGGTCAGGTCGTTGGGAATCGTTTCGGTGACGCCCAGGTCGCGCGCCGTGCGAACGATGTCGTCACGGCCGACCTCCTTGGCCAGGCGCACGGCGGCCACGTTAGAGGAGCCGGCGAAGGCGGTGATCAGCGGCACCATGCGGCCGGCGTACTTCACCTCATGGTTCTTCGGCTTCCATCCGGAGACCTCGACCGGGGCGTCGAGGATCGGGCTGGTGGGGGTCCAGCCCTCGCGCAGGGCGGCGAGGTAGACGAAGAGCTTGAAGGCAGAGCCCGGCTGGCGGGCGGCGTCGGCGCGGTTGAACTGGCTGACCTTGTAGTCGCGGCCGCCCACCATGGCGACGACGCGGCCATCGGTGCGCATGGCGACAAGCGCCCCCTGGCCGGCGTTCAGCGCCTTGCCGTCACGGTCCAGGGCGCGGGCCAGGATCTTCTCGGCCTGGGCCTGGAGATTGGTGTCGAGGGTGGTCTTGACCACGGTCTCGCCGTAGCTCGCCTCCATCGCCGCCTTGGCCTGGGGGATGACCCAGTCGGCGAAGTAGGAGCCGGTGGGGATGGGCTTGCGGCCGCCATAGGGGCGCACGCCGCGGGCGGCGCTGCGGGCTTGGGCCTTGGTGATCAGGCCGGTGTCGGCCATGGCGCCCAGGACGATCCGCATGCGCTCGCGCGCGCCTTCCAGGTTCTCGGTCGGCGCCAGGCGTGACGGGGCCTTGACCAGGCCGGCCAGCATCGCCGCCTCGCCGATGGAAAGCGCCTCCGGCGTCTTGTCGAAATAGTGCCGGGCGGCGGCCCGCAGGCCAAAGGCGCCGTCGCCGAAATAGACCGAGGACAGGTAGCGCGACAGGATCTCGTCCTTGGAGAGGCGGGCCTCCAGATAGACGGCGATGATCGCTTCCTGGACCTTGCGGCGCAGGGTGCGCTGGCTCGACAGGAAGGCGTTCTTGGCCAGCTGCTGGGTGATGGTGGAGCCGCCCTCGGCCACACCGCCGGCCCGGGCGTTGGCGTTCATGGCGCGCGCGATGGCCTTGGGGTCGACGCCCAGGTGGCTGTAGAAGCGCCGGTCCTCGATGGCGATGAAGGCGCCGGAGACGTACTTCGGCAGCTTGGCGACCTCGACCGGCTCCTCCTTGTAGGAGCCGCGCTTGGCGATGGGCCGGCCGTCGGCGGCCACCAGGACCAGGGTCGGATTTTCCAGCGGCTCCAAGGCCTGGCCCAGCGGCAGGGAGCCCACCAGCCAGACCATGAAGATGAGGAGCAGGGCCGCCACCCCGGCGCCGATTTGCCAGGGGCGGCGCATCCACAACGGAGGGGCGCCGTCGCCGACGGCGGTCACAGGGCTGGGACCGACCTCAGGTTCCGGCGCCGGCTGGGGCGTGATCTCGGGCTCGGGGTCGGGGTCGACATCCGGAACCAGCTCCGGCTCCGGCTCAGGCTGCGGCGTGACATACGGCTCCGGCTCAGCGTCCGGTTCAGGCTCGGACTCCGGTTCGGGTGCAACAGCGGACTCAGCGTCTTCGTCAGTGAATTCAGACTCTGGAAGCGCCTGCGCCGCCGACGACTGTTCCGGGGACGTCTCGTCCCCCGGCGCCAGCTCCGGCGGCGGCGCCTCGTCGGGCTTGGGCGGATCGACCTCGGGGCCGTTGTCGGACATGCACGTCGCATTCAATCGGGCGCGGGCCCGTGGGAGCGGCGTCCATACCACATGGGCGTGGGGCGCCAAGCGTGGCCGGAGCCGGGTGAGAGCTCCGGCGGAACGCCGAGGCGCGTCGGTCGTTGCAGCGTCAGCCATTCCAAAGGAACTCCCATGCGACTGATCATGACCCTGGCGGCCGTTTCGGCGCTGGCGCTCTCCGCGTCCGCCTGCAGCGACAAGCCCAACGCCACCGGCGCCGCAATGCCCGACACCGACTCCGTGGCCGGAACCGGCGCGGCCACGGCCCCGGACGCCGGCGTCACCGGCGCTGTCCCCGCCGACGGCTCCCCGCCTCCCATGCAGGCGACCTCCCCCGCCGCCCAGGGCGCGGGCGTCGGCACGACCGGCGGCCAGGGCGCCGGGAGCGGAACGACCACCCCCTAACCGGAACCTCCATCGCGGCTGTCCGTTCGTCGCGCACAATGGCGCGCCTGATCATCCGTCACGAGACTCGCTACCTCTATGAGCGGCCCGTGGGCTTTGGCGTTCACCGGCTGCTGCTGCGGCCGCGCGACAGCCATGCGACGCGGGTCGTAGAGGCCTCGATGGGCCTGTCCCTGCCGGCCTCCAAGCGGTGGGTCTATGACGCGCTGGGGAACTGCGTCTGCCTCATGACGCCGGAGGGGCGGTCGCAGGAACTCACCATCGTCAGCAAGCTTACCATCGAACGGTTTCCAGCCCCGCTCGCGCCACTGCAGATCGACAACCCCCACACCGCGATGCCGATCGTCTACGACCGTGGCGACCGCACGATCCTGGACCCCTTCATCGACCCTGCGACCGACGACCCCAACGGCATGTTACTGGACTGGGTGCGAGCCAACGCCGGCGGAGCCTATGAGCCGGCGCTGGACTTCCTGCAGCGGCTGAACCGCTACATCCACCAGCACTTCGACTACCGCCAGCGCGACGAGGAGGGCACCCAGACGCCCGCCTTCACGGTGACGATGGGCTCGGGAACCTGCCGTGACTTCGCCTGGCTGATGGTGGAGGCGTTGCGTCGGCTCGGCTATGCGGCCCGGTTTGTCACCGGTTACCTCTATTCGCCCCGCCACTCGAGCGTTCGAGGGGCCGGCGCCACACATGCCTGGTGCGAGGTCTTCCTGCCCGGTCTTGGCTGGCTGGAGTTCGACCCCACCAATGGCCTGGCCGAGTCCGCCGACCTGATTCCGGTCGCCGTCAGCCGCACCCCCGAGGGGGCCACCCCGATCAGCGGCATGATTCTCGGGGATCCAGGCAAGAGCGAGCTTTCGATTCACGTAGATGTGCGACCCGCCGACCCGCGGATGGAGGCGGCTTAAGCGTTAGGGCTTCGGGAGGAACCGGCCATGACCACAGGCTTCCATCAGCAAGACCCCAACCTTAACTTCAGCGCGCCCCGCTCCGCGCCCAAGCCGCAGCACGGTCGCGCGCCGGACCAGAGGGCGGTGGAGGTGAAGGAACAGAAGACCCCTATTCCGCGCCCAGGGCACTAAGGCTTTCATCCTCCTCGCCTTGCGTGAGGAGGAAACACCTGGGTCCGACTCTGCTTAAGCTCCCCTCCGACGCCCTTTGGCGTTGGAGCCCTCACTCTTGCCTATCGGCCGCCAGCCATGACCTTCACCCCGCGCCGCGCGGTGCTGACCTTGGGGGTGACCCAGACCATCGGCTATGCGTGTTCGAGCTACCTGCCCGCGACCCTGGCCAAGCCGATGGCCGCCGATGTGGGGATGTCGACCACTGGAGTGTTCCTGGCGTTCTCCGCGGCATTGCTGCTGCAGGCGGTGACCGGCCCCCGCGTCGGCAAGCTGGTGGACCAGAGGGGCGGACGGCCGCCGCTGACCGCCGCCAGTCTGCTGTTCGCCGCCGGCCTCGTGGGCCTGGCGATCTCCGAGACCCCGGTGGCCTTGATCGCCTCCTGGCTGATCATCGGCCTGGGCATGTCGGCGGGCCTGTACGACATCGCCTTCGCCGGCCTGGTGTCCTGGTTCGGGGTCGACGCGCGCCGGTCCATCACCGGCGTGACCCTGATCGCCGGGTTCGCCAGCACCATCGGCTGGCCCCTCACCGCCTGGCTGGAGCACGAGATCGGCTGGCGCGGCGCCTGCCTGGTCTGGGCGGCGCTCAACCTGATGGTCGCCCTGCCCCTGCATCTCAGCCTGCCCCGCGCCCCGGCGCCGCGCCCGGCGCCCGCCGCAGACGCCGCGCCGATCAGTGACGCGCCCGCGCCAGGCGACACCTCGAAGATGGTGCTGATGGCCGGCGCCTTCGCGGTGCTCGCGGCCATCGGCTCGGCGATGTCGGCGCACCTGCCGCCGCTGCTGAACGCGCTCGGCGTCGGTCCAGCCGCGGCCGTGGGCGCCGCGGCCCTGGTG
>NZ_JANPJP010000025.1:0-1676 GCF_031425575.1 Phenylobacterium sp.
TGGCCTTCAGCCAGGTATTGGCCGGGAACGGATTGTCCACCCGCATGAACTGGTATTCCACCAGGCCGCTGGCTGGCACCTTGAAAGCTGGCAGATCCACGACGACGTCCGGCTTGCCGAGGTTTTCCGGCCATTCAGCAGTCACCCGCCCGGCGTTGGCCAGCAGGGGATCAGCCCCGTCGCTGCGCGGAGCCCCAGCCTCGATCCAGTGGACCAAGGTCTTGGTCTCGGCGGCGGTCAGGCCCTGGTCGTTCTTGAACGCGCCGATGTGCGGATCGGCGAAGTAGGGTGGCATCCGGCGCGTGCGGATGGTCTCCCGGATCATCGGCGAGAAGCCCTTGACCACTTCATAGCTGTCCATGGCGAAGGGGCCGATACCGCCGGTAAGGTGGCAGGACACGCACTTTTCCTGCAGGATCGGAGCGATTTCCCGGGCGTAGGAGATCCTGGCGAAGGCGGCTGCGCGGGCCTGTTCGGGGAAGCTCACGGCGCGGCCTTCGGTGACCTCGATCTGCGACCGAGCCACAGGCTGGCCCGCCAGCACGGCGTCCAACGCCGCCACCGAATTCGACAAGGGTCCGCGGTAGGCCACGGCCCAGGTTTTTGGGTTGATGACAAAAACCTCCCCTTCCCGCTTTACGCCCAGCTGCTCGCCCACAAGCTGTTGCTCGTCCATCAGGATCGGCAGTGTGAGGCCCTCTTTGGCCGCCGCCGAAGCCGCCGCGTCGCGCGTGTCGGCCAGGTTGGAGTCCAGCAGGAAGAACAACACGCCGCGGGCCTGGTAGCCGGCGGCGATGTTCTGCAGCTCGGCGGAGCGGGCCGTGGAGACCCCAGAGCCGTTCTGCCGGGTCATCAACACGATCGCCGGCGCATAGCCATAGTAGTAAAGCTGGTGCGCGAGGCGGGTGTGGTCGGTCAGCTGAAAGTCATCCACCCGCGGGGGCGCCACATCGGCGGCGCGCAGCGGCGCGCCAGCTCCAAAGCCGAACGCCAACACCCCTGCCGCCGTTACAGCGGCCATGGCTAACATGGGCTTCATGCGCGTCCTCCCCAGGAAACGACGGTACGCTACCAGAGCTATTGGTCTCAAGTGTTGCAGACTTGGCGTCCGGGAGGTCAAGTCTGGGGGTGGACGGCGAACAGTCCAGCCGAGGGGGGACACCATGACCAGGATCACACGCCGCGCCTTCAGTGCGTTGGCCTTCGCCGGCGTTGCGGCCGAGGCGCGGGCCAAGGCGCCGGCCGTCAAGTCGGCCTGGCCGGACGCTACCGAGACAGCGGCGATGATCCGAACGGGCCAGATGTCGGCGCTGGAGGCCGCCAAGGGCGCCGTGGATCGGGCGCTGAAACTGCAGCCGAAGCTGAATTTCCTGGTGGCGTCGGATTTCGACCGGGCGCTGGAGCGGGGTCAGGTCGCGGCCATGACCGGTCCCTATGCCGGCGTCCCGTTCCTGATAAAAGATTTAAATGATTACAAGGGTTTGCCGACCCGCTCAGGTTCACGGGCCATGCTCGCGATGCCGCCGGCCACGCGACAGCCGCTGTTGAGCGACGCTTACGACCGCGCCGGGGTGAATGTGATCGGCAAGTCCTCGACCCCGGAGCACGGCTTCCTGCCCACCACCGAACCCACCGGATTTGGCCCCACCCGCAACCCCTGGGACCTCGCGCGGTCC
>NZ_JANPJP010000026.1:0-1674 GCF_031425575.1 Phenylobacterium sp.
TGGCCTTCAGCCAGGTATTGGCCGGGAACGGATTGTCCACCCGCATGAACTGGTATTCCACCAGGCCGCTGGCTGGCACCTTGAAAGCTGGCAGATCCACGACGACGTCCGGCTTGCCGAGGTTTTCCGGCCATTCAGCAGCCACCCGCCCGGCGTTGGCCAGCAGGGGATCAGCCCCGTCGCCGCGCGGAGCCCCAGCCTCGATCCAGTGGACCAAGGTCTTGGTCTCAGCGGGCGTCAGGCCCTGGTCGTTCTTGAACGCCCCGATGTGCGGGTCGGCGAAATAGGGCGGCATGCGGCGGGTGCGGATGGTCTCGCGGATCATCGGCGAGAAGCCCTTGACCACCTCATAGCTGTCCATGGCGAAGGGGCCGATACCGCCGGTCAGGTGGCAGGACACGCACTTTTCCTGCAGAATCGGAGCGATTTCCCGGACGTAGGAGATTCTGGCGAAGGCGGCTGCGCGGGCCTGTTCGGGGAAGCTCACGGCGCGGCCCTCGGTGACCTCGATCTGCGACCGAGCCACAGGCTGGCCCGCCAGCACGGCGTCCAGCGCCGCCACCGAATTCGACACGGGTCCGCGGTAGGCCACGGCCCAGGTTTTTGGGTTGATTACAAAAACCTCCCCTTCCCGCTTCACGCCCAGCTGCTCGCCCACAAGCTGTTGCTCGTCCATCAGGATCGGCAGTGTGAGGCCCTCTTTGGCCGCCGCCAAAGCCGCCGCGTCGCGCGTGTCGGCGAGGTTGGAGTCCAGCAGGAAAAACAACACGCCGCGGGCCTGATAGCCGGCGGCGATCTTCTGCAGCTCGGCGGAGCGGGCCATGGAGACCCCAGAGCCGTTCTGCCGGGTCATCAACACGATCGCCGGCGCATAGCCATAGTAGTAAAGCTGGTGTGCTAAACGTGTGTGATCGGTGAGTTGAAAGTCGTGCACCTGTTGTGTCGGGACATCGGCCGCCTGCAGGGGCGCGCCAGCGCCGAAGCAGAACGCCAGCACCCCTGCCGCCGTCACGACGGCCACGGCAAACATCGGCTTCATGCGCCTTCTCCCCAGCTAACGGGGGTATGATAGCAGCGCATCTGTTCTCCAATGTTGCAGACTTGCCGTCCGGTGGGTCAAGCTCGGCAATCGGACGCCAAACAGTACTGTCGGGGAATGCCATGACCAGAATCACACGCCGCGCCTTCAGCGCGTTGGCCTTCGCCGGCGTTGCCGCCGAGGCCCGGGCCAAGGCGCCGGCCGTCAAGTCAGCCTGGCCGGACGCTATCGAGACAGCGGCGATGATCCGAACCGGCCAGATGTCGGCGCTGGAGGCCGCCAAGGGCGCCGTGGACGGGGCGCTCAAACTGCAGCCGAGGCTGAATTTCCTGGTGGCGTCGGATTTCGACCGGGCGCTGGAGCGGGGTCAGGTCGCGGCCATGACCGGTCCCTTTGCCGGCGTCCCGTTCCTGATAAAGGACTTAAATGATTACAAGGGCTTGCCGACCCGCTCAGGTTCACGGGCCATGCTCGCGATGCCGCCGGCCACGCGCCAGCCGCTGTTGAGCGACGCTTACGACCGCGCCGGGGTGAATGTGATCGGCAAGTCCTCGACCCCGGAGCACGGCTTCCTGCCCACCACCGAACCCACCGGATTTGGCCCCACCCGCAACCCCTGGGACCTCGCGCGGTCC
>NZ_JANPJP010000027.1:0-2438 GCF_031425575.1 Phenylobacterium sp.
CCGCTTTGCGGGGGCGGTAAGCGCTCACCCGACCTCAGCCACCCCCGCCGCCTCCACCAGAAACCCCTGAGACCGCCCCGCCAGCCCCTCAAACAGCATCTCGTCCGTCCCGGTCAGAAACGCCTGCAACCCCAACGCCTCAATCTCGTCGAACAGGGCGGCCCGGCGGCGCGCGTCCAGATGGGCGGCAACCTCGTCCAGCAGCAAAATGGGGGCGGGCGCATCCACCGCACGCGCCAGTCGCGCCGCCTGGGCCAGCACCAGGTTGAGGATCAGGGCCTTTTGCTCGCCGGTGGAGCATTCAGCGGCTGCGCGGTCCTTTTCCACATGGATCACACTCAGGTCGCCCCGGTGGGGGCCGCTGAGCGCGCGTCCGGCTGAGGCGTCGCGGTCGCGGGCGGCGGCCAAGACCCCGCCCAACTTCGCCTGAATGTCGCCCAGCGCCGCGCCCTGCCCGGCCATCTGCTCCCACTCCCCCGTCAGCGACAGCCTCGCCTGGGGGAACGGCCGCGCGCCCCGGGTGTCGATTTCCGTCGCCAGGGCCACAAGGGTTCGCGCCCGGGCCTGGGCCATCAGGGCGCCGGCCTCCGCCAGCCGCGCCTCAAGAGCGTCGAGCCAGGCCGCGTCGCGCGGGCCGTCGATCAACAGACGCATGCGTTCGCGCAAGGCTTTCTCGTAGACCTGCACATGGGCGGCGTGGACCGGCTCGCCTGCGAACACCAGCCGGTCAAAGAACCGTCGCCGATCTGCAGCGCCCTCCAGGAACAGCCGGTCCTGGGCCGGGGTCAGCCAGACCTGGCGGGTATGTTCCGACAGGCGGCCGGGCGGCACGGTCTCGCCCTCGACCCGCACGGCCCGGCGTGCGGCGCCCGCGGTCTCGACCCCGGTGCCCAGCCGGGTTTCCTCTTCGCCGAACCGCACGCTCACGGCGACAGCCCAGGCCCGCCCGGCTGTCTCGCCCGGCATCCGCCGGCCCACCTCGCCAAGGCCGGAGCCACGCAGGCCTCGGCCCGGAATGAGAAAGCTGACCGCCTCCAGCAGGTTGGTCTTGCCCGCGCCGTTCGGCCCCGCCAACCAGACGGGCCGCCCATCCAGCGCCAGTTCGGCGCTCGCATAGGACCGGAAGTCGGTCAGGGTCAGGCGGGTCAGGGCGCAGGCGGTCACGGCTGGCTCTTAGCGCGCTTCCACCGGTTGCGCGAACGAGGCCTGTGGCGAGGGCGCCGTTTGCGAGGATGCGCCGCCAGGCTCAGCGTGTCAGAACCAGGGATCCGGCCGCCAGTCCCGCGAGCGCGCCGAGGCTGAGAACGGTCCGCAGGCCGGGATACCAAGCGGGCAGGCCCCGGGCGCGGACGTCCCAGAGCCACTGGAGCGCAAGGCCTGCGGCCAAGGCGCCCATCTGCCAGGCACTGAGGGCCGACGGGAGGACCAGGACGCCCACCGCCCATAGGGTCGGCAGCATCGCCAGGGAAACGGTCGCCACCGACGGGGATGGCCTGGCGACGGCCAGCCCCCAGCGCGCGCCGCCCAGGAACGACAGGATCAAGGCTGCGTAGGCGATGAGAAACCGGGCGGCGAGGTCACGGTGGTCCGCCCACAGCCACCCGGCCAGCGGCGGTCCCAGAAAACCGCTGAGCCCCAGCAGGCCATAGACCAGCACAGCGCGGGGCGTCGCGCCGATCATGCTGCGTCGCGGGGCGCGGGGGCAAGGCGCCGCGCCAGAGACTGCAGCCCAGGGCGGACGACCAGAAACAGCCGATACAGGCGCTCCAACCCCCACAACACGACCGGTATCCTGGCGACGTGGCCAAGCGGAGACAGCAAGGGAATGGCCCGCCACATGGCCGCAAACGCTGCGGCGCCAGACACCAGGGGCCCACCGGCCTCACGCGCATGGAAACGCTGGAGCAGGCTGGCGCGGTCAATCGGGCAGGCGGCGTCACCGGCCACGTCGATGAAGTCGATCCCGGCGCGACGGTCCAGACGCCGGAACAGGGCGATCTCACGCTGGCAAAGCGGGCATTCGCCATCGTACCAGACCGTGACCTGCGGCGATTTGGGCTTCGGGGTCATTTCCAGCCTGCCTCCAGTCCAGACCCCTAGACGCAGTGAGCCAACGCGGCAATCAGCGCGTGGAAGCGGGTGACCTTCGCCCCATCGCATCCTATTCTCCGTCACATGACCGAGACCCTCGACGCCGATCCGCCGCCGCTCCCTGACCTGCCGCGCGCCAACACCCAGGACGGGCCGGCGATCCGGCTCTATCTTGTGGATGGCTCCGGCTTCATCTTCCGGGCCTTCCATGCCCTGCCGCCGTTGACGCGCAAGTCGGACGGCGTGCCGATCGGCGCCGTGTCGGGCTTCTGCAACATGATCTGGAAGCTGTTGGTGGACATGAAGACGTCCGCCGAGGCGCCGACCCATCTGGCGGTGATCTTCGA
>NZ_JANPJP010000028.1:0-25455 GCF_031425575.1 Phenylobacterium sp.
CCCGGTAACGACCCTCGGCATGAATCTGCTCAAGAGCGGTGCTGAACGCGGACTTGTAATCCATCGACTTGAATTCCGGCCGCGCGCTCGACGATCTCGCGCCCCAGCCGGTCCCCTTAGCTTCGCCGGGCTTATCGCGCCACCCGACCCCGTTGTCTACAATCCGTCATGTCACAAGACCGCACATTTCGTGAGCGTGCGCTCAGAGTTCGTGAACGGCGGTAACCCGGCTCAGGGCAGATTGCCCCGGAAGAGTTGAAGGATCGCGCTGAAATCCTTGGCGCCGCCCCCCAGGCGATCGAACAGGGCGTACATCCCCTCAGCCTGGGCCCCCATCGGCGCGGCGGCGCCTGACTTGGCCGCGGCCTCCTGGGCCAGCTTCAGATCTTTCAGCATCATCGCGGTGGCGAAACCGCCCTCGTAGTCGCGATTCGACGGGGCGGCCGGCACCTGGCCCGGCCAGGGACTGTAGCTGGACAGCGACCAGCACTGACCCGACGACTTAGTTGCGATCTCGAAGAACCGGTCAGGGTCCAGACCCAGTTTCTCCGCCAGGGCGAAGGCCTCGCAGACCCCGATCATCGAGATGCCTAGCACCATGTTGTTGCAGATCTTGGCTGCCTGTCCCGCCCCGTGGTCGCCGGCACGGATCACGGCGCGGGCCATGGGACCTAGCGCGCCCTCCACCCCGGCGAAGTCGGCCTCGTCGCAGCCCACCATGAAGGCGAGCGTGCCCCCCTCCGCCGCCGCCGTGCCGCCGGAGACCGGCGCATCAGCGAACCGGAAGCCGTGGGCCTTGGCGTCGGCCGCCACGGCTCGCGCGCTTTCCACATCGATGGTGGAGCAGTCGATCAGCAGGGCTCTCTTGGGCGCCTTGGTCAGCACCTCGTTCGCATAGACCGCCCGGACGTGCGGTCCGGCCGGCAGCATGGTGATCACCACCTCCGCGTCGGCGACCGCCTCCGCCGCTGAACCCGCCGCGCGGCAACCCGCCGCCACGGCCTTCTCCAGCGCCTGGGCCGACAGGTCGAAGGCCGCCACCTCGTGGCCCGCCTTCGCCTGGTTGGCGGCCATGCCGCCGCCCATGTTCCCCAGACCGATGAACGCGATCCGCGTCATGGGCGACGCTCCCTTACTTGGGCTTGCGGAACTTGTAGATGAACTGGTCGGTGTGACCGCGCAGGCTCGGGTCGAAGACGCCCTTGGTGTGGTCGTCGGTGGTGTTGCGCAGCAGGGTGCTCTCACCTTCGTAGACAAAGCCCGCCGCCGCCAGTTCGCTTTTCACGATCGCCGGATCGATACGGTGCAGCTTGTCGGCGGTGTCCAGGGGCGCGCCCGTGGCCGCGGCGTGGTCAAGCACGACATAGACGCCGCCCGGCTTCAGGGCCGCGTAGACCGCCTTGTTCACAGCCGCCACGTCCAGGTTGAAGCGGGCCAGGTGCAGGTCGTGATAGTTTTGCGCGGTCCAGATCACGTCGGCCTGGGTCGGCAGGGCTAGGGTCTGGAAGCTCGCCTGCACCACCTTGATGTTCCCGTAGGCGGGATCAGCGGCCACCGCGAGGATGGGGTTGGGCTTGGCGTCGGGCGCCGGATTCGGCGGCGGCGCGTTGATCACCGCATAGACCGCGCCCTTGGGGCCGACGGCCTTTGAGAAGATGCGGGTGAAATAGCCGCCGCCGGGCAGGAAGTCGGCCACGGTCTGGCCGGCCTTCACCCCGGCGAACTCCAGCATCTCGGCGGGCTTGCGGTCAGCGTCGCGCTTGGTGTCGGCTTCGGGGCGGGCCTTGTCGGCCACCGCGGCGGCGACCTCGCTAGAAGGCGCGGCCTGGGCGGCGCCGGCGGAAAGCGCCAGGACCGCGACGGCGGCCAGCAACAGATTGCGTGTCATCGGTTCTCTCTCCCAAGTTTCGTTGTCTTTCGGAACGCCATTCGGCGCCCCGACGCGTCTCGTTACAGTGAAGGTAGGGGGGACCAGGCCTCATCGGTAGGCAGGGGGGCGAAGATATCGTCCAGCATGGCCTCGGTGACTCCCTCCAGGGTGGCGGGGCTCCACTTGGGCGCCTGGTCCTTCTCGACGATGACGGCGCGGACGCCCTCGATGAAGTCGTGACGCCGCACCACGCGGGACCCAATACGATATTCCATCTCCATGTTCTCGGCGAAGCTCGCGGCCTTGCGGCCCAGCGCCAGTTGCCGGAAGGCCACCTTCAGGGTCTGGGGAGACTTCGACGCCAGGGCCTTGAGCTGGTCGTCGGACCAGTCGGTGTCGGCGTGCTGCAACGCCTCGACGATGGCCTCGACGCTGGCCAATCCGAAGATGCGCGCGATTTCGTCCTGATGCTCGGCCAGGCGGGGCCGGCCCGCGTCGCCTTCGAACTCCGTCAGCAGGGTCTCGACGGCGGCGGGGTCGGCGATCAGGGCGCGCTTGAAAGCCTCGATCTGATCGCTCGGGATGTAGTCAGTGGCGATCCCCACCAGTTCGCAGTCGGCGGCCTTCAGACGCGCGCCGGTGAGCGCCAGCCAGAGGCCGATGTGGCCGGGCATTCGCGATAGGAACCAGCCGCCGCCGACGTCGGGGAACAGGCCGATCCCGGTCTCGGGCATGGCGAAGGTGGTCCGCTCGGTGGCCACCCGGTACTGAGAGGGGGCGGCCAGACCGACGCCGCCGCCCATGGTCACGCCGTCCATGATCGCCACCACTGGCTTGGCGTAGTCGAACAGCAGGTGGTTGAGCCGGTACTCCTTGAAGAAGAACTCCCGGGCCGCCTTCCCGTCCGCCGCGCCACTTTCGGCCAGCATGCGAATGTCGCCGCCAGCACAGAAGCCGCGCTCGCCGGCATGGTCCAGCAGCACCAGGGCTACGGCCGGATCATCCTTCCAGGCCAGCAGGGCGTCGGTGAGGATTTCGCACATCCGGGTGGTCAGGGCGTGCAGCGCCTGAGGCCGGTTCAGGGTCAGGCGGCCGACGCAGCCCTCCATGCGGACCAGAACTTCGTCATCACTCATTGGCGCAGCAGCTCCCGGGCGATGATCACCCGCATGATTTCGTTCGTGCCTTCCAGGATCTGGTGGACCCGCAGGTCGCGCACGATCTGTTCCAGGCGATAATCCTTCAGGTAGCCGTAGCCACCATGCAGTTGCAGGGCCTGGTTGGCGACCTCGAAACCGGTGTCGGTGGCGAACCTCTTGGCCATTGCGCAGTACTGGGTGGCCTTGGGGTCGCGGGCGTCCAGCGCCGCGGCGGCCCGGCGCACCATCAGGCGGGCGGCGTCCAGCTCCGTGGCCATGTCCGCCAGCCGGAACTGCAGGGCTTGGAACTCGGCCAGGGCCTGGCCGAACTGCCTGCGGCTCAGCAGGTATTCCCTTGCGGTATCCAGGGCGAGCTGCGCCCCGCCCAGCGAGCAGGAGGCGATATTGATGCGTCCGCCGTCTAGCCCGGCCATGGCGAAGCGGAAGCCCTCCCCCTCCCCGCCCAGGCGGTTGGCTTCCGAGACGCGGACCTCGTCGAGGTTCACCTGAGCCGTGGGCTGGGCGTTCCAGCCCATCTTGCGCTCCTGGGCCCCGAACGAGACGCCCGGCTGGTTCTTCTCCACCACGAAGGCCGAAACCCCCTTGGCGCCCGCCGCCCCGGTACGGGCCATCACCAGATACAGGTCAGAGGTCCCGGCGCCCGAGATGAAGGCTTTCGAGCCCGTCAGCACGTAGCTGTCGCCGTCCCTCCTCGCCGTGGTCGCCAGCGCCGCGGCGTCCGACCCCGACCCCGGCTCTGTCAGGCAGTAGGAGGCGATCAGCTCCATGCTGGTCAGGCGCGGCAGGTATCGCTGGCGCAGGTCGTCGGACCCGAACTGGTCGATCATCCACGAGACCATGTTGTGGATCGACACGAAGGCCGCGGTCGGCACATCGCCATAGCTCAGCTGCTCGAAGACGATCGAGGCGTCCAGCCGCGTTAGGGCCGAGCCGCCGACGTCCTCCTGGACATAGAGGCCCGCGAAGCCGAGACCCGCCGCCTTGCGCAGAACATCGACCGGAAAGTGCTTGTCTTCGTCCCAGCGGGCCGAGTTGGGAGCCAGCTCCTCGGCCGCGAAGACACGGGCGGCGTCCTCAATGGCGCGCTGGTCTTCGTTGAGCGTGAAATCCATGATCTTGGCGGCCTCGGAAGCGGTTAGCTTGAGGAACTCGCTCCGTAGGCGCAACCTGTCAACGACGCGCGGGGAGTCGGACGATGACGGATCAATTGATGGGGCGAGGGCCAGAGGCGGCGCGAAACCTCGCCCTGGTGAACTATGGCCTGCTGTTCGCGTCGATTTTCTTCGCCGGCATCCCGGCCCTCATCGCGGTGATCATCGCCTATTCGCAACGGGACGAAGCGCCGGTGGCCATCCGCTCGCATCACGATTTCCAGATCAGAATCTTCTGGGTGGCCTTTGGCCTGACCATGGCCGCCGGGGCGTGCGGACTTGGGGCGCTCATTAGCGGGGTCGGTGAACTGTTGGAGTTCACCCGGGTCAACGGTTGGGACGGCTTTTCCACCATCAATATCGATCTGTCCCGCATGGTTCTCGACGGGCGGATCGTCAGCCTCCTGGTGGCGGCCGTCGTGCTGTCGCTGCTGGCCGGGCTGTGGCTAATCGCGGCCCCCGCCATCGGCTTTATCCGCCTGGTCTCGGCGCGGGGGATTGGCCTGACCTCCCACCCGGCCTAGATAGCGGCCCATGAAAAACGCCCATCTCGCCGCCTATCCCGCCCTGCGCCTGCGCCGTCTGCGCCAGGCCGACTGGGTCCGCCGACTGGTCCGCGAAAGCGTGCTGACCCCGGCCGACCTGATCTGGTCGATGGTGGTGCACGAGGGCGAGGGCGAGGTTCCGGTGGCCTCCATGCCCGGTGTGTTCCGCCTCTCGGTGAAGGACTGCGCCAAGGCCGCGGTGGAGGCCCGCAGGCTCGGCATCCCGGCCATCGCGGTCTTCCCCCACATCGACGGCGGCAAAAAGGACGCCACCGGCAGCCTGGCCCACGACCCCAACGGGCTTGTGGCCACGGCGGTCAAGGCCATGAAGGACGCCGCCCCCGAGGTCGGGATCATGTGCGACGTGGCGCTGGATCCCTTCACCGACCACGGCCATGACGGCCTGATCGAGAACGGCCGCATCCTCAACGATCCCACCATCGAGACCCTGGTCCGCCAGGGGATCATGCAGGCCGAGGCGGGAGCTGACATCCTCGCGCCCTCCGACATGATGGACGGCCGTTGCGGGGCCTTAAGGCAGGCCCTGGAAAGTGCGGGACTTCAGGATGTTATGATCATGTCCTATGCCGCCAAATACGCCTCCGCCTTCTATGGTCCTTACCGCGAGGCGATCGGGTCCGGGAAGCTCGGAACCGGCTCGGTGGACAACCCGGGCGACAAGAAGACCTACCAGATGGACTTCGCCAACTCCGACGAGGCCCTGCGCGAGGTAGCCCTCGACATCGCCGAGGGCGCCGACATGGTCATGGTCAAGCCGGGCATGCCCTATCTGGATATCGTGCAGCGCGTGGTGGAGACCTTCGCCATGCCCACCTTCGCCTTCCAGGTCTCGGGTGAGTACGCGATGATCAAGGCCGCCACCCAGAACGGCTGGCTGGACGAGGAACGCGCCATCCTGGAAAGCCTCGGCGCCTTCAAGCGCGCGGGGGCCGCCGGCGTGATCAGCTATTTCGCCCCAACCGCCGCCCGTCTGATGGGCGCGTGACCCAGCCGCCGATCCGCATCGTCGCGGCCGTGATCCGCGACTCAGACGGGCGGCTGCTGACGGTGCGCAAGGCCGACACGACCGCCTTCATGCTGCCGGGCGGCAAGCGCGATCCGGGCGAGGACGACGCCGCAGCCCTCGCGCGCGAACTCGCCGAGGAACTGGGATGCGTCCTGGTCGAAAGCCGCCCGCTCGGCGTCTTCAGCGCGTTGGCCGCCAACGAGCCCGGCACCCAGGTGGAGGGCGCGATCTATCACGCGACGATCCGCGGCGAGGTCGCCGCCCGGGCCGAGATCGCCGAACTGCTGTGGATCGACCCCGCCGCGCCGCCGGCGGTGCGCCTCGCTCCCCTACTGGAAACCCAGGTGCTGCCGCGGTTACTGTCCTAGGCTTAGAACCCTGATGGAGACGACCATGTCCAAGTCCCTCGTCCGCGCCGCCGTCATTGGCGCCTCACTGGTCCTGTCGTTCGCCGGCTCCGCCGCCGCCAGTTCCGACGACGCCTGGATGGAGTTCCAGAAGGAGGTCGCCACCCGCTGCAAGGCGGCGGCCACCAAGGACTCTGGCGTGAAGACCTGGACCGTGGCGGTTTCGGCGTTTGGCAGCCAGAATTTCGGTATGGCCATCCTCACCGGCAAGGCTCAGGGCGGGGTCTCCGTGAAGTACGCCTGCGCCATGGACAAGAAGACCAAGGCGGTGGAAATCGCGGGCGGCGAACCGTCTGGCTGGGCGGCGCGCTAGCGAAGACGGGCCGATGGCTCCGGCGCCCGACTAAGCGTCGGAGACGAAGTAGCAGCTCTCTCCGCCGTGGTCGGGCAGGTTGACCATCCCATCAAACGTCAGGCCGATCTTCTCCAGCACCCGGATCGACCCGTCGTTGTCCGGCTTGGTGATGGCCACGATCCGGCCCAGGCCGAGCACGCTGCGGCCATAGGCCAGCACCGCGGCGCCGGCCTCCGAGGCGAAACCCTGGCCTGAGAACCGCGCCAGGAAGGCGTAGCCGATGTCGGGGTGGTCGAGCATCTCGCGCTTGATCAGGCCGCAGATACCGACCGGCTCGGCCGAGGCCTTCAATCCCACCCACCATAGGCCAAAGCCGTGCCGGGCATAGCTGACCGCCGGTCCATCGGCCACATAGCGCCGGGCGCCCTCAAGGTCGCGCACCTGCCGGTCCCCGATATTCTCCAGGAACCCCGGCTCGTTCAGCAGCTCGAGGATAAAGCCGTCGTCGTCGGGCGTCAGGTGGCGCAGGAACAGCCGCTCGGTCTCCAGCACCATCACCGACATCGCGATCCTCCCCGCACCGGCGCTTTTCCCTTCACGTACGCCCGACTGCACCTAGACGGCGCGGCTGAAGAACAGAGCAAACTCCCCCTCCGAGGGGGTGGCGTCATAGAGGGTGAGGTCCAGGCCAGTCAGGGAGAAGCCCAGGGCCTGATATGCCGCGACACCTGGCTGATTCTGGTTGCTGGTCTCCAACCAGACATGACGCGCGCCCAGGGATCGCGCGTGGTCCAGCACCGCCTCCATCAGCCGCCGGCCGAAGCCCTGGCCGCGCCGGCCAGCGTCCACATAGAAGTGCCAGAGCACCAGCCGCTGGTTCCAGGCCTGGAAGCCCACGGCGGCGAACCCGATGATCTGCGACCCGTCGGTGGCCACCCAGGCGACGTCCCAGGGGCGATCAGGTTCCTCCAGGTGCTCCAGGGGAAAGACCTTGGTCACGGTCTGCGGAACTGAGCGCAGGACGATCCCCTCCGGTCCGGCGTTCGCCGCCAGGACACTGGTGCTCTGCACGGCCGTGTCGATCGCTGCGATCCTCTCCACGTCCCGCGGCAGGACGGCGGGCCGTATCGCGGTCACGGCTTTTCAAGCCGCGCGACGAGGCTTGAGGTGTCCCAGCGGCGGCCACCCATCGCCTGGACCTCGCGGTAGAAGCCGTCGATCAGGGCCGTGCCCTCAAGGGTCGCGCCGTTCGACGCCGCCTCGTCCAGCACCAGGCCTAGGTCTTTGCGCATCCAGTCCACTGCGAATCCGAAATCGAACTTGCCCTCGGCCATGGTCCTCCAGCGGTTGTCCATCTGCCAGGACTGGGCCGCGCCCTTGGAGATCGCCTCGTAGACCTCCAGCGGGTCAAGCCCTGCGCGTTTGGCGAAGTGCATGCCCTCGGCCAGGCCCTGGACAAGGCCGGCGATGGCGATCTGGTTGACCATCTTGGTGAGCTGGCCGGCGCCGGCCTCGCCCATCAGCCGCACGGCCTTGGCGAAGGTCATGATCACCGGCTCGGCCCGGGCATAGGCCGCGCGATCGCCGCCGCACATGACGGTGAGCTGGCCGTTCTCCGCGCCTGCCTGCCCCCCCGACACCGGCGCATCCACGAAGAACCGGCCGTCCCGCGCCGCGAGATCCGACATCTCGCGGGCCACCTTCGCCGAGGTGGTGGTGTGGTCGACGATGATCCCGCCCGCGGCCATCGCCGGCAGGGCCTGAGACACGACGCCGCGGACGTCGTCGTCATTCCCGACGCACAGGAAAGCGATCTCAGCGTCGCGGGTCGCCTCGGCGACGGTCGTTCCGGCGCGGCCGCCGTGGGTCTGAGCCCAGCGCTCCGCCTTCTCCGGGCTACGGTTGAACACCGCGACCTCGTGGCCGGCCTTGGCCAGGTGTCCCGCCATCGGGAAGCCCATGACTCCCAAGCCTACGAACGCGACCCTCATGCCTCGACCCTTCTGCACAAACTCAACCCCATCTTAACGAGCCTCACCGCACCGTGCGCTGGAATCAGCGTTAACCGGATTTGAATCATGGCTGTCGGCGAAGCCCCTATCCTGATCAAGAAAATCAAGAAGGGCGGCGGCCATGGACACCATGGCGGCGCGTGGAAGGTCGCCTACGCCGATTTCGTAACCGCGATGATGGCCTTCTTCCTGCTGATGTGGCTGATCAACACCACCAGCCCGGAGCAGAAGCGCGGCATCGCCGACTATTTCGCCCCCGCCAGCGTTTCAGAAACCACCTCCGGCTCCGGAGGCATCCTGGCCGGCACCGCGCTGGGCGAAGACGGGGCTAAGGGCGCGGGCTCGATGGCGATCATTGAGGAGATGTCGCCGGAATCCAAGAATCCTGACGACGGCAAAGCCTCCGACGCGGCCAAGGCGATCGACGCCGAGGCCTCCAGCGAAGCCATGAAGGAGGCGCTGGAGAAGCGCGAGGAATCCGCCTTCCAGTCGGCGGCGCAGTCCCTGCGCCAGTCCTTGCAGGACATGCCTGAGCTCGCCGAGCTGTCGAAGAACATCATCATCGACCAGACCCCCGAGGGTCTGCGCATCCAGCTCGTCGACCAGGAGGGCCGCTCCCTGTTCAACGAAGGTCAGGTTCAACCCAACGACCGGGCGAAGCTGCTGCTGCGCGCCGTGGGCAAGATCGTCAACCAACTGCCCAACCGGATCAGCATCTCCGGCCACACCTCGGCCAGCATGAACGGCCGCAAGGCTGACACTGACTGGGCCCTGTCCTCGGCCCGCGCCGACGCCTCGCGCCGCGTTCTGCAGACCACCGGCGTTGATCCCGACCGGGTCTATCAGGTGGCGGGCAAGGCCAATTCCGAACCGCTGTATCCCGATGATCCAACCCTGCCTGGCAATCGGCGGATCGCCATCGTTCTGCTGCGCGAAGCCCCAGTATTGCCGCCGAATAATGGGTTCTAGGCTGTGACTCTCGGAACACTTGCGCAACCCACCGGCATGACGCCTAATCGGGTCAGGCGCAGTGGTTCGAGAGCGATCGCAAGTCCGTGACGCAACATTTTCCGACCCGACAGCTCAGGTTCTTCCTGACAGCGCCGAGTCCCTGCCCCTATCTGCCGGAGCGTCATGAGCGGAAGGTATTCGCCCACCTGCCGCTGTCGGACGGCGCCACGGTCAACGACTCCCTGACCCAGGTGGGCTTCCGCCGCTCCCAGAACATCGCCTATCGCCCGGCCTGCGAGTCCTGCTCGGCCTGCGTCTCGGCCCGCATCCCCGCGGTGGACTACGTGTTCTCGCGTTCGGAACGCAAGACGCTCGCCCGCAACGAGGACATCGAGCGCCACCTGGTGGAGGCCGAGGCCACCATGGAGCAGTTCGACCTGCTGCGTCGCTATCTGCATACCCGGCACGCCGACGGCGGCATGGCCGAGATGACCTGGCCCGACTACGTGGCCATGGTCGAGGACACCGCGGTCCGCACCCACATCATTGAGTACCGCCTGCGCTCCAGAGACGGCGGCCCCGGCGATCTGATCGCCTGCGCCCTCGTGGACCTGATGAGCGACGGCCTCTCCCTGGTCTACAGTTTCTACGACCCTACCGTGACCCGCCGTAGTCTCGGCTCCTTCGTGATCCTGGACCACGTGGTCCAGGCCGGACTCACCGACATGCCCTATGTGTATCTCGGCTACTGGGTGCGGGGCTCGGAGAAGATGGACTACAAGGTCCGCTTCTCCCCCATAGAGCTTTTGCGTCCCGAGGGCTGGCGCCTGATGTCCGCCCGCGACCGGGTCGGCGAGCCGGTCTGATCTGCTGGCTCATGGCCCCCCGGGGAAGGCGAGTCCGACGCTGAGAACTCGCGGATATCGTGAACTGGTTGGTCCGCCGGCGGCCTGGCCGGAAGCTCGCCGGGATGACGGTCGTGGTGTTGACCGTGCCCAGGTGCGGCTCGGGGCGCCGCTGCCGAGCCTCTGGCTCACCACCCTGCCGACGTCCTCGTCGGGAACCTGGGTCAGGTAGCTGACGATGGGGCCGAGGGGGGCGTAGCTGGTCTAGCTGCCCGTCTCGCGGCGCCGCATCCGCCCCGACTGGACTATTCCCGCGTGGCCGCCGCGTCACCGCTGGAGGCGATGACCAGGAAAACTGACCCCTGAAGCTCGTTCACCAGCCCGCTGATCGAAGCCCGCGGCGTGGCTGGGATCGGGGTGCTGACCGTCGGCAGTTCCGCCAGCAGGTTGCGCACATATCCGATCTTCAGGGCGTAGTTCACGTTCTGGGCGATCTCGTCATCGCTGGCCTTGGTCATCTTGGAGATCACGATCCCCACCGCCCGGCCCTGACCATCGATCACAGGGCCGCCGCTGTTGCCGGAGTGGATGGGCATGGACACCTGCAGGAACCGGGCGTCGTCCCGCCTGCCAGTGGAGACGTCGTTGCCGGCCATGGCGCTCACCTCGCCAGAGGTCATCTTCAGGCTCATGCCCAGGGTGTCAGGCGACGGGTAGCCCAGGGTGAAGACCCGCTCGCCCAGCTGGGCCGGCGCCGTGCTGAATCCGATGGAGGTCCGGGTCGGCAGCGGCTTGAGGGGGCGTAGGATGGCGATGTCGTTTGCGGGATCGGACACCACCAGTTCGGCGCGCCCGAACACCTTCCCGTCCCGGGCCAGTTCCAGAAGGGTCGCGCCCTCGATCACATGGTGGGCTGTGATGATGTAGCCCTTGGGCCCCAGCCAGCCCGTCCCGACGGCGCTGCCGCCTTCCTCCTGCATCGCCACGATGTTCTTCTCATCGCAGACGTACTTGGCGATTTCCTCGGTGACCGAGCCGCCGAGATATGACTGCACCTCCATCTTGTCTGACGGCGGCTGATAGACCGCCACCAGGGCGCCCACGGAGTCGTAGCTGTCCACGGAAACCGTGGTGACCTGTTTGGCCTCACAGGCGAAGATCTGGCCGATGAAGCCTGTGGTGCTCAGTGACCCGTCCGGCAACTTGATGGGCGTGGCGCTGTCGGCGCGAAGGATCGCAGCCACCATCCCGTCGCCCAGGCCCACAACGCTGTCCTGCCGGACATAGTACCGGGTCTGGCTCTTCGCGTTGTAGGCGGTGGGCAACCAATTGGTCTTGGTGGTCGGGGCGGTGTCGAGGCTGGGTTTCAGGGCCGCGCGCTGCGCCACCACGGCGCAGACTTTCTCCTGAAGCACAGCACCGATGCTGCCAGGCGGCGCGGCCGTGAACCGCCATTCCGCCCGGGGCACGATCTGCGACGACACCACTTGGCCCTTTTGATCCCCATAGGCGTAGGAGACGAAGGCGAACGTCCGGCCCCGGCAATCGTCCAGCCGCTGGATCACCAAATTGACATAGCGCTTGCCGCTGACGGCGTCCTTCAACGGCTTTTGGGCCACCTGGCGCATGAAGGACTGGGTGAAGCCGCCATTGGCGGTGATCGACCCCATGTCGATCTCGTACAGGCCGACCTCCTGATCCTTGGTCACAGCGACCCAGGATTGGGCGAACGCCGAGCCCGCCGTGGTGAGTGCGAGGGCGAGAGCAGCGACAAAGATCTTCAACTTCACGATAGCCCCCAGCACACCCTGAGGGTGAGCCTACCCACAGGCGCCACCCTCGGCAACGCCACGGTTCATCCCCAGTTGCGCGAGCTGTCCACATCGACCCCGTGCGGGGCGGCGGGTAAGGTCGGCCGGTGACCGACACCGCCCCGAGAGACGCATAGTGCGACAGCTGCGCCTGAGCCTCAGGCGACCCGTGACCTACGCGCGCCGCGAGTTCAGCCAGGGTCCTTCCAATGCGCAGGCGATCGCAGCCCTGGACGCCTGGCCGGCATGGCACGGCGGCTGCCTGGTGCTCGTGGGCGCGCCGGGCAGCGGCAAGACCCACCTGGCCCAGGGCTGGGCCGCCCAGGCTCGGTCTCTGGTCTTGGACCGCGAGGCCACCGACATCGCCGCGGCCAATGGGCGTCCGGTCCTGGTGGAGGATGTCGACCAGGGCATGGACGCCGAGACCCTGTTCCACCTCATCAACATGGCCGGCCACGACGGCGGCAGCCTGCTGCTCACCGCGCGCCTGGCCCCCGCCGCCTGGCCTGCCGAGCTCCCCGACCTGCGCTCGCGTCTGAACGCTCTGCCCGTCGCCCTGATCGAAGAGCCGGACGACCAGGTTCTGGAAGGCGTGTTGAGAAAATTTTTCCGAGAACGGAGCATTCGTCCGCCGAAGGAGGTTTTCCCCTATCTGCTGCGGCGGATGGAGAGGTCGATCCCCGCGGCCCGCGAGATCGTCAAGAAGCTGGATGAGGCCGCCGACGAGGAACAGCGGCCCATATCACGCGCGCTGGCGCGACAGATTCTTGAAGAGGATACGGACAATCTTGATCTTTTCGACGGATAACTTGATGCCTCAAGACGGTTGGGTCAGAAGAGGCTCGATCTCCAGCCTCGGGAATGTCCACCGATGACCTATGCCGCGCCCGTGCGATCCGACGGTGTCGAAATCGGGCGCGAACCGCTCAGCCTGGACGCCGAATTGCTAAAGTCGCAAAGCCGGTTCTTCAACCGCGAGCTCTCCTGGCTGGCCTTCAACAAGCGCGTGCTGGGCGAGAGCCAGAACACACGGCACCCCCTGCTGGAGCGCCTACGCTTCCTGTCGATCTCGGCCAACAACCTCGACGAATTCTACATGGTCCGCGTGGCCGGCCTAAAGGCCCAGGTCCGCGAAGGTGTGCGGGTGGTCAGCCAGGACGGCCTGACCCCCGCCGAGCAGCTTGAACGGGTCAATTCCGAGGCCGCCGACCTGATGGGCGGCCAGCAGACCCGTTGGCGCGAACTCTGCGTCGAGCTGACCGGCGAGGGGCTGCATGTCGTGGGTCCGCAGGAGGTGACCGCCGCCGAAAAGGAAGCGCTGAAGGACACGTTCGCCAGCCGCCTGTTCCCGGTCTTGACCCCGCTGGCCATCGACCCCGCGCACCCCTTCCCGTTCATTCCGAACCTGGCCTTCTCCCTGGCCCTGAAGCTGCGGCGCCAGTCGGACGGCCGACTACTCTACGCTCTTGTGCCGATCCCGGCCCAGGTGGCGCGGTTCTGGGCCCTCCCGGCGACGCCGTCGCGTCGGCGCAAGCCCGAGCGGCGGTTCATCTCGCTGGAGAACATGGTCTCGCTGTTCCTCGACCATCTGTTCCCCGACTGCGAGATCGAGGCCCAGGGCGTCTTCCGCCTGATCCGCGACAGCGACATCGAGATCGAGGAAGAGGCCGAGGACCTGATGCGGGAGTTCGAGGCGCGCCTGAAGCAGCGCCGCCTGGGCTCGGTGGTCCGGGTCGAGATCGAGCAGGCCATGCCCGAGGAGCTGCGGGCCTTCATCGTCAGCAACCTGCACGCCCGTGACGACGACATCCTGATGGTCGATGGCCTGCTGGGCCTCGACGAACTTTCCCAGTTGATCCCGCCTGATCGCCCGGACCTGAAGTTCAAGGCCTTCGAGCCCCGCTTCCCCGAGCGGATCCGTGACCATGCCGGGGACTGCTTCGCGGCCATTCGCGAGAAGGATATCCTGGTCCACCACCCCTTCGAGAGCTTCGATGTGGTGGTGCAGTTCCTGCGCCAGGCCGCCCGCGACCCCAATGTCCTGGCGATCAAGCAGACCCTTTACCGGACCTCGTCCGACAGCCCCATCGTGGCCGCCCTGATCGAGGCCGCCGAGAACGGAAAGAACGTCACCGCCCTGGTGGAAATCAAGGCTCGCTTCGACGAAGAGGCCAACCTGAAGTGGGCGCGCGACCTCGAGCGCGCCGGGGTCCACGTCGTTTTCGGCTTCGTGGAGTACAAGACCCACGCCAAGCTCTCGATTGTGGTTCGCAAGGAGGGCGACACCCTGCGCACCTACTGCCACTTCGGGACCGGCAACTACCACCCGATCACGGCGCGCATCTATACCGACCTGTCGCTGTTCACCACCGACCCGGCCCTGGCCCGCGACAGCGCCCGGCTGTTCAACTACATCACCGGCTACGCCACCCCTGACCGGCTGGAGAAGCTGTCCTTCTCACCGATCACCATGAAGACCGACCTGCTGACCCTGATCGGCCGGGAGGTCGAGAACGCCCGGGCCGGCAAGCCCTCCGGCATCTGGTGCAAGCTGAACTCCATCGTCGACCCGGTGCTGATCGACGCGCTCTATGAGGCCAGCCAGGCCGGGGTCGCCATCGAGCTGGTGATCCGCGGCATCTGCTGCCTGCGCCCCGGCGTGCCGGGCCTGTCGGAGAATATCCGGGTCAAATCCATCGTCGGCCGCTTCCTGGAGCACTCCCGCATCGTAGCCTTCGCCAATGGCGCGGCCATGCCCTCGGCGGAGACCCGGGTGTTCATTTCCTCGGCCGACTGGATGCCGCGTAACCTGGACCGCAGGGTGGAGTGCCTGACCCCGGTGGAGAATCCCACGGTGCACCAGCAGGTCCTGCAGCAGATCATGGTCGCCAACCTGAAAGACGAGGCGCAGAGCTGGACGCTGGACGCTGAGGGCCGCTATACCCGCGATCCTTCGTGGGACCACCCGGGCGCCTTCTCCGCGCACGAGTATTTCATGACCAATCCCAGCCTGTCTGGCCGGGGACAGAAGGTTAAGGACATGCCGCGCGCGATCGATCATGTGGCCACGCACGGATAGTTCACCCGGTCGCCAGGCCGCCGTCATCGACCTGGGCTCCAACTCCGTACGTCTCGTCATCTACCGGCTGGAAGGCCGGGCGATCTGGACCATCTTCAACGAAAAAGCCCTGGCCGGCCTTGGCCGCGACCTGCCGACCACGGGCCGCCTGTCACCGGACGGCATCGAGACCGCCATCGCCGCCATGCGCCGCTTCCGCGCCGTGCTGGACGGACTGCCTGCCTCGGAAATCATGGTGGTGGCAACGGCCGCCGCCCGCGACGCCGTCGATGGCAGGGATTTCCTGGATCGGGTTCAGCAAGAGACGGGCCTGCATGTCCGCATCCTGACCGGCGAACAGGAGGCGCGTTACGCCGCCCTTGGCGTCATCGCCGGCCAACCCGACGCCAAGGGCGTGGTGGGCGACCTGGGTGGGTCCAGCCTGGAACTGATCCGCCTGCAGGACGGACGGTCCGGCGACGGCGTCACCCTGCCCCTGGGCCCCTTCTCCCTCGGCGCGCCAATGCCCCTGGACGTGGACAAGACCCGCAAGCGGATCGACGCGGCCCTGGCGCCCATGGGGGAGCGCTTCGCCACCGCGCAGTTCCAGGCCGTAGGCGGCGCCTGGCGCAACCTTGCCCTGCTGCACATGATCATGGCCGACTACCCCCTGCGCGTCGCCCACCAGTATGAGATGACCCGCGCGGACGCTCAGGACGTGGCTCGCTTCGTCAGCCGACAGTCCCGCGGTTCGCTCGAACGTATCCAGGGCCTGTCGAAGAAGCGCTTCGACACCCTGCCCTATTCGGCCCTGGTTCTGGACGCCCTGATCGAGCGCCTGGGAGTCGAGAAGGTCGTGATCTCGGCCTATGGCCTGCGCGAAGGCCTGCTGCTGGAGGCCATGTCCCCGGAGGAACGCGCCCGCGACCCGCTGATCGAAGGCTGCGAGGCCCTGACCGCCGTCCGCGGCCTTTCCCAGGACCTGGGCCTGGCGTTGGAGACCTGGCTGACGCGGGCCTTCGCCACCCTGCCGCCGGTGTTCGGCGACCGCGACTCTGTCCTCACCGCGGCGGCCTGCCGGCTGGCGGACCTCGGCGCGCGCCTGCACCCGGACCACCGGGCCGATCTGGCCTTCGACCAGGTCCTGCGGGCCCCCATCGCCGGCATGACCCATGCCGAGCGCGCCTTCCTCGCCTGCGTCGCCTTCGCCCGTCACTCCAGCGCGCCGGTCACACCCGAGCCCGAGACCGTCGCCAAGGTCCTCTCACCCGAACGCCGACAGAGGGCGCGCGCCCTGGGCGCCGCCGTCCGCCTGGGCTGCGACCTCTCCGGCCGCAACGCCACCCTGCTCCCCCACGCCACCCTGGTGATCAGCGAGGGACGCCTCACCCTGGGGGCCGAGCCCGACTGGCGCGACATGCTGCTGGGCGAACAAACCGCCAAGCGCGCCGCCACCCTGGCCCAGGCGCTGAAACTCAAACTCGAAATGGCCTGACCGATGCAGCTCCTGCTCTCCGCCACCGCCTATGAGCGCGTGAAGGCCCGGATCTCCCGCTTTGTGGGCGACTTGGACATCGTCACCGTGACTGGGCCCGAACGCTTCCAGCGCAACGGCCAGGATATCACCGCTGAGGAGGTCGATCCGGAGATCGTCTGGACCACCCTGGACGCCTATGGCGGCGGCCTGCTGCCAACCCTCATGAGCCGCATTCTCAAGGGGTCGAAGACCCAATGGATGCAGACCTTCAACGCCGGCATCGACGCGCCGATCTTCAAGTCGGTGATGGCCAAGGGCGTGCGGCTATCCAAGAGCAACGCCCAGGCCGTGGCCATCGCCGAATATGTGCTTGCCCATGCCCTCGCCCTCATCGCGCCGATCGCCGCTCAGCGCGACCTGCAGGCGAAGAAGGAATGGAAGTCGACGCCCTATCGGGAGATCAGCCAGACCCGCTGGACCCTGGTGGGGGCGGGCGCCATCGGCACGGAGATCGCCAAGCGCGCCAAGGCCTTCGGCGTCCACCTGACGATCGTGCGCCATAGCGACAAGCCGGCGGAGCTGGCCGACGCCACCATCGCCATGGCCGGCCTGCCCCAAGTGCTGCCGCAGAGTGATGTCGTGGTCCTGGCCTGCGCCCTGAACGACGACACCCGCGACATGGCCGACGACGCCTTCTTCGGCGCCATGAAACCCGGGGCGATCCTGATCAATATCGGCCGCGGCGGCCTGGTGGACGAGGACGCCCTCAAGCGCGGCCTCGACGCCGGCAAGCCTGGCCATGCGGTGCTGGACGTCTTCCAGGTGGAGCCCCTGCCCGCCGAAAGCTGGATGTGGGACCACCCCAATGTGCGGATCAGCGCCCATACCTCCAACTCGGGCCAGGGCACGGCGGCGCGGGGCGACCAGCTGTTTGTCGACAATCTGCAACGCTTCCTGGCCGGGGAGACGCTGATCAACGAAGCCTCGCCCAGCGAGGTGGGCCTCTAGACCCTTTCCGGATCAGGTTGAATCAACCTGATCGGATCAAAAGGGTCTATCTTCTTGAATCTAGAGCATGTCCGGGCGGCGAACCGGTGCCCACTTGCGCCTGACATGCTCTAGAGGTAGGCCAGCAGCCGCGCCACCAGCTCCGACTGCCGCCGCACCCGGACCTTGGCCATCACGCTCTTGACCTGGTTGCGGACCGTGGCGACCGCCGCGCCCCGTGCGGCGGCGATATCGCGCAGGTTGGCGCCGGTGCAGAGCATGGCGCTCACGGCGGCTTCGGCGGTGGTGAGCCCGAACTCATCGGCCAGCACCCGGGTGACCGCCGCCTGCCGCAGGTCCTGCGCGTCGAGCACGCTTTCGCTTAGGGCCAGCATGATCGGATCGTCGCCATCCAGCGCCAGAAGCAGACGGTCGGCGGCGTCCGGATAGATCTTGCTGTAGGCCGCGACCGCGCCGTCGCCGATAACAAGTTGTCTCAGCCGATCCTTGTCCGCCATACTGAAGCTAATGGCATCGGTGGCGTTGTTTGAACAGTCCCGCGTGGGACGCGTGCGTACGGAAGTCGTGGCGAGTCGCGGCGGCGCCAAGCCGTGGTCTTCAGCCGCCCAGACGATCAAGAACCGCTTCTTTCAATGGGCCTTCGACCGCGGCATAGCCCGTGAGGTTCACCTTGTGGAGGACGGCGGCGAGCGCCTGCGGCGGTCGGTCGAGCGCCTGCGCCGCGCCTATCTGCGCCATGACCGGCCGGTCGGCCTGCTGGCCCGGGTCGAGGCCGAGGCCTGGAGCGGACCGCCTTCACCGCCCTCACCCGCCCCCATCGCGGCGACCTGGTTCCGGCCCTCCAAGGGAGAGGACCGGGGCTTCGTCTTCTACGTGCATGGCGGATCCTTCGTCTGCGAGAAGAGCCCCCGGGTCACTCGGATGATCGCCAAGCTGGCCGCCGCGGCCGGCGCCAGGGTGTTCTCCCCCGACTACCGCCTGGCGCCGGAGCATCCGTGTCCCGCCGCCATCGAGGACGTCGTGGCCGCCTGGCACTGGCTGGCGGTGACCTATCCTGATGAACCGCTGATCGCGGTGGCGGAATCCTCCGGCGCGGCGATCCTGCTGGCGGCCCTGTGCCAGGTTCGCGACAAGGGCGGTCGTCTGCCGGAAGGGGTGCTGCTGTTCTCGCCCTGGGTGGACCTGTCGCTGCAGAGCTGGTCGGTGACGGCGGCCTCGCTGGCGGGGTCCACGCCCTACAGCATGGCCTCGCTTGGCGTGATGAGCCGCCTCTACCTGCAGGGCCGCCCCGCCACCGATCCGGTGGCCTCGCCGATCTTCGGCGACCTCTCGGGCCTGCCGCCAATCCTGGTGCACGCCAGCCAGACTGACATCGTCTTTGATGACGCCAAACGCCTGGCCGACGCCGTCGAGGCCACGGGCGGCGAACTGACCCTGAGGGTGTGGCGCGGCCAGACCCACGTGTGGGAACGCACCGAGAGTGCAGAGGCCCGGCAGTCCCTGGAACTCGCGGCCGCCTTCATCGAGACCCACGTGAGCGCCGCGGCATAGTCCATAGCAAGAGGGCGACACGTCGGTCGCCCGACATGCCGCCCTCTCATCCAGATCCCTTGCGGGAGCTGCGCTTCCAAGGTCGGTCGCCGCGTCGGTTTGCAGGTCGCCCTGCGCCGCTTCGCCTTCGACCGGTGTCCCCCGGGCTGGTTGCTGACAGGTCGCCCCGGCAGCCCCTTGCCTGGAACCTCCTGCTCGCCTGGTGACCCGGTTTCCCGGCCCCCCCGCGCCGCAGTCCCTCTCGGCCTCATGAGGGTCCGCCCATCACGCCAAACCCGCAAGCGCCGTTTGGCCGCCACCGGTGGGGCAGCGGTGCACAAACGGTGCGTGACGGGTGGACGACGGCTCGCAACCCGCGTCGCCCTAAGGCGCGCGAACGATCCACCGCTTTGTGAGGGGGTCAGACCTCGACGACCTGCTTGCCGACCGGGGCCAGTGAGATCAGGGCCAGTTTCACGTGCTGCAGGGCGAAGGGGATGCCGATGATGGTGACCGCCAGGCCAAAGGCCATGACCAGGTGGCTCAGCGCCAGATACCAGCCCCCCAGGATGAACCAGACCACGTTCATCACAAAGCCCAGCGGACCGGTGCCCAGATCCTCGCGGCCGGTGTGCAGGTCCCGCGACACGACCTGGCGCCCGAAGGGCCAGGCGCTGAATCCGGCGATACGGAAGGCCGCGAACGCCCAGGGCAGGCCGACGATGGTGATGGCCAGCAACACCCCCGACAGCAGCCACAGCAGGCCCGCGACGAACCCGCCCAGCATGAACCACAGGATGTTGAGGATAAGGCGCAGCATTACTCGGCCGCGTTCGCTTTCGGCGCGCGTCGCACCTCGACCACCCGCACCCGCGTGCCGTCCAGCACCAGGGCCAGTTCGCCGCGCTTCAGCTTCAGGGCGTCCTCGCCGAACGCCTCGCGGCGCCAGCCCACCAGGGCGGGCGTCTTGGCGTTGTCATCATTCGCGATCTGTTCGAGATCGGACACCGTGGCGATCAGCTTGGACGCCACACCGGAATCCTCCGCCCGCGCCTTCAGCAGCACTTTCAGCAGCTCCACCACTGCGCCCGCGGCCGGCGAGGCGGCGATCTTGCTGCGCTCGATCACCGGTGCGTAGGCGTCGGGGTCCTTGAGGGCTTCCTTGATGGCGTCCAGCAGGTCCGGCCCGAACCGCGAGCCCGAGAACCCCTTCGGCACCGAGCGCAGGCGATCGACGGCGGCGGCGTCGGTGGGCGCCTGGGTCGCCAGTTCGTCGATGGCCTCGTCCTTCAGGATGCGGCCACGCGGCTGGTCACGCTGCTGGGCGGTGCGTTCGCGCCAGGCGGCGACGGCCTTGTAGACCGCGAGATACTTGGAGGTATGCCGGCGCGGCTTGAGCCGCTTCCAGGCGTTTTCCGGCTCCACGTCATAGACCGCGGGATCGCAGAGGTTCTGCATCTCGTCGTGCACCCAGCCCAATCGGCCTTCTTTTTCCAGCCGCGCCTTCAGCATCGGATAGAGGGCCGCAAGGTGGGTGACGTCGGCCAGCGCATAGGTCAGTTGGGCCTCGGAAAGCGGCCGTCGGGCCCAGTCGGTGAAGCGGCTGGACTTGTCCAACTCGATCTTCAGCATCTGGCGCACCAGGGCGTCATAGGCGATCTGCTCGCCATAGCCGGCCGCCATCCCCGCCACCTGGGTGTCGAAGAGAGGCTTGGGCATCGCCTTGAGATTATTGAAGATTTCAACATCCTGACGGGCGGCGTGGAACACCTTCTCAATGCTCTCGTCGCGCAGGATCTCCAGGAACGGCTCAAGGTCCAGGCCCTCGGCCAGGGGATCGATAACGCACTCGGCGTTGGGGGCGGCGGCCTGGATCAGACAGAGCTTGGGCCAATAGGTCGTCTCGCGCATGAACTCGGTGTCCACGGCGACGAAAGGCTGGCCTTTGATTTTGTCACAGTACGCCGCCAGTTCGGCGGTGGTTGTAATCGGCGTCATCAATTAGCTATAGCCCCGCGCACGCCCGAGTCTGCAACCCCGGCGGCGAATTTCTTGAGGCCTATTTCTCCATGACCGACCGTCCGAACGGCCTCACCTATGCTCAAGCCGGCGTCGACATCGATGCGGGCGCCGCCCTGATCGAGCGTATCAAGCCCCTGGCCAAGGCCACCCGGCGCCCCGGCGCGGACGCGGCGCTCGGCGGTTTCGGGGCCCTCTTCGACCTGAAGGCGGCCGGCTACGCCGATCCCCTGCTAGTTTCCACCACAGATGGTGTCGGCACCAAGCTGAAGGTGGCCATCGACACCGGCATGCATGACACCGTGGGCATCGACCTGGTGGCCATGTGCGTCAACGATCTGCTGGCCCAGGGCGCCGAGCCCCTGCTGTTCCTGGACTATTTCGCCACCGGCAAGCTCAACGTCGAGGAAGCGACCCGCGTCGTCAGCGGCATCGCCGAGGGCTGCCGCCAGGCCGGCGCAGCCCTGGTGGGCGGTGAGACCGCCGAAATGCCGGGCATGTACCGCGAGGGCGACTACGACCTGGCCGGCTTCTCCGTCGGCGCCGTAGAGCGTGGCGCGGTGCTGCCGCGGTTGGACGACCAGCAGGCTGGCGACCTGATCATCGGCCTGGGGTCAAGCGGTCCCCATTCCAACGGCTATTCCCTGGTCCGCCGCATCGTCGAGCGCTCGGGCCTGGCCTGGGCCGACCCGGCCCCCTTCGCCGAGGGTCAGACCTTGGCGCAAGCGCTGATGGCCCCGACCCGCATCTACATCAAGAGCGTCCTGCCGCAGATCAAGGCCGGCCTCGTCAAGGGCTGCGCCCACATCACCGGCGGCGGCCTCATCGAGAACCCGCCCCGCGCCATCGCCGAGGGCCTCACGGCCAATTTCGACTGGAACGCCTGGCCCCTGCCCCCAGTCTTCGCCTGGATGCAGCAGGTGGGTGGCGTATCCGACCACGAACTGCGCCGCACCTTCAACTGCGGCGTAGGCCTGATCCTGATCGTGGCGCCCGGCGACGCGCCCGCGGTGCTGGAGGCTCTCCTGGCCGCCGGCGAGGACGCCTTCGTCTGCGGACAGCTTGCCGCGGCCTAGTGCACATCTTTGGCCACACAACCGCCGGGTTAAGGCCAAGCTACCGAAAATAAAGGAAGTTTTTTCGGAACAGCCCCTCGCCTCGCGCCTTTTCCACCTGGAATTGAGGATGTGATGACCCGGGAGCAACAGATCGAGCAGGAGGCGCGCGACCTCTGGAAGGCCATGAAGGAAGGGTGCCCACCCTGTGGCCTACATGGATCAGAGTTGATCGACGCCCTGGTGAGGGGATCTGAGGCGCCGCCCTACGAACGCCTCCACTCGCCCTTCCTCCGCGACAGCCAGATTCGCCGCCCCCGCTAGAGACCTCGGAAGTCGGGCGCCCGCTTCTGATTGAAGGAGGCCACGCCCTCGCGGCGATCCTGGGTGGTGAACAGCTGGTTGTAGGCGTCGAGCTCCAAAGCCATCGCGGCCTCAAGCGGCAGGGTCGCCCCGCCCCGCACCACCCGCTTGAGCGCCCGCACTGAGAGCGGCGCCTTGGACGCGATCAGCGCCGCGCGCTCCAGAACCTTCGGAAGAAGGTCCTGCGCACTGCACACCCGATTGACGATCCCGATCGCCAGGGCCTCGGCCGAATCAATGGGCGCGCCCGACATCAACAGCTCCGACGCCCGCCTCTCCCCCACCGCCCGGGTCAGCAGCTGGGTGCCGCCCAGGCCCGGAATGATCCCCAGCCCCGCCTCCGGCAGACCGATCCGCGCGGTCTCCGAGGCCCAGGCGAAGTCGCAGGCCAGGGCCATCTCCGCCCCGCCGCCCATGGCCGCGCCGTTCACCGCCGCGATCACCGGGAAGGGACAGGCCAGCTGGGCGCGGATCATGTCCTCGAAAAGCCGGTGTTGCTCGGACCAGGCCGCGTCGGACATGCCGTCGCGTTCCTTCAGGTCGGCGCCCGCGCAGAAGAAGCGACCCGCCCCGGTCAGAACCACGGCGCGCACCTGTTCGTCGTCGGCGATCCGCATCCAGAGGGCCAGCAGTTCGCGGCCCATGGCGGTGTTCAGGGAATTGGCGGCCTCGGGGCGCGACAGGGTCACGACCAGCAGGCCTGGCCCCGTCTCCTCGACGGTGATGGTCTGGTTCATTAGCCCTCCGGTCCGGCGATGATCTTAGCGTCGTGGAGCCTGGCGATCTCGATCCCGGACATGTCCAGGAGTTCCGCCAGCACCTCGTCGGTATGCTGGCCCAGCTTCGGCGCGGGCCGCACGTCGCCGCGGGCGTCCTGGGGAATGGTGGCCATGGCGCCCGGCGCCGGATAGCTCAGCCCGCTCGGGTGGCGCACGTCCTGGAACACCGGGTTGGCCCTGAAGAGACGCGGGTCTTCCAGCGCCGCCTCCAGGGTTTGGTAGGCGCCCCAGGTGACCCCGCCGGCGTCGAAGGCCGGGGTCAACTCGGCGGCCGTCCTGGCGGCGAAGGCCCGCTCGAACAGCGGATAGAGCCGCGCGCGGTGGGTGAACCTCAAGCCCTCGTCGGTCGCGAAGGAGACGCCAAGCTCGGCCTCGAGTTTCGCCACCTCGGCGACAATCCCCAGGGTCTCCAGGGCCTTGCTCCACTGTTTTGGCGTGATCGCCAGAAGCATCAGCTTCTGGCCGTCCTTGGTGGTGAAGTCGCGGCCGAAGGCGCCGTAGATATCGTTGCCCATGCGCGGCCGCTGGTGGCCCGCCAGCAGGGTCTCGGCGGTGAAGCCCAGATTGGCCATGGTCGCCGCCCCGATGTCCGACAGCGGCGCGCGGATCTCCCGCCCGCCACGGCCGCGCATCCGCGCCAGCAGGGCCGAGACCAGGGAGAAGGCGCAATAGGCCCCGGTCAGCAGGTCCCAGGCCGCCAGGACGTGGTTCACCGGCCGATCGTCGCCCACCGGCCCGGTCATCAGCGGCAGGCCGAGGGCCGAATTGATCGTGTAGTCCATGCCTTGGGAGCCGTCGGCCCAACCCATCACCCGAACGCAGATCAGATCGGCCCGCATGGCGCTGAGCTTTTCGTAAGAGAGGAAACCCTCCACCGGGAAGTTGGTGACGAACAGGCCGCCATCCTCGCCCGGCGCCGCGGCCAGCCGCTGGGCCAGCTCCCGGCCCTCGGGGCGGGCCAGGTCGATAGCCACCGACATCTTCCCCTTGTTCAGCCCCTCCCAATAGAGGCTGTCGCCCCCCTCGGAGAGCGGCCAGCGCCGGAAATCAGGCCCGCCGCCGATATTGTCGAACCGGATCACCTGGGCGCCCATCTGGGCCAGGTACAGCCCACAGGTCGGTCCCGCCACGAAGGCCGAGCCCTCCACCACCCTCAGGCCTTTCAGCAGATCGTACATCAGAACGACTTCGGCATGCCGAGCACGTGGGTGCCCACATGGCTCAGGATCAGGTTCGTGGAGATCGGCGCCACCTGGTAGAGGCGGGTCTCGCGGAACTTTCGCTCGATGTCGTACTCCTCGGCGAAGCCGAAGCCGCCGTGGGTCTGAAGGCAGGTGTCGGCGGCGAACCAGGAGGCCTCTGAAGCGACAAGCTTCGCCATGTTGGCCTCCGTCCCGCAGGGCTCGTCGGCGTCGAACATCGTCGCGGCCTTGTCCACCATCAGCGAGGCTGCGGTCATCTGGACGTAGGCCCGGGCGATGGGGAACTGCACCCCCTGGTTCTGGCCGATGGGCCGTCCGAACACTTCGCGCTCGGTGGCGTAGGCGCGGGCCCGGTCGATGAAGAACTTGGCGTCGCCGATGCACTCGGCCGCGATCAGTATCCGCTCGGCGTTCATGCCGTCCAGGATGTAGCCAAAGCCCTTGCCTTCCTCGCCGATCAGGTTGGCCACGGGCACTTCCAGATTGTCGAAGAACAGTTCGGTGGTGGCGTGGTTCAGCATGGTGCGGACCGGGTTGATGGTCAGGCCGCGCCCGACCGCCTCGCGCATGTCCACCAGCAGGACGCTCATCCCCGCCGTGGGCTTGGCGGCGTCTTCCCGCGCGGTGGTCCGGCACAACAGGACCATCAGGTCGGAATGCTCGGCCCGGCTGATCCACAGCTTCTGGCCGGTGACGAAATAGCTGTCTCCCTCGCGCCGAGCGAACGTGGAGATGCGGGTGGTGTCGGTGCCCGCGGTCGGCTCCGTCACCCCGAACGCCTGCAGGCGCAGTTCGCCGCTGGCGATCCTCGGCAGATAGGCCTGCTTCTGGGCCTCGCTCCCGTGCCGCAGCAGGGCGCCCATGGTGTACATCTGGGCGTGACAGGCGCC
>NZ_JANPJP010000029.1:0-3263 GCF_031425575.1 Phenylobacterium sp.
CTGCGCGGGCCAGGATATCCACGACGCGCGCACCGCCGCCGAGGGCCTGGGCATTCCGCACTACGTCCTCGACTACGAGAGTCGGTTCAAGCAGCAGGTGATCGAGGACTTCGCCGACAGCTACCTGCGTGGCGAGACGCCTGTCCCCTGTATTCGCTGCAATCAGACGGTGAAATTCCGCGATCTGCTGGACGTGGCCCGCGACCTGGGCGCCGAGGCGATGGCCACCGGCCACTATGTGCGCCGCGACATGGGGCCAAAGGGGCCTGAATTGCACCGCGCATTCGACGCCGCGCGGGACCAGTCCTATTTCCTGTTCGCCACAACGGCGGAGCAGCTGGCTTATCTGCGCTTTCCCCTGGGCGGCCTGCCCAAGCCGGCGGTGCGGGCGGCGGCGACCGCCATGGGGCTGCGCGTCGCCGACAAGCCGGACAGCCAGGATATCTGCTTCGTGCCGGAGGGGCGTTACACGACGGTTATCGACCGTCTGCGCCCGCACGGCGCCGAACCGGGCGACATCGTGCACCTGGACGGGCGCATCCTCGGCCGTCACGAGGGCGTGACCCGCTACACCATCGGCCAGCGACGGGGGCTGAACGTGGCGGTGGGCGATCCGCTGTTCGTGGTCAGGATCGATGCGGACACCCGACGCGTGATCGTGGGGCCGCGCGAGGCGCTGCTGACCCGGGCGCTCAGTCTGAAGGAGACCAACTGGATCGGCGACGGCGCGTCCATCGCAGCGGCCTGCGCCGCCGCCCGCCCGGTGCTGGCCCGCGTCCGCTCCACCCGCGAGCCGGTGCTGGGGCGGTTGGGCATCGTCCGTGGAGGCCCCGGCGTCGTGTTCGGCGTGCCCGAAGAGGGCGTCGCGCCGGGCCAGGCCTGCGTACTCTACGCGCCGGAGGAGCCGTCCCGTGTGCTGGGCGGCGGCTTTATCGCCGGCACGGTCGGCAACCTCTGAGGGGGCGGCCATGGACGCGAAGCAACTTGTGGACATCGCCTGCGACGAAGACCCGCGCGCGCCCTGCCTGTGGGTGCCGTCCGACCTGTGGCCGGACTTCTGCGTGGCCATCCGCCAGAAACCGAACCTGATCGGCGCCGTGATCTACCGCAACAAGACCATCCGTGACGGCGGTCCCTATTGTGACGTCACCACCCGGCTACCCTGAGGATCCCATGAGCCAGACCTCCGACCCCGTCGTTGTCGCCAGCTACGCCCGAACGCCCATGGGCGGTTTCCAGGGCGCGCTGTCGGCTGCGAAGGCCACAGAGCTTGGCGCAGCTGCGGTCCGCGCCGCCGTGGTGCGCGCCGGCGCGGACCCCTCGACCATCGAGCAGATCATCATGGGCTGCGTGCTGCCGGCCGGGCTGGGCCAGGCGCCGGCGCGACAGGCGGCGCTGGGGGCGGGGCTACCCATCTCGGTCGAAGCCACCACGGTCAACAAGATGTGCGGGTCCGGCATGCAGGCCGCTATCCTGGCGCATGACGCCCTGGCCGCCGGGTCCGCCGACATTATCGTGGCGGGCGGCATGGAGAGCATGACCAACGCCCCCTATCTGATGACCAAGCATCGGGGCGGCGCGCGCATCGGCCACGACACGATGTTCGACCACATGTACCTGGACGGTCTGGAGGACGCCTATGAGCCCGGCCGGCTGATGGGGTCGTTCGCCGAAGAAACCGCCCGTCAGTACCAGCTCACCCGCGAAGCTCAGGACGCCTACGCTATCGGCTCGCTGACCCGGGCGCGGGCCGCCATCGAAAGCGGCGCGTTTGATCGCGAGATCACCTCGGTCGAGGTCACCGACCGCAAGGGCGCGGTCACGGTCAGCCAGGACGAGCAGCCGCTGAAGGCTGACCCGGCCAGGATCCCGACCCTTAGGCCCGCCTTCGCCCGGGACGGCACGATCACCGCAGCCAATGCGTCGTCGATCTCGGATGGCGCCGCCGCTCTGGTGCTGACGCGCGAGAGCGTGGCGCGGCGCCTGGGCCTCACCATCGTGGCCCGGATCGCCGGCCATGCGGGCCACGCCCATGAGCCCGGCCAGTTCGCCACCGCCCCCGTGCCTGCGATCCGCAAGGTGCTGGCCCGGGCCGGCTGGACCGTCGCCGACGTCGACCTGTTCGAGGTCAACGAGGCCTTCGCCGTCGTGGCCATGGTCGCCGAGCGCGACCTGGGCCTCGACCGGGACCGGCTGAACGTCAACGGCGGCGCCTGCGCGCTGGGTCACCCCATCGGGGCGTCGGGCGCGCGCATCCTGGCGACCCTGTTGTCGGCCCTGGAGGCGCGCGGCGGGAAACGCGGCGTGGCCAGCCTCTGCATCGGCGGCGGCGAGGCGACCGCGATGGCGGTGGAGCTGGCGTAGAAGCGACCTATTTCCCCGTGACGCTGCCGATGTTCATGGTCATGCCGTTGGGCAGGGTCATGTCGCCGGGCTTCATATTGGCCGGGCAGGCGCCTTCCCAGGTTCCGGTCATCTCCATCTCGTGGGTCCCGTTGGCCTGGGCCATGGTGGAGCCGGTGGTCACCGACGTGGCCTTGATCACGTATTTCGAATTGAAGTCGCCGGTGGCCTTGCCGGTGGTGGCGACTTTGCCCGCCTGGCCCATGTCGCACTCGCTGACGAACGTCCAGCCACCCGGGGCGGGCGTCACGGTGTTCTTGGCGCAGATGTCCTTGCCGGCCTGCTGACCCCAGACGGTCATCTTGGCCTCGGTGGCTTCGTCCAGGCACAGCTTCATCGTCTGGGTCATGCCATTGGTGGAGATGGTCTGGGCCCAGAGCCCGGGCTTGCGCTTGGGCGGGCTCACCGCCGAGGCCGTGGCGGAGGCGGCGGGCGCCTCACCGACGGCGGCGGTGGACTCCACCTTCTTCTGGCAGGCGGCCAGGGCCAGCAGGGCGACCCCCATCACAAGCACGCGACGCATCTTGATCACTCCTTCGGCGTTCCCCAGGTTGGCAACTTACGACGGACGAGGAGTTTCCGAAATGGCCGACCTGCGAGATACCGGCGCGCGGTTCGAAATGGACGAGCAGGGCGAGACATCCTACGCGGACTATCACCTCGAGGGTGACCGCCTCTACGTCGACCACGTCTTCAGTCCGCCGACGCTGCGGGGTACGGGCGCCTCAGGCCGGCTGATGACCGCCCTCAGCCAGGACGCCCGGACCAAGGGCCGGACCATCACGCCCATCTGCGGCTATGCGGCGGCCTGGCTGAAGCGTAGCGCGGAGTTTGGGGATTTGGTGGCGTAAGCCCCTCAC
>NZ_JANPJP010000030.1:0-19782 GCF_031425575.1 Phenylobacterium sp.
AGCGGCCGGTGAAGACGCCGACCCGGCGTTCGGACACCGCCTTTACGCCCTCGGCATAGTCGTCGGTGGCGCGCAGGAGGGTCTGCTGCTCGTGCTCATGGAAGGTCTGGGCGCGGACGGAGGCGGCGAGATCGGCGCGCAAGGTCTTGCGGGTGGCCACCACGGCGAGCGGTGCGTTCTCGGCGATCTCCTGGGCCAGGCGGCCGGCCGCGGCGCGCAGGTCGGCTAGGGGTGCGAACTCGTCCACCAGGCCCCAGGCCAGCGCGTCCTCGGGCTTCACCCGCCGTCCGGTCAGGAACATCAGGTTGGCGCGGTGCTGGCCGATCAGCCGGGGCAGGGTGTGGGTCAGGCCGAAGCCCGGATGGAAGCCCAGCTTGACGAAGTTGGCGGTGAACCGCGCCTCGGGCGCCGCGACCCGGAAATCGCCCACCAGGGCCAGGCCGAGGCCGGCGCCCACCGCCGCGCCCTGTACCGCCACCACGATCGGGGTCTCGATGGAATAGAGCCGCACGGCCTGGTCATAGAGGCTGCCGATGCCGCCCATGCCGCCGCTGGCGATGCCGTCGCTGGCCACCAGGTCGGCGCCGGCGCAGAAGGCCTTGCCCGCCGAGCACAGCACCACGGCCCGGGTCTTGCCGTCGCCGTCGAGGGTTTCCAGGGCGTCGGCCAAGTCGGCCATCAACTCGACGGAGACGTGGTTGAAGGGCGGGCGGTCGATCTCCACGGTCGCCACGTGGCCGTCATGGGTGACCTTCAGGAAGTCGTAGCTGCTCATCGTCGGGTTCCCATCAGGTTGCGGGCGACCACCATGCGGTGGACTTCGGAAGGGCCGTCATAGATCCGCATGTTGCGTACCAGCGAGGCCATCAGCTGCAAGGGCATTTCCTTGGTCATGCCCATGGCGCCGAAGCACTGCATGGCGTTGTCGATGACCTCCCAGGCCATCTCGGTGGCGAACACCTTGACCATGGAGATCTCGTTGCGCACGTCGCGGCCCTGGTCGAGCTTGGCGGCGCAATCATAGGTCATCAGCCGGGCGGCGTGGATCTTGATGGCCGCGTCGGCCGCCCACCACTGCACGGCCTGGCGGTCCGACAGGGCCTGGCCGAAGGTCACCCGCTGCGGCGCGTACTCGCACATCATGTCCAGGGCCCGCTGCGCCAGGCCGATGCACCAGGCGGCCATCTCCATCCGCCGCGTTCCCAGCCGCACCTGCATCGGCGCGAACCCCTGGCCCTCGGTCCCCAGCAGCTTCCAGCCCGGCACCCGGCAGTCCTCCAGCGCCACCTCATAGGTGGTGGCCCCGCCGATCATCGGGATCTTGCGCAGCACCTTGAAGCCCGGATTGTCGCCGTCCACGAGGAAGGCGCTCATTCCGCCGCGCGCGCCCTTCTCCCGGTCGGTCACCGCCATGACGATGGTGAAGTCGGCCTCCGCCGCCCGGCTCGTCCAGATTTTTCTTCCGTCAATGATCCAGTCGTCGCCGTCGCGGACAGCCTTGGTGATCATGCCCGCCGGGTCGGCGCCGGCCCCCGGCTCGGAGATGCCGATGGCGCTGATGGTCTCGCCGCGCACATAGGGGGCGAGATAGGCTTCGCGCTGGCGCTCCGTCACCGTGGCCATCAGCATCCGCAGGTTCGGCGAGTCCGGCGGCAGGGTGTAGGGGGTCACCGTCGAGCCCAGGGCCTCGTTCACCGCCACCAGGGCCACCTGCGGCAGGTCAGATCCCCCCACGTCCTCGGGCGCGTCCAGGCCCCATAGGCCCAGGCGCTTGGAGACCACGTCGATCTTCTCGCGCTCCTCCTTGGTCAGGCCGACGCCGTGGCCCGAGGACTCCCGGGCCAGGACCGCGCTCTCCAGGGGCATCAGCTCGTCGCGGACGAACTTCTGCGCCAGGTCCTTCAGCATCCGGTGCTCTTCGGAAAGTTCGAAGTCCATGGTCCGCCCTCAATGCCTGTTGATCCGGCCTTGATGCGATTTAGCCGGGTTGCCGCGCCGGACCGCAAGCGGCGCTTGAAAATTCCTTGGAGCGGCGCCCCGGCGTGACCCCTTGCGTCCGCCCCGGCTTCAATGATCTTCCAGGACCCAAGAAACGACGGGGAACATCGACGTGACCGACACCAAGCAACTTGCGGACAAGGCCACCGGCCCCCTGGCGGGCATCCGCATCCTGGACCTGACCAGCGTGGTGTTCGGCGCCTACGCCACCCAGATGCTCGGTGACCAGGGCGCGGAGGTCATCAAGCTGGAGGATCCCGGCTCGGGGCGCGGCGACGGCGGCGACATCATGCGCTGGGCGGGTCACGTGCCGGAGGGAACCCCGCGCGACCTCGGCCCCATCTTCCTGACCATCAACCGCAACAAGCGCTCGGTGCTGATGGACATGCGGGACCCGGCCTCGCGCCCGCTGCTGGAGGCCCTGATCAAGAGCTGTGACGTGTTCGCCGTCTCGGTCCGCTACGACGGCCTCAAGCGCCTTGGCCTGGCCTATGAGGACGTGAAGGCCCTGCGCCCCGACGTCGTCTATGTCCACGCCGCCGGCTATGGCTCGGACGGTCCCTATGCGGGGGAGCCGGCCTATGACGATCTGATCCAGTCGGCCTCGGGCCTGGCCGACCTTCTGCCGCGCACCGACGGCAACCCGACGCCGCGCATCCTGCCCACCCTCGTGGCCGACAAGGTCTCGGGTCTGTTCATGTGTCAGGCGATCACGGCGGGGCTGCTGCACAAGGAACGCACCGGCCAGGGCCAGTTCATCGAGGTGCCGATGCTGGAATGCGTCACCAGCTTCAACCTGGTGGAGCACCTCTACGACCACACCTTCGAGCCACCCACCGGACAGTGGGCCTATCAGCGGGTGGCCAATCCCAACCGCAGACCCTACCAGACCAAGGACGGCTACATCGGCCTGCTGCCCTATACCGACAAGCAGTGGGACCAGTTCTTCGCCGCCGCCGGCATGGCCGAGACCTTCGGCAAGGACGAGCGCTTCTCCGACTATGCCACGCGGGCCAAGCATATCGGCGAGCTCTACGGCCTGGTGGGCGAGGTCACCCAGACCAAGACCACCCAGGAATGGCTGGACCTGCTGAAGCCGCTGTCCATCCCCATCGTGAAGACCGCGCGGCTGGACGACCTGCCCGACGATCCGCACCTGAAGGCGGTCGGCTTCTTCGAGCGCTACGACCATCCGCATTCGGGTCCCTACAACGCCATGAAGCCGCCGGTGCGTTTCACCGGCTCGCCCTCCAACATCCGCCGTCACGCGCCGCGCCTGGGGGAAGACACCGCCGAGGTGACCGCCGAGATGGGCCTCAAGGCCGACTGATGCGGATCGCGGTGGTCGGCAGCTCGGGGTCGGGCAAGTCGACCCTGGCCAAACGCCTGGGCGCCGCCTTGAACCTGCCCGCCATCGAGCTGGACGCCATCAACTGGCGGCCCGGCTGGAGGGCGCTGAGCACCGATGATCCGCAGGCCTTCAAGAATGAGGTGACCGCGGCCGTCGCCGCGGAGGCCTGGATCACCGACGGCAATTACAGCGCCGTCCTGCCGGTCATCCTGGCGCGCGCCACCCACGTCGTCTGGCTGGACTATGAGCGGCCGATCATCATGTGGCGGGTCATCACCCGCTCGTTCCGGCGGGCCTGGACGAAGCAGGAAGTATGGCCGGGCACCGGCAACCGCGAGACCTTCGCCCAGTGGCGCGACCCCGACCATCCGGTGCTTTGGGCCTGGCGCACCTTCCACACCCGCCGGGCGCGGTATGAGGAGGCCTTCGCCCATCCGCGCCTGGCGCACCTGAGCGTGACGCGCCTGCGCCATCCCCGCGAAGCCGAGCCGCTGGTTCAGCGGCTCGGTCGCGAGGCGACAGGTTAGACCGGCGAGAACACCGGGACGGGCGGGCCGCCCTCGGTGGCCTGGAACTTCACCTTCACCTTCTGACCGATGGCCAGCTTGGAGAGGTCGCAGTCCACGAAGTTGGTCAGCACCGCCGGGCCCTCGTTGAGGGTGACGTAGCCGATGGCGTAGGGGCCGGTCGGCGAGCGGTGCATGGTGGAGTAGGTGTAGATCACCCCTTCGCCCGGGCTCTCTTCCCAGACGGTGTCGTCGGAGAAGCAGAAGGGGCAGAGCGCGCGAGGATACCAGTGCGGCTCGTGGCAGGCGTTGCAGCGCTTGATCAGGAACTTGCCCTGTTCGGCGGCCTCCCAGAAGGGCTTGCTCTCGATGGTCACGGCCGGGGCCGGGATCTTGCGGCCCTCGGCCGGCTTGTCTTGGGCTTCGCTCATCTTAAGCCTCCCGTTCCATGATGACGGTGCCCGCGCCGTGGCGGGTGCCGAGCGATCCGCCCGTGCCGTGGGCGAGCGCCAAGTCGCAATTGGGAACCTGGACCTTGGGGTGGGCTTCGCCGCGCAGCTGGCGCACCGCCTCGATCACCTTGGTGATGCCGCCGCGGTTGGTGGGGTGGTTGTTGCAGAGCCCGCCGCCGTCGGTGTTGAAGGGCAGCTTGCCGACGCCGGAGATCAGGTTGCCGTCGGAGACGAACTTGCCGCCCTCGCCCTTCTTGCAGAAGCCCAGGTCCTCGAGCTGCATCAGCACCGTGATGGTGAAGCTGTCGTAGATCGAGGCGTACTTCATGTCCTGCGGCGTGACGCCCGCCTCCTCGAAGGCGATGGGGCCCGACCAGAGGGCGCCGGAGTGGGTGAGGTCCAGGTCCTTGCCGCCGCGGGGCCCCTTGGGGGCCTCGCCGGCGCCGATCACCTTCACCAGGGGCCGCTTCAAGCTCTTGGCGACTTCCGGGCTGGTAACGATCAGGGCGCCGCCGCCGTCGGTGACGACGCAGCAGTCCAGCAGGTGCAGCGGGTCGGCGATCATGCGCGAGTTCACCACCTGCTCGACGGTGACCGCGTCCTTGAGGAAGGCGTGCTCGTTGTACTGGGCGTGGTGGCTGGCGGCGACCTTGATCCAGGCGAGTTGCTCGCTGGTGGTGCCGTACTCGTACATGTGGCGCATGGCGCACATGCCGTAGGTGTTGTGGGTCGAGCCGCCGTAGATGTTCTCGAAGCCGGCTTCCGGCGCGCCGTCGGTGAGCTGGCCAGGACGACCGCCGCCGCCGCCGGGGAATAACTTGTTCTGGCGGGGACGGCCGGCCAAGGTGATGAGCGCCACGGTGCACTTGCCCGCCGCGATCGCCTGGGCCGCGTGGCCGACGTGCAGCAGGTAGGACGAGCCGCCGACTTCGGTGGAGTCCATGTGGCGGACATTCTTCAGGCCCATATAATCGACCATCGACATGCCGCCGAAGCCCGGGGCGTCACCGGCGCAGAAGTAGCCGTCGATGTCGTCCTTGGTGAGGCCCGCGTCGGCCAGGGCGCCCTTGGCGCACTCGGCGTGCAGCTGCGGCGTCGACTTGTCGGGAGCGTCCCGGGTGGGGTGCTCATAGGCCCCCATAATGTAGGCCTTGCCCTTAATACTCATCGATCCCCTTCCTCAAATTCGTTTCTTAATGAATGGCGGTTGGCTTAGCCCGGCGCGCCGGGAAGCGGAAGTGCGGTCTCCTCCTCTCCTCCTCTCCCTCTTGAGGCGGAGAGGAGGAGAGGAGGTCAGGCCGGCTGGCCTTCCTTCAGCTTGGCGATGCGGACGTCGCGCAGGGCGGTGCGCCGCACCTTGCCGGCGTCGTCACGCAGGGGCTCGTCCACGAATTCGTAGGTTCGCGGCTGCTTGTAGGTGACGAGTTTCGATTTCAGGTGCTCGCGCAGAGCGGCTTCGTCGCCGGGCCCGCGCGTCTGAACGATGGCGTGGATCTTGTTCCCCAGGTCGTCATCGGGGATGCCGATCACCGCACAGGATTGAACACTGTCATGCTCCTCAAGCGCCGCCTCGATCTCGGCGGGATAGACATTGGAGCCCCCCACCAGGATCATGTCGGTGCGCCGGTCGGCCAGGTACAGGTAACCGTCCTCGTCGAACCAGCCGATGTCCCCCAGGCTCTCCCAGCCGCCCGGCAGCACCTTGGCCGTCGCCCCCAGGTACTTGTAGCTGGGCGCCATGCCCTGCGGCCGGCGCATGTAGATCTCGCCGACCTCGCGGGGCGGCAGCTGGTTACCGTCGTCATCGAAGGCGACCATCTCGCCCATGCGCACCTTTCCCACCGAGCCCCGGTGCTCCATCCACTCTGTGCCGGAAATTACCGTGGAGGCCTGGGCCTCGGTGCCGGCATAGAGCTCCTGGATCACCTCGCCGCCCAGCCACAGGATGAAAGCCTCCTTCAGCCAGGGCGGGCAGGGCGCCGCCAGATGCCAGAGGGTCTTCAGCGAGCTCAGGTCGTACTTGGTCCGCACCGCCTCCGGCAGATGCCAGATCCGGTTCATCATGGTCGGCACCATGTAGATCCAGGTGGCGCGGCGCTTCTCGATCTCGGCCAGCGTGCCCTCGGGATCGAAGCGCGGCAGGACGATCAGGTGCGCGCCCAGGTTCAACACGCTCATCATCATGCCGAAGCCGGCGTTGTGGTAGAGCGGCGCCGGCAAGACGGCGATCGACGCCGACGTCAGCTGCCAGCCGCCCACAGCCGGCGTCTCCTTGGTGGTCACGCCCGGCTGGCCGGCCAAGATCAGCTTCGGCCGCCCCGTGGAGCCCCCCGACGTCGGCGCTTTCGAAACCGGCGAGGTGGCGTCAGGCAGGTCGCTGTCGTCATCGCTCTTGGCCAACAGATCGGAAACCTTCAGCAGCGGCCGGTCAATCTTGGCCTCGAACTCGGCGATCACCACCGGGGTCTTGGCCAGCTCCATGATGGCCTCCAGCTCGGCCTGGGGCAGGCGGAAGGCCACCGGCTGCGGGGTCGCGCCGATCTTCCACATGGCCCAGCAGGCGACGGCGAAATCGGTTGAGTTGGGCAGGCCCAGGGTCACCAGGTCGCCGTGCTTGACCCCATAGGCCAGCAGGCCACGGGCGGCGCGGTTGGTCAGCCTGTGGAACTGGGAATAGGAGAGGGTGACATCGCCGCAGGTCACCGCCGGAGCGTCGGGCTGGGATTGGGCGAAGGCCTTGAGCTTCGCGCCGAGGGAAATCATCTCGTCGGCCATAATATGTGTCGTCCCAAATGAAATCGGCCCGATTGAATTCCGGGCGCCGCATGAAGAGGTATCCGCCCCGCCTATGCTGCGGGGTCGCCACCAGTTTCCCTCGCGGAAGATCGTCTTCGCAAGCGCCATATTCGATTGGCGGCGCCCAGGCCTTGTGGCTATGACGGCCCGACAAAATTTGAGCCTTGGGTAGGGAGCCGTCGATGTCCGTCGAACAGATGCTGAGCCAGGATTTCGGGACGCTGGCCGAGGTGATCGGCGAACAGGCCAAGGAACGGGCTGACAAGCACGCCCTGGTGGACGCCAAATCCACCATGACCTACGGCCAGCTCGACGCCTTCATGGACCGCATGGCCGCCGCCCTGCAGCGCGAGGGCGTCGAGAACCAGGGCGTGGCCGCAGTCTGCGCCACCAGCTCGGTGGAATATGGCGCGACCTTCTTCGGCATCCTGCGGGCCGGCGCCGCCGTCGCGCCCCTGGCCCCATCCTCCACCCCGGAAGGCCTGGTGGGGATGCTGAAGGACTGTGGGGCCACGGTCTTCTTCCTCGACAAGGGCGTGTCCGATGCGCTGGCCGGTGTCGCGGGCGAGATCACCGCCCAGAGGGTCGCCCTGGACGGTTCCGACGCCGGCATTCCCCTGCTGGACTGGCTGGCCCCGGAGGGCGCCAAGCCCAAGCCGGTGACCGTCACCCCGCAACAGGCCTTCAACATCATCTACTCCTCGGGCACCACCGGCACGCCCAAGGGCATCGTCCAGCCCCACCAGATGCGCTGGGGCCAGATCCGGCGCGGGGTCTATCGCGAGGACGCGGTGACCATGATCTCCACCCCGCTCTATTCGAACACCACGCTGGTCTCCTACCTGCCCACCATTTCCAACGGCGGCACGGCCGTGCTGATGCCCAAGTTCGACGCTGAGCAGTTCCTGAAGCTCAGCCAGCAGCACCGCGCCACCCACGCCATGCTGGTGCCGGTGCAGTACCGGCGGCTGATGGAGCGGCCGGACTTCGACAGCTACGACCTCTCCAGCTACGTGATGAAGTTCTCCACCAGCGCCCCCTTCGCCGCGGCCCTGAAGGCCGACGTGCTGAAGCGCTGGCCCGGCGGCCTGATCGAGTATTACGGCATGACCGAGGGCGGCGGCTCCTGCGGCCTGGCGGCCCACGAATTCCCCGACAAGCTGCACACGGTCGGCCGGCCGCTGCCGGGCCACGACATCCGCCTGATCGACGAGGACCTCAAGGAGGTGCCCCAGGGCAAGATCGGCGAAGTCGTCGGCCGCTCGGGCGCCATGATGGTCGGCTACCACAACCAGCCCGGCAAGACCTCCGAGGCCGAGTGGTACAGCCCCGAGGGCCTTCGCTACATCCGCACCGGCGACGTGGGCGTGTTCGACGCCGACGGCTTCCTGACGCTCATGGACCGCAAGAAGGACATGATCATCTCCGGCGGCTTCAACATCTATCCCTCCGACCTGGAGGCCGAGATCATCCAGCACCCCGACGTGCTGGAGGCCGCCGTGGTGGGGGTCAATTCCGACAAGTGGGGCGAGACCCCGGTGGGCTTCATCGCTCTGAAGCCCGGCGCCAAGGTCACCGCCGACGAGCTCAAGGCCTGGGTCAACGGACGGTTGGGCAAGACCCAGCGCCTGGCCGACCTTCTGCTGGTGGACAGCCTGCCCCGCAGCCACATCGGCAAGGTGCTGAAGCGCGAACTGCGCGACGACTACCAGGCGTCTTCCGCCGAAGTGGTCGCCGGTTCGGCGACATGAAGACGCCTTACCTAAATGTGGTCAGGTCGCTGGCAAGCGACCTGAGCGGCGTGGCGTTGACCGCATGAACAACCCCGCCCAGAAGCCCGCCAAGAGCGTCGCCGACCTCTGCGACGACCACGAAGACGAGGTCGAGGTCTGCCTCGTCCAGTTCCGCGACTACGGCGGCCGCAAGGCCTTCTCCGGCCCCATCCGCACCGTCCGCTGCCGGGAGGACAATTCCCTGGTGAAGGCCACCCTGGCCGAACCCGGAGAGGGCTGCGTCCTGGTGGTGGACGGCGGTGGCTCCCTGGCCATGGCCCTGGTGGGCGACATGCTGGCCGCCGACGGGGTGAAGAACGGCTGGGCCGGGATCGTGGTCTATGGCGCCGTCCGCGACACGCCCATCCTTGAGACGCTCGATATCGGCGTGAAGGCACTGGGCTCGGTGCCGATCCGCAGCGTGAAGCGCGGCGACGGGATCGTCGACGCCCCCGTGGCCTTCGGCGGCGTGGTCTTTGTCCCCGGCGACGTCCTGCACGCCGACCCGGACGGCGTCGTGGTCCTGCCGGGCGAGGACTGAAAACTCAGTCGCCAGACGGGCTTGCGCCACCGGGGCGCTATGAGTAGGTTCCGCCCTCGCTCGGCGGGCCCCTTCACCAGGGCCTCCAGACGGCTCCGGAGAGGTGGCTGAGTGGTCGAAAGCACCGCACTCGAAATGCGGCGTACCTTTACCGGTACCGTGGGTTCGAATCCCACCCTCTCCGCCAACTTCCCGTCCGCGCATCTTCGCTGGCATCATTGAACACCTTTAAAGCGCCTGAAATCGCTTAAGTTTTCCCCGTCTATGGTCGCCGTGGTCCGTTGACAACCGAAGCTGTCCGCGCCCAATGTGTGGGGGACAGTGTGGGGGCGGCGACCGCATGGGCAAGCTCAATCCAACGCAGGTCCGCAATCTGGCGGAGCCGGGTCGCTACATAGATGGCGACGGCCTCATGCTGGAAATCAAGCCGAGCGGGTCGAAAACATGGCTGGTACGCCTGCAAGCCCACGGACGCCGCCGCGACTACGGGCTTGGCTCCTTTAAAGACGTTTCGCTAAGCGAGGCGCGGGACAAGGCACGCGAGTTTCGCCGCCTGCTTCGTCGGGGCACTGATCCTCTTGAGGCCAAGCGAAAAGCGGCGCTCCGCGTCCCCACATTCCGGGAAGCCGCGATTGAAGTACACGGCGAACACAAGAGCGGTTGGAAGAACGCTAAGCACGGCGCTCAGTGGCTTTCCACTCTGGAATCGTACGCGTTCCCTCTCTTTGGCGATGTACGCGTGGATATGGTCGATACTGGCCATGTGCGTGATGCGCTGGCTGCGATCTGGCTAACCACGCCAGAGACGGCGAGACGGGTTCGGCAGCGGATCGCCACCGTACTTGATTACGGGCATGGCAAGGGCTGGCGTGAGCAGCCGTTCGTCATGGGGCCGGTCAACAAGGCGCTACCGCGCCAGCCGAAGAAGGACGGCCACTTTGACGCCATGCCCTCCGCGAGCGTTCCCGACTTCGTCGCGCGGCTGCGTGAACGTACATCCATCGGGCGATTGGCGCTTGAAGCTCTCATACTGACCGCCGTCCGATCAGGTGAGATTCGTGGTGCGTGCTGGCGCGAAGTCGATCTCGACGGCGCGACATGGACCATACCCGCCGAGCGCATGAAGGCGGGCAAACAGCATATTGTACCCCTCTCCGCCCATGCCGTTGCGGCCTTCAGGAAGGCGGCGGAGTACCGCAGGGCGACCGACGATCTGGTCTTTCATGGGTTAAAGCGCGGGAAGCCGCTCAGCGACATGACCCTTTTAAAGGTGCTTCGCGACATGGACGAGCCGTACACGGTGCATGGGTTCCGTTCGGCCTTTCGCGATTGGGTGGCTGAGGAAACGAACGTCTCCGGTGAGATAGCCGAGGCGGCGCTGGCCCATGCCATCCCGAACCGGGTGGAAGCCGCGTATCGGCGCACGAACTTTCTAGAAAAGCGCCGCAAGCTGATGGAAGCGTGGGGCAAGTATTGCTCAGGCGGTACAACGAAAGTTGTGCGGCTGGCGTCGGCAAGATGAGCCGCATGTTGGGCAGTCTGCGTACCCTGCCACCGGGTCAAGCGGCAGGCGGGGGTGGGGTATCACCGCATACCCGCGCGCACAAAATTTCCAATTTCAAGTCCGGCATGTGCCATGGATGATACTTGGCACCCCAAGGGACTGGACGATTACCGCGAGGAAGCCGGGAAAGTACCAGAGCAACGCCTGAGAACGGTGTTGGAAAAGTACGCGCGCTCAGCTGATGATGCTGCCGCGTACATTCTTAAAGCGCGTGATATTTTGGCCCGTTGCTTGATGTTTGCGCATTATGACGATGGCTCGACGGCGCTCGAAATGCGTAAAGATTTGCAAGGAGTACACAAGCAGGCGTCCGCGTTGCTATCCCGTGTGGCGGCTCTCCCTTCAAAGGCGTCCGACCGGCTCAGAGAGATTGCGCTCACAGATCGCGATGCGGATTTGGTCGCGCTGGGGCGCGGAGACCCATTTTCCCAGGAGGCTCGGCTTGATGACGCGGTGGTGGCCATCAAGGCGCTCGCACGATGGGCGGAGACGGCTCTGGAGGGGAGTGGAGGCATCAGGAAGGGCAGGCCGACCAAGGATGCCCCGGCGACCTCTGCGGCCCTTCTCGCGGACTTCTATGAGGGTGTGACGGGTCGTCCCGCATCTCGCGTCACAAAGCCGACCACCACCCCTCCCTACGGTCATGTCGAAGATGGGGAGTACGGGCGCTTCGCGAGAGAATTCGTTGGGCTGATAGGGGGCGAGCTTTCCGACGACGCGCTCAAGCGGGGGATCGATTTGAAGGCGAAAAAGCACGCCGAAACTCAGCAGAATTCGCCTTTGGACGCCATCATCCGCACTGAACCAGAAAGGACCGCAGAAGCTCAGGGCGGTCCTGAGTGACCAAATGGATCAGCAACATGACGGACAAACTGGCGTATTCTGTTCCTGAGGCGTGTTCCGTACTCGGCCTTGGCCGGACTCGACTGTACGAAGAGATCAAGTCGGGCCGCATTCCTGTAAAAAAGATCGGGCGGCGCACTCTCATTCCCGTCTCGGGCCTTGAAGCTTTTTTGAGGGGGTGAGGCGTGGACTACGAATACGATGATGACGACTGCGCCGACAGCGCGCGTGAAGTTCCCATTCCCGTCGATATGCCAAAGTTTCGTACTTATGGTGCCGATGGTCCGGCCGTGCTCTATGACAAGCCGCAATTAATACAGGGCCTTCTCAGAGCAGGAGACATTGCCTGTATTTATGGCCAGCCAGGTGTCGGTAAGTCCGTCTTGGCTCCTCACCTCGGGTACTGCGTTGCGCTTGGAAGGCCGTTTTTTGGACGAGCAACTAAGGTCGGTAAAGTACTTTACGTGGCCGCTGAGGATGCCGAGGGAATAAGATGGCGTTGCAAATTAATGCAAAATTCCCTGGGTCCGGCCCTCGGGTTTAGAATCACCGATCAGATATGCGATCTATATGAGCCACATAAATTCGATCTGTATTCCTTTAACGACGCCACTCAACTAATAAAATACATATACGACGAAGGCGTTTCGGTCGTGATCATAGATACGTTGTCCAGGGCATTCCCAGGGTTGGATGAAAACAACCATAGAAGCATGTGTCAGCTACTCGACAATGTGGAGCGCATCACTGGCATACAGGATACCGCTGTCGTTCTGGTACACCATGATTCCAAGGCGGACGCTGGAAGACCACGTGGTCATGGATCGCTATGGGCGAGATTGGATACAGCCATCTACCTTCAGCGCGGGCGGTCAGGAGTTGTCAGTTGCAACATCCGGAAAAACAAAACTCGCCAGTCCGGCGAAACATTCAAGTTTTCGATCGAACCGGCGCAGGCTGGGTACGATAGCGGCTTGAGCGTCGTTACTGCGCCAGTACTCAGAGAAATGATCGAGGGGCGAAACGACGCGGACGGATTCAAAGTATCTAGTAAGTCCGAACTCGCGTCTTTGCAGGTGCTGGATGATTTAGCGAAGTGTGGTCCGGTACTTGAACGAGATTGGCTGTCAGCTTCTGCGACTGGCAATCGCGTATCGGGCTCTGCTCAGCCTGCCAGCCGCCTACGCGTGGCGCGTCGCGTGATTCAGAACATAAAGGATCGAGGATTGGTGGTGGCGCTGGACGGATTTGTCTCACGCGCCCTCGCCGGTCCATGACAGGACTATTGGACCCCCCCCTATAGGGGGTGTCCATGTCTGTCCCATGGTCTCGGCTCGCCTCTAGCTAACTGAGTTTGATCAGTTTGTACTCAATCTTATCGAGCTTCTCGGCGAGCCCCTCGATTTTATCGAGTTTATTGAGCCGCCGCTTAATGTCACTGAGATCATCGCTTAGTTGTCGCGTCTGAGACTGTAGCTCTTTTCGGATTAAATCTTCGACGCTGAAAAGCCTAAAAAGCACAAAGCCCATGAAGGCCCACGCCATCAATAGTTCCCAAAACATGTGCGCTTCCCCGAAATTTTGGTCGCCGCCGCTATTGTCGGCCTGACGTTCCTTGCGATGAATTCATACGTGAGAACCACCGGCTGTGGTGATGATAACAAACTGCCGACGGTAGCGCGGCCCAACTTGGCCGCAGATTCAACAGGGGCGACCGCCTCATATCAGACGGAAAACAGGCATGACTAAGTTTGCCAGCGGAATATCCGGCAATCCCGGTGGCCGCCCAAAAAAGAACGACGACTTGGTTCAGGCTGCGCGGGACAAGACCGTGGCGGCGCTGGAAACGCTGACCTCGATCATGTCGAATAGGCGAGCGCCTGCGGCGGCACGCGTGGCGGCGGCGCGGGAGATACTTGATCGCGGCTGGGGCCGTCCTACTCAGGACGTGAGGTTGGAGGCCGAGCTTACCTCCACGATCAATACGCAGGCTTTCATACGTCCAAGCACATACGCAGAGTGGATTGAACTGCGGTTGCGCCCCACTTTGGCGAAGGAGGTCGGGCCTGTGGAAATTGTCACCGACAACCGGCCTGAGCCGCTATTGCTCGCCGACGCTCGCCCGGAAAATGTTGGGGATAATGTGGGGGAGTAGGCAATTCATCAACAAACAAGTATTATAAAACAATAGGATAGCGGAGCAAGTACGCCAGACACCCTCTCCGCCAGGCCGTATTGAAAAATAAGGGAAAGTTGGCCAATTTGGTCAACCACCCATCAAAATCCAAATCGCTTCTGCAGTGATTTAATTCGGTCGTGCTCCGCCTACCGACGCGGGTGACACGGCTTCGATGATCCTGCAGTTGCCGACGGGATCCCGGCTGCAGTTGTTCACGAGCCCGGATAACTCACACCTCAGCGCCAGGAGATCGGCGATACTCCCCGCGATGGCGTCGAGGTGCTGCCGGCCCATGGTGTTACGGCGTCGCAAGACCGGCTGTGGTCGCCGCTGTCGAAAGCTCAGGCAGAAATTCACGCGCGGCTTCCGCACAGCTCAAAAGTCGAAAAAGCTCCAGGGTGATCCGCCACATGGTCATGCATGCTTGACCGTGGAAGCGGCTGCTTATCCGCATTCCACCTTACACCTCGCTCTGCGAGCAACCGGCGAAGCCTGAGAAGCCTTAGCGGGCGAGCATGCGTCGGCATTGCGCGTGGGTCATCCCCATCGTGTTCGCGCCGCCGCTTTTCTCGGCGCCGTGGCTGTGAGTTGCGCCTTCTCCCATCCTGTCGAGCATTTGCCGGCACGACGCGAGCTGCTCGGCGGTGGGCGGGCTGGTGGTGGCACATGCCGATACGCTCACCGCTAGAGCCAAGGCGCCGAAGAGGCTTATGGTTTTGATCATTTTCTGAGCTCCTGAGATTGACGATCTTCAGTCTTCTTTAGAGCTGCTCGCAAACTCCGCTATGATCCACATCATCCCGCATGCGCACCCGCGTTTTGGGTTCGTATCTCGCGACTAGAAACCTCGACGTTTCTCCCCTGCGAGTGCAGTGGCCCCACACACCAAGGCTGACTCCGCTGTGATCGAGGCCATAGGCAGGGCATCAGGTCGAGAGCCATTGACCACAGATAGGGATCGTCCGTCCTGAGCGCCGCAATTCGAATGTCGCCGCCGAGGGGAGCCAAACCACATTCAAAGCCTGACGGCCCGAAGCCGCAAGGCGTTTGTGATGACGCTCACCGACGACAACGCCATGGCCGCAGCGGCGATCTGGGGCGACAGCAGCCAGCCGAACACCGGATAGAGCACGCCTGCAGCGACTGGGACTCCGGCCACGTTGTAGATGAAGGCGAACACCAGGTTCTGGCGGATGTTGCGCATCACAATGCGAGACAGGTGCCTTGCGCGGACCAGGCCCTGCAGATCGCCCTTCAGCAGGGTCACCCCCGCACTCTCGATCGCCACGTCGGACCCCGCGCCCATGGCGACGCCGACGTCGGCGGCTGCCAGCGCCGGAGCGTCATTGACACCATCACCCGCCATGGCCACGACCCGGCCTTCGGCCCGCAGCTTTTGGACGACCGCGGCCTTGTCCTGAGGCAGCACCTCAGCCTCGACCTCTTCGATGCCTAGCTTCCTGGCGACGGCAAGAGCCGTGGTTCGGTTGTCGCCGGTCATCATCACCAGCCGTACGCCGTCGGCCAGCAGCGCCCGCACCGCCTCCAGCGAGGTCGGCTTGATAGGGTCAGCGATCCCGAGGACACCGGCCAGCCGTCCGTCGATCGCGGCGAAGACGGCCGTCGTTCCATCCTGCCGCAGCGCCTCGGCCTCAGCCATCAACAGGCCCAGATCGATGCCCTGCTCGGACATCAGCGGCGCGCCGCCGAGCACCACCTTTTTGCCGTCCACAGTGCCGATCACGCCCCGGCCGACTGGAGAGTCGAAGTCGGCTGCCTCCGAAAGCGAGAGGCCACGGTCCTTGGCCGCGCGCAGCACGGCGTCGGCGAGGGGATGCTCGCTGCCGCGCTCGAGGCTGGCCGCCAGCCGCAGGAGTTCACCTTCCTCGAGGCCCGCGACCGTCTTGATGGCAGTGACCGCCGGTCGCCCCTCGGTAAGGGTGCCGGTCTTGTCGATCACCAGGGTGTCCACCTTCTCGAAGCGCTCGAGGGCTTCGGCGTTCTTGATCAGCACACCCTCGCGAGCGCCGCGGCCGACACCGACCATGATCGACATAGGCGTCGCCAAGCCGAGCGCGCAGGGGCAGGCGATGATCAGCACCGACACCGCCGCCACCAGGGCGTAGGCGAAGCGCGGTTCGGGACCCACCAGCGCCCAGGCCAAGCCCGCGATGAGGGCGACGGCGATGACTGCGGGCACAAACCAGCCCGCCACCGTGTCCGCGAGTCGCTGGATCGGAGCGCGGCTGCGCTGCGCCTCGGCGACCATCTGGACGATGCGCGACAACAGCGTGTCGGCGCCCACTTTCTCGGCCCGCATGATGAATGAGCCTGTCTTGTTCAGGGAGCCGGCGATGACCTTGCCTTCGGCCTCCTTGGTCACCGGCATGGACTCCCCGGTGACCAGGGACTCGTCGACCGACGCCCGCCCTTCGGTCAGGGCGCCGTCCACGGGGATCTTCTCGCCGGGCCGCACGCGGAGGCGGTCGCCGACCTGAATGAGGTCGAGGGTAACCTCCTCGTCGGTTCCGTCATCGCGGATACGGCGCGCGGTCTTGGGCGCGAGGTTGAGCAGAGCCTTGATGGCGCCGGAGGTCTGCTCGCGGGCGCGAAGCTCCAGCACCTGGCCCAGCAACACGAGCACAGTAATGACCGCCGCGGCCTCGAAATAGACCGGCACGGCGCCGGACATGTCGCGGAAGGCCGGCGGGAACAGCCCGGGCGCCAGCACCGCGGCCACGCTGTAGACCCAGGCGACACCGACCCCCATGGCGATCAGCGTGAACATGTTGAGATGACGGGTGACGAGCGACATCCAGCCACGCTGGAAGAAGGGCCAGCCGGCCCAAAGCACCACCGGCGTGGCCAGCGCGAATTGGATCCAGTGCGAAGTGTGCGAGCTGACCAATCCCATCAGGCCCGGCAGGTGTCCCCCCATCTCCAGGACGAACACGGGCACGGCCAGCACGAGGCCGACCCAGAAGCGCCTGCTCATATCAGCCAGTTCAGGATTGGGACCGCTGTCGGCGGTGATCGTCTCCGGCTCCAGCGCCATGCCGCAGATCGGGCAGGAACCTGGGCCAACCTGGCGGATCTCGGGATGCATCGGGCAGGTGTAGATCGCGCCGGGGTTCGCCGGCGGCTGCGCGGCGACCGTTGGCTCAAGGTAACGGACCGGATCGGCCTGGAACTTGGTGCGGCATCCGGCGGAGCAGAAGTGGAAGTCGTGCCCGCCGTGGGCGGCGTGATGGGGCGTCGTCAAAGGATCAACCGTCATCCCACACACAGGATCGATCACCTTTGAGCCCGGTTCAGCGGATTGGGGGTGCGCGTGGTGTTGATGATCGGAACTCATCGCAAGCCTCTTTGCTGGACGCCTGCCCGGCGCTGAGGGACATTTATATACCCCTATAGGGTATTTCAACCCATGCCCTCCGGGGGTATATGTGGAACGTACGGAGGACCGACATTGATCCAGGACAACAAACCCAAGCTGCTGAACCGGCTGAACCGGATCGAGGGTCAGGTGCGCGGCATCTCACGCATGGTCGAAGATGACCGCTACTGCATCGACGTCTTGACCCAGATCCAGGCCGTGCGCGCGGCGCTGGCGAAGGTGGAAAGCGAGATGCTGAAAGCCCATCTCGACCATTGCATCGAGAGCGCCATTGTCAGCGGTGACACCGAGCAGCAGCGCCAGAAGGCGTCTGAGTTGATCGCGCTGCTTGAGCGGACCCGCTAAGCTTCAGTGAAGCAACCAATTATGGTCAGCCCTGCTTGTAGGAAAGGCGTCGCGGCACGACTAAATCGCGCCGGCTAAGAAGCCGCACAGATCGGACCTACAGATGCAACGAAACCTCATACTCATTGCGGCGAGTTCTGCCTTCGCTCTGGGCGCAGGCTCCGCGTTGGCGCACCCGCCGGCGGAAATGGATCATTCCAAGATGAAAGGCATGGACCATTCCAAGATGGAGGGCATGGACCATTCAAAGATGGAGAGCATGGACCACGGCAAGATGGCGATGGGGTCCCACATGAAGATGGCCATGACCGGCTTCATGAGTTCTATGAAGACCATGGACCACGCGATGATGGCCGCGAATGGACCGACCGTTGACGTAACCTACGCCCGTAAAATGATCGCCCATCGCCAAGGCGCCATAGATATGGCCAAGGTCGAATTGATGCACGGCTCTGACCCATCAGCCAAACGCCTCGCGCAGATGACCATCGACGAGAACACCAAGGGCATCGCCGACCTGCGCGAGTATCTCCGTAAGAACGGCGGTTAGGCGATCCGCTTTCTTCCGCGTCTCGTTCAGGCTTGCGGGCTCGGGATGGTGCCGGCGAAATTCTCGGGATAAGCGCCAAGAGCGTCGAGACCCGCGTCTACCGCGCTCGCAAGCTCCTCTCGCAGGCCCTCCCGTCAGCCTGAGATTGCGCCAGACTGTGCTTAGGCAAATAGCGCTGTGAGCCAATCTTTGGGAATGTTGATCGTGGTCTCCAGACCGCCCCCTGGACGCTCTCCCGCCCGATCCTAGATGTCGCCGATCTGGGGCGGCTCACTTCGGCTGAAGTGCCAGCTCTCAGGTTGGTCTAGCCAGATGCGCATCCGCTGGCCGGCCAAACTGTCAGGCGCAAGCACACGACCCTCGATTTCGATCATTCGAGAGTAGATGAGACCGCCTTGAAAACGGTGCGCCGTCGTATCCACGCAGCACGATGAGAAAGTCTAGGCGCGCTTCAGCCAGCATTCGCCCAGGCTTCAAGATTTGGGTGAATGCTGCCGTGGAAGTCGTAGGCGACGATGCTCGTGCTCCCGAGACCGCCGTCGCCGACTCGAATCTGGAGATGCTTCCATGCCAACGCCAAAGACGTCGCGTGGCGCACCAACCTCTGCGAAACGCTCTGGTGGAAGGGTTCGGGGTGCGCCTTTGGGCGGCGCCGCGCGTGAGAAGCTGCGTCCGTTGTTCACCTGAGTGCGTTTACACTGTGGAAAGCCGCTTGACCTTCCCGCCGGGGGAAGCCCCATCCCCGTTGAAGTTCAGGACGTAGGACCTCTTCATGCCCCGCCGCCTACCAGACTTTGATCGCCGCTCGCTCTTGCGCGGCGCCGCCCTGCTGGGCGGCGGCGCGGCCATCAGCGCGCTTCTTCCCAGCTGGGCGCTCAGCGCTTCTCCGGGGCTGGTCTCAACCCTGCCGACGCTGTCGGGTGAGGACATCAAGCTCACAATCGGCCACACGCCGGTCACCATCGACGGCAAGTCGCAGCATGCGGTGACCATCAACGGCACAGTCCCTGGTCCGCTCCTGCGGCTGCGGGAAGGTCAGCGCGCGCGGATTTCGGTGACCAACACCCTGGACGAAGAGAGCTCCATCCACTGGCATGGCCTCCTCGTCCCGTTTCAGATGGATGGCGTGCCCGGCGTGAGCTTCCCCGGCATCCCGCCCGGGGAGACGTTCGTCTACGAGTTCCCGGTCATCCAGTCGGGGACCTACTGGTATCACAGCCACTCCTCGCTCCAGGAAGCCGAAGGTCACTACGCGCCGATCGTGATCGAGCCGGCCAAGCCCGATCCGGTCGTCGCCGAGCGCGAGCATGTCATCGTGCTCGCCGATCACAGCGAGATGCACCCGCACCTGATCTTCAAGCGGCTGAAGCAGCAGGCCGGGGTGTTCAACTTCCAACGCCAGACAATCGCCGGCCTGCTGGCAGGCAAGGACCAGACGCTTGCCGAGCGGATCGAGTGGGCGAAGATGCTCATGGACCCGACGGACAT
>NZ_JANPJP010000031.1:0-7500 GCF_031425575.1 Phenylobacterium sp.
GGGGACCCAGGCTCTTTCTCCGTTCTGAAAGCCTGGCGCGGGTCAGAGCCAACAAACCAAAAACACCTGGGTCCCCGCTTTCGCGGGGATGAGCGGAGGGGGGAGCGGTCTGGGCGCCACAGGCCCTCAACAATTGCGCGCTAGCCTCAATCGCGGCAGGGTCCGCGCCAACTCAAGAGGGAGGGCGTCATCATGAACCCCAAGGCCGAATTCGACATCATCGTCTATGGCGCCACCGGCTTCACCGGACGCCTGGTGGCTGAGTACCTTGCCCAGACCTACGGCGTCGGCGGCGACGTGAAATGGGCCATGGCCGGCCGCTCGGCCGACAAGCTGGCCGCCGTCCGCGACGAGATCGGCGCGCCCAAGGACACCCCCCTGATCGTGGCCGACGCGTCGGACCCGGCCTCGGTGAAGGCCATGGTCTCCCGCGCCAAGGCGATCCTCACCACGGTCGGCCCCTACCAGCTCTACGGCTCGGACCTGGTGGCTGAGTGCGCCGCCCAGGGGACCGACTATCTCGACCTCTCAGGCGAGCCCAACTGGATGGCCGAGATGATCAGCAAGCACGAGGCCGCCGCCAAGCAGAGCGGCGCGCGCATCCTGTTCTCCTGCGGCTTTGACTCCATTCCCTTCGAGCTTGGCGTCTACTTCACCCAGAAGACCGCCAAGGAAAAACTCGGCGCCATGGTCCCCCGGGTGAAGGGCCGGATGCGCAGGATGCTGGGTGGCCTGTCGGGCGGTACGGCGGCCTCGGGCCGCGCCACTATGGCGGCGCTGCAGAAGGACCCGAGCCTGTTCGCCCTGATGATCAACCCTTTCGCTCTGACGCCCGGCTTCACCGGCCCGGCCCAGCCTGCGGGGAACAAGCAGGAGCACGACCCGGACGTCGGCGCAGACGTCGGTCCCTTCATGATGGCGGCGATCAACACCAAGAACGTCCACCGCTCCAACCTGCTGCAGGGCCACCCCTACGGGACCGACTTCGTCTATGACGAGATGTCGATCATCGATCCGAAGGCGCCTGCCGCCTTCGCCGATATGCCCGCCGAGGGCGGTCCGCAGCCGGGCGAGGGACCGAGCAAGGCCGAGCGGGAGGCTGGCTTCTACGACTGCCTGTTCATCGGTATCGCCCCCGACGGCCGCAAGGTTCAGGTTTCGGTCTATGGCGACAAGGATCCGGGCTACGGCTCCACCTCCAAGATCATCGCCGAGACCGCCATCACCCTCGTGAACGCCCCCGATGTGGCGGGCGGTATCTGGACGCCCGGCGCGGCCCTGGGCGACCGGCTGGTGACGCGGCTGTCGGACAAGGCGGGCCTGACCTTCAAGGTCGAGAGCTGAAGCCCACCCTGGCGCGTTAGACGCTCAGGACCTTGAAGGAATCTCCATGAGCGTTGCGTTCACCAAGGAAGGGGATGCGGAGGCCACCGCCGCCGACCTTCCCGACCGCCCGATCTCACCGCACCCGAACCTGGTGACGCCGGAAGGCCTGGCCTTCATCGAGGCGGCCCTGGCCCAGGCGCGCGCCGACTATGCGGCGGCCCAGCACGCCGGCGGCATCGAGGCCGACCGCACCGCCATGGCCAGGGCCACCCGCGACCTGCGCTACTATTCCGCCCGCCGCGCCAACGCTCAGCTTATCGAGCCCAGTGATGACACCGACACCGTCCGCTTCGGGGGCGGCGTCACCATCGACCGCGAGGACGGCCGCCGCCAGACCTTCCGCATCGTCGGCGAGGACGAGGCCGACCCGGCTCAGGGCACGGTGTCTCACGTCTCCCCTCTGGCACGAGCCCTGATGGGCAAGTCCGTCGGCGACACCGCTATGCTGGCGGGCGCCGAGGTGGAGATCGTCGCCGTCGGATAATTTCATGGAACAAGGTTCTCCGAGGCTTGGCGGAGGGGCGACAAGCTGCGACAGTCTCGGCAGCCGCCCGGGTTGATCGGCCGGCGTGACAGCGTCCCGGGGGGGATGAGATGGCTGCAGTTTCTGATGGCGCACCGGCGCCAGTCGGTCGGGACGAGGGCTTTTTCCTCTACGGCGCCGCCGCAATGGCCCTGGTGATCGTCGCTGGGTTCTCAGTCCAATTGGCGATGGGGCGCTCAAGCTTCTCCGCCCCACTGCTCGTCCATGCCCACGCGGTCGTCTTCATGGGCTGGCTGGTGATCTACCTGCTCCAGAATGTCCTGGCGGCGACGGGCCGCATTGCCTTGCACCGCCGGCTTGGCTGGATCGCCGCGGCCTGGGTCGTGCCCATGCTGATCCTCGGGGTGGCGGTGACGATCGCCATCGTGCGTCGCGGCGGCGTGCCGTTCTTCTTCCGGCCCCAGCAATTTCTGATCTTCGACCCGGTATCCTTGCTCACCTTCGCCGGCCTGACCATCGCGGCGATCCTGATGCGCCGCCAGACCGATTGGCACCGGCGCCTGCATTTTTGCGCGATGTCGATCTTGCTCGGCCCAGGCTTCGGGCGATTGCTGCCTATGCCCCTACTCGCGCCCTGGGCCTGGGAGGCCACCTTTGCGGTGTGCCTGATCTTCCCCCTGGTGGGCATGTGGTTCGACAAGCGTCGCAGTGGCCGCGCGCATCCGGCCTGGAGCTGGGGCGTCGCTGCGATGCTCGGCTCCCTGCTGGTGACGGAGGCGATCACCTACAGCCCGGTCGGCGACGCGATTTATCGCGCCGCCGTGGCCGGATCGCCGGGGGCCGCCGTGGCGCCCCTGGCGTTCCCGGCGCCGCCCGGACCTCCCGCCGCCGGCTAACCCCGCCGCCCCCGTCCACCTGGCCGGATGGGGGAGGGCGCCGACTGGCCACCGCGCGTGCGCCCGCCGGCGTCCTGCCAGCGGGGCCGCGAGGCGCCGTGCGCGCCCTTGGCGGCGGACCCCGCCATCGCCTCCCACTTCACGGCGTAGCGGATGAAGGCCAGGGTCTCTGTCACCGCCTGCGGATCGGCGGGCGCCAGCTTGTGGGCCAGCACCGATCGCCCGATGGTCCACGACCGGTCGATCAGCCCCGCCCAATTTGCATCGAGCCGCCCCTTGGCCCAGGCGCTGGCGGCCTTTTTCGAGGTCACGGCGCCGGTCTCCAGGCTGTGCAGCATCCGGCAGTACTGGGTGACGATGAAGGCCTGCAGCCAGTTGGCGTCGATGGGAATGGCCCCGCCCAGCCAGAGTGTCGTCACCCGGCGGAACAGGGTGCGGATCTCCGCCCGCAGGGCGTCGGGCGCCACGGGGTCCACCAGCTCGGCGGGCGTGGGTCCGGCCAGCACCACGCCCTTCTCCCGCAGACACCAGCGCACCAGCAGGCTGTTGTCGTGCTCGGACCGCACCAAGCGGCTGGCGCCGTTGTCGAGATAGAGGAACGGATAGGCCCGGGCCGGCATGTCGGCCATGCCGGGGTCGGCCCAGCCGGGCGGGCGCGGCTCCTCCGGGGGATCGCGCGGCTCGAGGCTCCAGCGCCGAAGGATCGTGGCCGGGACGTAGGAGCCCTCCAGATGCTGCGCCCAAGGCGAGGGCAGCGTGAAGAGTTCGGCGTGCATGGCCTGCAGCGCCGGCTATTCCGCGAGCGTCACGTCGCGAGCGGTGACAATCAGGAAATCGACGTCGCTCTGTTCGTCGGCGTCGCCCACCGCGAAGGAGCCCTGCAGATAGGCGCCCACGAAGTTATCGCCGAGCACGGCTCTGGCGCGGGCCACGAGCTGGTCGAGCACGCCGTTGAGATCGGCATACGGAGTCGCGCCCGCGGGCGCCGGGGTGTGGGATTGGGTCATGGAATATCCGGGGTGCGAGCCGGCGCGCACGGGCGCGGGCTCGATTGAGAGCAAAGATCGGGGGAAAGCGAGGCGCGCTGGGCGCGCCGCCCGGTCAGCTGTCTGTGGCCACGAATGAGTCCTCCAACGGGAGGGGAGAGCCTAAACCCGCGTCGCGTCGCGCGTCTAGATGGCGACGGAGGTCTTGCGCGCCAGGGTCTCGATCTCGTTGCGGATCGAGCCCGCCGAGCTCTTGATCAGGGCCGAAACCCCGCGCCGCGCCGCCTCGCGGTCGCAGGACAGCACCATCTGCTTGACCGGACCCAGGCCGGCCGGCGGCATGGACAGCCGCTCGAAGCCAAGCGCCACCAGGACGAAGGCCTCCAGGGGCCTGCCCGCCATCTCGCCGCAGACCGAGACCGGGGTGCCGGTTTCGGCGCAGGCCTGCTGGATCTGCTGCAGGGCCCGCAGCGCCGGCGGGGACAGGAAGTCGTAGCGATCGGCCACCCTGGGGTTCCCGCGGTCGGCCGCAAACAGGTACTGCATCAGGTCGTTGGTCCCGACGCTGACGAAGTCGGTCATCGGCAGCAGGGCGTCCAGGTGCCAGATCAGCGATGGCGCCTCGATCATCGCCCCCACCTCCAGCCGTGAGGGCGCCGCGCGGCCCCGCCGCTGGGCCCAGGCGATCTCGTGGTCCACCAGGGCGCGCGCGGCCCGGAATTCGTCCACATTGGCAACCAGGGGGAACATGATCCGCAGCGGCCGGCCTCTGGCCGCGGCGATCAGCGCCCGCAGCTGCAGCCGCAGCAGGGCCGGCCTATCCAGCCCCATGCGGATCGCCCGCCAGCCGAGGGCCGGATTGTCCTCCCGTTCGGCCTCCAGATAGGGCAGCACCTTGTCCCCGCCCAGGTCGAGCGTCCGGAAGGTCACCGCCAGGTCGCCGGCCGCGTCCATCACCCGGCTGTATAGGGCCGTCTGGGCGTTGAAGCGCGGCATCTCCTCGGCCACCATGAACTGGAACTCGGTGCGGAACAGGCCGATGCCCTCCGCCCCCGTCTCAGCCAGGATGTCCAGGTCAACGTCCAACCCCGCGTTCATCAGCAGGGTGATCTTGGCGCCGTCGCGGGTGAAGGCCGGGGTGTCCCGCAGCTTGGCGAATTCCGCCCGCCGCTGGGTGCGAACCTCCAGCCTGGCCTGCAGCGCCTTGATGACGTCGGGCCGGGGCCGCAGATAGGCCTCGCCGGTCTCGGCGTCGACGATGACGGTGTCGCCCTCCGACACCTTGTCCCGCAGGCCCGCCAGCCGCCCCACGCAGGGGATGTCCAGGGCGCGCGCCACGATGGCCGCGTGGCTCGCCGCGGAGCCCTCCTCCAGCAGCAGGCCCTTCAGCTTGGTGCGGTCGTATTCCAGCAGGTCGGCGGGGCCGAGGTTGCGGGCGATCAGGATAGCGCCCTGGGGCAGGTCGCGGGTCTTGTGACCTTCTCCCGAGAGGTGGCGCAGCAGCCGGTCGTTGAGGTCTTCCAGGTCGTGCAGCCGTTCGCGCAGATAGGGGTCGCGGGCCTGGCCCAGGCGGGCGCGGTGCTCGGAACGCACCCGCTCCACCGCCGCCTCGGCGGTCAGGCCGTTGCGCACCGCGTCCTCCAGGCTGCGGTTCCAGCCGCGGTCATGGGCGAACATCCGGTAGGTGTCGAGCACCTCATAACTGGCTTCAACCAGCCCGTGCTGGCCGTCCAGCATCTGGTCGATCTGGGCCTGCAGGCTGGCGACCGCGGTGGATAGCCGGATCTCCTCGGCCGCCACGTCGTCGCTCAGCAGCTTGGAGGTCGCCACCGGCGGCTCGTGCAGGACCACGACGCCCAGCGCCAGGCCGTCGGCGAACTTGGCGCCCTTCAGCCGCTCGGGGCGGTGGGGCACCAGCTCTGCGTTCTTCAGCGCGCCTTCGCTGGCCAGCTCGCTGCTGGCCACCATCTCGGCCAGCACCATGGCGACGATCTGAAGGTCCTCGACCTCGTCGTCGGAATAGACCCGCTCGGTGCGGTTCTGGACCACCAGCACGCCGATCACCCGCCCGCCGCGCAGCAGGGGCACCCCCATGAAGGCGTGGAAGGGGTCTTCGCCCGTTTCAGGGCGGTAGGAGAAGGCCGGGTGGTTTGGCGCGTCCGACAGGTTCAGCGGCCGGCCCAGGCGCAGGATCTCGCCGACCAGGCCCTCGCCGGGTTTCAGGCGGGTGACGTGGACGGCGGTGGGGTCCAGGCCCTCGGTGGCGAACAGCTCCATGTCGTTGGCGCCGCCGCGCATGTAGAGCGAGCAGACCTCGGCCACCATCGAGCGCGCGATGATGCGCACCACCATGTCCAGGCGTGACTGCGCGGGCCCGCCGCCGGCCAGGGCCTCGCGGATCTGCCGCAGCAGGCTCCGTTGTCCTCGAATGGCGATGCCTGGTGCGGCCATCGGCCCTCACGTCCCTCCCGAAACTCCCGCCCAGCCGGGCGGCTGCGGCCAGCCCGGCCGTCTTGACCGCTCCCTAGCAGCTTTGGACGTCGGAACGGAGACGGAAAAGCGTCGAGTGGACGCAGGAATGTCGCCGGTGGCGCAAGTTTGAGCGCACGGACCGCGGTGCGATGACGCGCTTTGATCTGGCGCAATGCGGCCGGGGCCCTCCACACCCGACCCTGGGAGCGCCGCGGCGCAACGACGCCGACGTGCGGGGGAGGGACCATGACGTCATCGGGCGGATTGCTGCGGGTGAGGCGTATCGGCATGGCCGCGCCGTTCCGCTGGCTGGGGGGCGCCTGGAAGGATCTCTGGCGCGCCTGGCCGCCCCTGCTGGCCTACGGCCTGGCGCTGACGGCCTTCAGTCTGGGGATGACCCTGAGCTTCGTGGCCACAGGCGGCGCCTTCTGGGTCTTCGCCCTGACCTGCGGCTTTGTCTTCGTGGCGCCCATGCTGGCCATGGGGCTCTACGAGGCCGGCGCCCTGTTGGCCCGTGGCGAGCGCCCGACGCTGGCCCGCATGCTGTTCGTGCCCCGGGCGCTCTCGGGCGATGTCGCCATCCTGGGCCTGGCCCTGCTGATGATCTTCTTCTTCTGGCTGCAGATCGCCCAGATCGTCTACGGCCTGTCGACCTGGGTCATCTACCGCACGGTGGAGACCCTGGCGGCCTTCGCGCTCACCACGCCGGAGGGTCACCGCATGCTGATCGTCGGCTCCCTGATCGGCGGGGCCATCGCCTTCCTCACCTATGGCCTGGTGGTGATCTCCGCCCCCATGCTCCTGGACCGCGGGACCAGCGTCTTCGCCGCCACCATCACCAGTTTCCGCGCCGTGTCCGCGAATTTCGGACCGATGATCGTCTGGGCCCTGCTGATCGCAGTCCTGACCCTGTCGACCCTCCTCACCGGCTTCCTGGCCCTGGTGATCGTCTTCCCCTGGCTCGGCCTGGCCACCTGGCGCGCCTATGGCGATCTGGTGGAGGCCCCTCAGCCCACCGTCACTCTGGCCGGTTGAGGATCGCGGCCGTGGCCACCATCTCCCCCAGCAGGGCCATGGTCGCCGCGCCGGAGCAGTCGAAGGGATCCAGCTCCACGCGCTTGAAGTATTTCAGCAACAGGGCGGGGTTGAGCTTGGCGATGCTCACATGGCCCATGGTCCAGTTGCCGAACCTGCGCTCGGAGATTTCCTCATAGGTCAGCAGGCGCACCTGTTGGTGGCGGTCGTCCCGCACGATGGCGTTGAACAGTTCGCAGAC